>JAJTXZ010000088.1 GCA_021463195.1 Anaerolineae bacterium
GGGGATAGTAGTTGTCAATGGCGGAGCGACAGTCGGAACCAATATCAGCGCGGTGGGGCTGGGCGCGCGGGTGATGGTGGGCGGCAAAATCGGCGTGATTTGCTGCGGCGACTGCGCGACAAAAATACGGTCGCGATTTTGAAAGATCAAGAACGCGGCGATGCCCAACGCTAACACTACCGCCAAGCCAATCAAAAGCGGAACGAGCGGCAAGCTGCGCTTGGGAAGCGACGCGGGCATGATAGACGGCGCAGGCGCGACGGATGGCGCGAGCGACGCGGCGGGCGGCGGTAAAGGCGGCGCGGCGGTGAGAGGCGGCGGCACAGGCGCGCCCGGATACGGGTCGCCTTGCACCCATTTCGCGCCGTCATAAAAATACCACTTGGCGCTGTCCGCGCCCAACATCCAATAACGCCCTTGCGCGTCTTGCTGCATCAGGGCGCGCAGTTTTTCATCAAATTGTTCCTGCGAAATGCGACCGGCATCAAACTGCCCGCGCAGTTTGAAATATTCATCCTCAGCGTGACGATATTTATCCGCAGCCATCGTTTCGCTCCTTGCGCCGATTTGCGCGCAATCAAGATTGTCGCCGTCCATAATAAAGCAAAACGCGAAAAACGGAAATCAAGCGTCAGTTTGCGGGCGAATCCAATTCGCGCCAACCAAAACACGAAACGCGCCTTTGCGCGTTAGGGCGTACCAGTCTGCGTTCGCGAATCTTTTCGATTCGCCGCAGACCTTTGCGATCTCATTGGCGCGATTTCCAAGCGCTTTTGAATCTCGCCCCCAAAATGAAATGCGCCCCAAATCGCGACTGTCCGACACAGTGTTTGACGCGTGAGTTCAAAATCGTACAATGATTGATATGGAAATGACCAAGATGACGCGAGAGCAAGTGGAGGCATGGCGCGCGGGTTGGGAGCGTGTCAATAGGCGTCAACTTGCAGAGTTGCGGCGAATGTCGCTCAGGACGAAAATTGAAAAAGCAGAGATGCTTTTTCAACTTGCCCAAAACTTGAAGCTGCGACATGCGATTGATGATCCTGAAATAGTCGCCGTTCGCAAACGCTGGGTGAAACTCAAGCGACATTATGAAAACACCAAGTCAACTTGAAAAATTAGCGCCGACTCTGCGTGCCTTGCACAGTCTCTGCGTGCCTTGCACAGTCTCCTCGTCCAGTTTGAAGAAAGAGGCATAGTGATTGATGGCGCAGCTGTTTGCCTTTTGGGTGAACCGCGTATGACAGCGGACGTAGACGCGGTTTTTTTGCTGTCCAATGACGATTTGCCAAACTTGTTGCGCGCGGCGCAGGAAGTGGGCTTTGTGCCGCGTATCAATGATGTTGAGAGCTTTGCAGAGCGAAATCGCCTAGTGATGCTGCGCCATCCGATTACGAATGTGGATGTAGATATCTCACTCGGCGCGATGCCATTTGAAATTGAAGCGGTGGAACGCAGCCGCCTTGTGCGCTCAGGAAAATTGCGTGTTCGACTGCCAACTGTTGAAGATTTGATCATTTTGAAAGCGATAGCCCATCGCCCCAAAGATTTGGTTGACATCCAATCATTGATTAACGCAAATCTCAAGTTGGATCGCGCGCGCATCGAAAATTGGGTCAAGCAATATGCCGAGTTATTAGAGATGCCCGAATTGTGGGACGACGTGGCAAAGCTGCTTGAGCGTTGAATTTTTGCGACCCACTTGCCGCCTCTCACAATAACAGAGAAACATGAGCAAGAAACCATCCAAGCCACAAAACCGCAAAAAGAAAACAACTCACGGCGGTATGAAGATTCGCGGCCGCGCGCGTGTACGCGTCAAAGGAGACGCCGTTGGCGGAGACAAGATTGTTCAGGGCGATGAGATCAATGCAGGCGGAGATGCGAATGTTGTCAAGGTTGGCGCTGGCGCGACTATGGGAGACATCATCTTTGACGGCAAACGCAAGCCCAAGCCGGAAGAACTAGCCGCTGCAAAACGCGAGTATCTTGAGTTTGTGATTAGGGCGAATCAAGATGTCAAACCGCCCAGTGTTATTGATGCGCAGAACCGCGTTACTCTCCAACTCGACGAGATTTATATTCCCGTAACTATCACATTTAAAGAGCTTCGAGCGGAAACAGATAAAAAGGACAAAAAAGACAAATCTCAAGAGGAACCGCCGAAACGAATAGAGTTGGCACAAATCGTCCGCGACTCTCCGCGCGCAGTATTGCTGGGCGAGCCGGGGGCAGGCAAGACGACGATACTGCGATACCTCGCGCTGCACTTTGCGAAAACTTTGCGTGAGCATCCTGACTATGGTGTGAATGTGCGAGATGGCGATACGGATTTTGGCGCGGCGCGGCTGCCGATTTTCATTCGTCTTGCAACGTTTGCGAGTGCGAAACGAACTTGGCGAGAGTACATCCTCGATGCGTTTAGCGATGTTTCAGCGCCCAAGGAAGCAGTGGACCAAGTTTTGACAGAAGCATTGAGTCAAGGCAAAGCATTGATATTGCTGGATGGTCTGGATGAAGTGTTGGATAACCGCGCGCATGTCATTGACCAGATTGAAAGTTTCGACGCGGGTTTGCAAGGGCGCAATCAGATTATTGTAACGAGCCGCAGGTCGAGTTATGGACGCGCGCTTGGCGGCGCGTTCAAGGCGTTTGATTTGAATGAACTGGAACAGGAGCAAATCGCCAAGTTTCTAGAGTTCTGGAATCTCGCAATCGAAAAGAAACGGATTCAAGAAAACGGCGAGACATTCCAAACAGAGCTAGCGCGAGAGCGAGCGGTAAAAGAGCGCGCGCAAGAACAATTCACAAAAATTGCTGAAAAATTAGAGACAAATCTCGGCGCGCAGAACTTGGCGAAAAATCCACTGACGTTGCGGATGCTTGCCGAGGCGTATCGGTGGAGTGGTGGCCTGCCCAACCGCCGCGTTGCTTTGTATAACCTCATTGTCAAGCAATCGCTCGAATTTTGGGAGACCCAAGTAGCGCAGATACCAAAGGGCAGAAATGTCAGCCGAAGGGAAGCGATTACTCGGCTAGCCCCACTGGCGTATTGGATGCATTTAGAAAACGAATCCCCAAGCGAAGATCAGATTACCAAACGACTTGGAGAGATTCTTGCACTAAAACTAAAACTCGAACCAGCCCATCCTGACGTAGAAAATGCCGTTGAGGATTTTTGGACGCGCGCAAAAGAGCGGACAGGTTTGTTCGTTCAAGATACGCCGAATCACTTTCGTTTCGTTCACGCCACCTTCCGAGAATATTTCGCGGGCTTGTATTTGGTTCAAGACCGCGCGCAAGCCGCGCAACGAATTTACTCGCACCGTCATCAGCCGCGCTGGGAAGAACCAATTCTGCTTGGAATTGCTCATGCAAGCACGGACGATCCAAAGTTTGCCAGTGATTTGATTCGCACGGCGATTTTGGCGGAAGGGGAGGAGTCCGCGCGGTTGGGATTTGAGCGCAGTCGCTATGAAGATGTGTTGCATCGGGATTTGTTGTTTGCGGTGCGGTGTCTCATCGAGTGTAATGACTTGGAAGAGGAATTTGCAAGCCAGTTATTAGGTCAGCTGATACAAGTATATACGAATGCAAAAAACAATGACCCATTAACTGATCGAATCGGATCAATCTTTCTACTTCTCAACCAAAGCGCGATTAGCAAATCCATCAAAGATTGGGTCTTCTCCGCGAGCGGCTATTCTGCGAATCGGTTTGATTCGGATGAAACTCTGCATGAGGTAGTTTTTTCTAGCAGAAATCTTGAATGGCTCAAATATTACAGTATTAGTTCTTATCGGGTTTCCGGTGTGCTTATCAAAGCATTGCATAGCCAAGACCCCGAAGTGCGTGGTAAAGCGGCTAAATGGCTGGGTGAGCTGAGTCCGACGACGGAGGTGGTCGCCGGTTTAGTAGCCACGATGAGTGATGAGAATAATGGAGTGCGAGAAGACGCAATCAAGGCACTTGGAAATCTAGCATCTGTTACTCGTCAAGCAGCAGTTGAGTTGACGCGTATCGCGCTTGAGGACAACAGCTACATTTATGCTGAAGCGGCAACAGCACTTGGACAATTGAAAAGTAATCTCTCCGATATATCTCTCATGCTTACGACTGCCTTGAAAAGTGATGATTCTTATTTGCAACAAAGAGCTGCTTGGGTTACAGGAGAATTTAGACAGGCGACGCCAGAGCTAATAACAACGTTAGTGGAAATCCTACAAGACGATGGTGAATGGATAGACCAGCAGCTCGCACGTTGGTGCCAAGGTTTGGAGTATTTGGATATGAATATGAGAGTAAGACTAGCCCAAGACTTTCTCGTTTGGCGAAGGAGATTAAAAGCTCAAGGAATAGAAGTAACGGGCGATTCTTTGTTGGGACTAACATTGCACATGAGCCAAGATGAGCGTGCGGAGATGCAGATTGCCACTCAAATGTTCACAGAGCAGGGGTATAGATATGAAGAAGCGGAATTCTCCTTGGGTATATTGGGACAGTGGACTGCAAGAAACAGAGATTTGAGAGCAAAGGCGGCAGAAGCGCTGGGAAAACTTGGAAACAATTCTCCAAAAATGGTTACTGCATTGCAGAAAACGTTGAAAGATGCGGACAGATATGTGCGATGGTATGCAGCCGAGGCATTAGTACAATTGGAAAGCTATACACCAGAATTGGCAAATTGCCTCATTGAGCTTGCGCAGAATAAGGATAATAAAAATTCGGGCATGGCTTGGATGCCAATTAGGGCAATGGGTAAGCTACGAAACTCTTCGCCTGAGGTGATATCGGCTTTGATTGAGATTACGAAGGATAAAGCTTCAAGGGATCGAGATGATGCTGTGGTTGCACTGGGTCAATTAGGGGTGACAACATCCGAAGTTGTGGAAACCTTAATGTCATTGCTCAAAGACTTTGATGGCGATGTGAGTTATACCGTCGCGAGGGTCCTCGGGCGAATGGCAAGCACTAAACAGGAGATTCTCAAAGAGTTAGCCCAAACGCTAAATGTCGTTCCTGAGAATAAGAGAAGATATTTGGATTGGGAGGCATGGGGGGCGTTCGTGCTTTCAGATACGCCCATCGTTCATTCGACACTTTTGACAATTTTAAATAATCCCGCAGCAGAGATTCATTTGCGTTGTCGCGCCGCAACAGACTTGGCGCGCGCTGCGAAGGATGCGCCTGAAATCGTACAAGGATTGATTGCTGCTTTGCAGGATGAACATGCGGAATTGAGAGAAAGCGCTGCATCTGCTCTACTCTCATCGGAGCTATGGTCAGTTGGGTATAATCCTCTCCCTGGACGTATCAAGCAGTTGGAAAATTTAAGCAGAGATGAGGTTGAGATAATTCTGAGGTCAGCACAAGACGAGGATGTTAAAGCTCGAAGCGCAGGATTAGGGCTATTGGTGCGATTAGAAGAATTGCATCCTAGAATTATGCCGTTGCTATTAGCGGCAATACAGGATGAGAACAAAGAAATAAGGAGAAGCGCAATTTGGGTCTTGGCCAGGTTGAAAACGGTAACTCCAGAAATCCTAACAACACTACTTGATCACATACGAGGTGAGGATGAAGATGTAAGACAGCACGCTATTTGGGGTTTAGGTGTACTCGATCTAGATGTAGATGGGCGGAATTGGAAGGGATTTAGTCGTGTGCAAATTACTCAGATTGGGAATCAACTTTTTGTTGAATTAAAAAATTCACAAAACGAAGATATTTACGACAACCTATGGCATGCCCTAAATGCCATCAATCAAATCTCAATCAAACAAAGCTACTGAACGCTTGACCCATCGCCCACCATTAGTTAAAATTAGCCAATCCTGTTCGATTGGAGAATGACCATGCCCAAGACACAACCCACCATCCGCGTCGTCACCGCTACGCAAGCAAAAAATAATTTCGGCGCGATCATCAAGTCCGCGTATGCGTCCGACGAACATCTCATCGTCGAGAAAAGCGGCATCCCCGTCGTCGCCATTATTCCGATGGCGGATTATCAGCAACTGGTTAGCAACGCAACTGCACCGACAGGCGTAGCCGAACGCGTGGCAGCGGAACAAAAACGCGCAGAGGCGGGACGGCGATTAAAAGAGGTAATGGATCGCGTACACGCGCAGATGCCCGATATTCCTCCTGAAGAAGAAGAAGTGGAGCGCATGATTCAGCGCGAAGTAGATGCGGTGCGGCGCGCCCGCGCACGCAAGAAAAAGCGAAAATGATTGCAAAACTTTTTCGGTATGAAAACACTCGTTGATTATCAAGGGCGGCGCATACGCTTAACCGCCGAGCGGTTGCAGCATATTCTCCAACATCCCGAAATGGCAAACATGGAGCAGGAGTTGGAGCAGACTTTGTCGAATCCCGAACGCGTCGTACAATCGAATAGCGATGAGACTGCGCGATTGTATTATCGCTTCCAGACAGAGACACAATTTGGAGACAAATGGCTGTGTGTCGTAGTCAAGTACACCGATGAACCGTTTGTGTTGACTGCCTACTTGACGGACGCAATTAAGAGAGGAGCTGAACTATGGCGCAAAAAGTAAAGATTTGGTATGACGCAGAGGGAGACTTTATTGAAGTTCTCTTTTCTGACAAAGCAGGATATATGCGCGAGACGGAAAATGATGCAGTCATGGAACGCGTTGATGAGCAAGGCAATATTCTGGGCTTTTCTGTAATGCATGTGAGCGAACTCAAAAAGCAAAAACCGTTGGTTGCAGAACTCGCCTGATGAACCACTCCCTCGCCACTATCAAACAAATTTATCTCTATCCCGTAAAATCCATGCGCGGCGTCGCGGTTCAGGAAGCGGACTTGTCACTGAATGGTTTTGTCGGCGATCGGCGTTACGCGTTCGTGCAGCAGGAACTTGCGGGGACGGACGGTTTTCCGTGGATGACGGGACGCGAAAAACCGAAAATGATTCTGTACGCGCCGCGCTTTGTTCGCACGCCGACGGCGGAGGATTGGGATGCGCCGATTGTGACGCAAACGCCGACGGGCGAGGAACTAGAGATTGGAGACTGGAGATTGCGCGAGGAAATCAGCGCGCTGCTCGGACGTCCGGCTTTTTTATTAAAAACAAAACGCGGCAATTTTGATTCGCAGCACGTTTCGTTGTTTAGTCTCAAGTCCTTGCGCGATTTGGAGATCGAGAGTAACAGCGCGATTGACCATCGCCAATTCCGCGCGAATCTGTACATCGAACCGGCGGGCGAGCCGTTCGTTGAGGATGAATGGGTCGGGCGCGTGCTGCAAATCGGCGCCCACGCGCGCGTTGGCGTCACGAAAAAGGATACGCGCTGCATGATGATCAATCTCGACCCCGAATCCGCAAAACAAAATCCCGCCGTGCTGCGAACGGTCGCGCGGTTTCATGACGAATGCGTTGGGATTTACGCGAATGTGATTGCGCCGGGTGTCGTGCGCGTGGGCGATAAAATTGAATTCGCGTGAAAAAATGGATGAAATGAAAGGGTAGAAACGGAACCGAGTTCCGTTTCTATCCATTTTCGAACCGAGTTCCGTTTCTACCCATTTTCGAACCGAGTTCCGTTTTCATCCATTTTCATGGCGCGCTCATTCTTGCCACGCGCGCCGCAGCACGCGCAGCCAATTTTGATACATCACATTCGCGATATCGTCATCGTCGAAATCGCGTTCGGCTAGCGCGTCCGCGAGTTTTTGTATATCCGCAATCGTATCCAAATCATACGGCGACGATTCGCGTCCAAAACCGCCGTCAAGGTCGGAACCAATCGCCGCGTGCAAACTATCGCCCGCGATTTGGCAAACGTGATCAATGTGTTCCGCGACGGTGGCGATGGACGCTTGCCGATTATGACTCTTGCCGAAACTCCAATCGGGAATCAACATCCATATATCGAACGCGGCGCCAATCACCGCATCGCGTTGAATCAACGCGTGAATTTGTTCATCGCTTAATTGGCGTTGATGCGGTACCAGCGCGCGGCAGTTGTGATGACTGGCGATGATGGCGCCGTCGTGCAAACTCAGGGCTTCCCAAAATGCTTCATCGCTCAAATGCGTCACGTCGAGAATCATGCCGCTGCGTTGCAGCGCGTTCAAAAGTTGAATGCCCGCCTCGTTGAATCCGACATCGGTCCCCGTGCCGCCGGCATAACGATTGCGTCCGTAATGCGCTGGTCCAATGACGCGCAAGCCCGCCGCGCGCCATTCGGGCAGTTGATCGGGTGACAAAATCGGGTCCGCGCATTCCATGCTAATGACGATGCCGGGCGGCGGCGTGTCTATGGTTTCTGCCGCGTGCGCCGCGTCCCACGTTTCCCATTCGGCGATATGCGCGTCGAGCTGCGCGCGCATAGTAATGAGCCGCGCGTGATTTTGCCGCGCGAGCGCGTGATAATACGCGAGCTGTCCTTGCGCCGCCGCGTACGCTTGCGCGGGCGACGGGTAATCAATTTCTGGCGCGCCGCGTTCATTCACGCGCGCCAACACCGTGCCAAAACATAATGCCACGCGGCCGCGCCGCAGCGCGGGTAGACTCACCGTATTTTGGCCACGCCCCGCGCCTTCCAGCCGCGCTTCGCGCGCGCGCAAAGTGTAGACGCTTTGCGTTAAATCGCGGCTCCATTGCAGCGCGTTCCACGCCAAATCCAGATGCGCGTCAATGCTTAACATCGTTCCATCCTTGAATGCCCAGATACCGTTCCAATACGCGATGCCGCCACAGCCAGCGCACGAGAAACAGCCACGCGCCAGATGCCAAAATCGCGGCGGCGATTTCCCATGCGCCCAATTCGTGGATGGCGAATAATTCGCGCGCGGGTTTCAAAAACATAATCGCGCCAAAAGCGCAGCCCAATCCGATTGCCAAAAACGTCGGTTTCCAATCGCCGCTCAATTCATCGCCGCCCATCCACCATTCCGTCGGCGGCTCGACAAAAATAAGCGTAAGCAAACCGACGAGGACCAAAAACGCGGTCAGGGTGGATTGCGCGATTTGAATGGCTTGCGCGTAATAGGGTTGAATGATTTCAGTCGCGAATGGCGCCAAGCCGCCTGAATACAAAATAAATTCGCCGACCAGCGCGCCGTAAAAGAGCAGCAGCGAAAAAATCGTCGTGACCGCCACCGGCGTCAGCGTAAAATGAAACAAACGCTGCCCGAGCGTGCCGCGTCCCACCGCGCCCGGTCGCGCCCAGATGGCTAGCAAGACGGTTGGAATGCCGACCGAAAACAGCGTGACGAGCGACGCTTGACGCAGCGCCAGCGGAAACTCGCCAATGACTAGCGCGGACAAAATCACCAATGCCATAGTCGCGATGCGCGTCATGAATAATTTCAAAATATCTTGCATGCCATTCACGATGCGCTGTCCTTCCATAACGGCGGGCGCGAGCGCGGCGAATGAATCTTGCATCAACACCAAATCCGCGACCGCGCGCGTGGCTTGCGCGCCGCTTTGCATCGCAATGCCGAGATTCGCTTGTTTCAACGACAAGACATCGTTGACGCCGTCGCCAATCATCGCCACATAATATCCTTGCGCGCGCAGCGTCTGCACCAATTTTTGTTTTTGCTGCGGTGTGATGCGTCCGAACACGGTCGCCGTCAACGCCGCGTCGCGGAATTGCGCGTCGTCCATTTTTTCCAATTCCAACCCCGACACCGTTTTTATATTTTGCAAGCCCGCCTGTTTCGCCAATGCCGCGACGGTTTCAGGATTGTCGCCCGAAATGATTTTGGGCTGCACGCCCGCGGCGCCAAAATTTTGCAACGCCGCGCGCGCTTCGGGGCGCAGCTCGTCGCTCAAACTCACCAAGCCAAGCGGCGTCATGCCCTGCGGCAAAACGGATTCATCGCCCGCGTCGCGCAGCGCGATGGCGGGATGATACGCGATGAGCAGCACGCGCAAACCTTGTTCCGCCAGTTGCTGCGCTTCAAGCGCCAACTTTTGGCGCAGCGCCGTCTCTGACGCGCCCATTGCGCCGAGATACGGTTGCAGCATTTCCGGCGCGCCCAAGGCATATATACCGGGCGGCGCAGCGTCGCCGGCGGTCTGCGGTCGGTTGTCTTGAAACGCCAGCGCGCTCCATTTGCGGGCGGATGAAAATGGAATTTCGCCCGCGACCGCGCGTTTGACGCCGCTGAATTTTGCCGCCAGCGCTTCGGTGGTTTTGTTGTGCGTCGTCGTGTTCGCCAGCATATCGCCGAGCGCCACCGCCAACGCGTGTTCGGAAAGCGTGAGCGGATGCAGCGCGTGATATTGCAAACGATTTGTCGTGAGCGTGCCGGTTTTATCGAGACACAAGATATTGACGTTGCTGAGCGATTCAATCGCGTTGGCTTGTTGAACGAGGACGCCGAAACGAATAATTCGCACCGCGCCGAGCGCATAAGCGATCGAAATGGAAAGAAATAGACCGTTTGGCACGAGTCCGGCGATGAGAGTGGATTGCTGCAGCGCGATGCCGAGATTGAGCGCTTTTAATGCCGCGTTCAACGCGATGAGCAGCTCCATATAAATCACAATCAACAGCATGATGCGGATGACGAGCGCCATCTGTTCTTGCAAAGGCGTGAGGATGCGGCGGAACGCGCGCGCGCCGGTCGTGATTTGATTCGCCAAACTATCGGCGCCCACTTGAGCGACAACGTAATACGCGCTGCCGCTCACGCAGAAACTGCCTGAAAAAACTTGGTCGTCGCGCTGCTTTGCAATCAAGTTTGATTCGCCGGTGAGTTGCGATTCGTCCGCCATCAGTTTGCCCGCGACCACATTGCCATCGAGGACGATTTGGTCGCCGGGCGCGACATACAAAATATCGCCGACGACGAGCTCTTCAGGTAGCGCTTGCTGCGGCGCGCCCTCGCGGATAACCGTCGCTTTGGGACGCGTCAAGAGCGCAATGCGGTCGAGCGTGCGTTTAGCGCGGATTTCCTGCGTTACGCTGACAAGAACGTTCAACGTAATGATGCCGACGGACAAGAACGCGTCAACGGGGCGCCCGACGAGCCAGAGCGCGACGCCGAGAAAAAAAATGACGCCGTTGATAAAGGTGAAAATATTTTCGCGGAAAATTTCCGTATACGTGCGGCTCGTCGGCGGAGGAGGGGGATTACCCAACCCTTGCGCGCGTTTTTGCAACACCTCGTCGGCGGATAAACCGCGCGCGGTTTCGGGAATTTGCAATGTGTTCGCGTTCATGCCACGGTATCATACAACAAAAAAAGTTGAAAATGCGGGATCATTTTCAACCTTTTTTCAGTTGCTCAATTGCGTTTCAACTTTAGCCAACGCTCCGCCTTTCGCTATCTTGCATTCGCCGCGTTCAAGAGATTTTCTTCTTGCGCGTCGAGCAGTTGTCGCAAATGTTCGAGCGTGTGATTGTACGCGTGCAGCGCGATGTATTCGAGCGAAATTCTGCCGTATTCAGGATGAACGGCGTAACGCGTCCAATCTTTATCCGTCGTCGCGCGCAAAAGTTTCACAAGTTTGCGGCGCGCGGCGCGATATTCCGAAACAATTTTTTGAATCGGTTCGCCGCGCGTATAGTGGGCGCGCATCCAAGCTTCTTGGTCGAAATTGGCGACGAGCGGCGGCGCGGTTTCTTTCAAAATGCGCGCGGCGCGATACGCAAAGACTTGGGCTTCGGTGTCGCGCAAATGAGCGATGGCTTGATGCAAAGACCATTCGCCCGCGCGCGGCGCGCGTTTCAACTGCGCGGCGGGAATTTGGCGGATTGCGGTGTCAACCTCGCGCGCGCTATCCTCCAAACGCGCAATCAGCTGCATGCGTTGTTTTTTCATCGTTACCTCGCTGTGACGAACAGTTGCCGCGACGCTATGGGCAGATTTGGAAATCGGTCCACACTTGGTTGCCGCGCAGATTGGTCAAGGGAATGCGCGCTTCGCCGCCCTGTTCGCGCATGACCGCGCGCGCGCGCAGCGAAATGCACTGCTTGATGCCGGTGCCAATCCAAAAGCCGACCGGTATTTCGGAAACGCCGGTGGGAATCGTTACGACATTGCAATCGGTGGTGCCGAGCGGTTTCTCCTTGTCGGGCAAATAAACCTCTACGCACAGCGGATAATTTTGCTCTTTGCCGACGCGATTCAACAGGGTGACATAAAAATTGACCGGCTCGTTACGCACAGGATACGGCGGCTCGTAACGCAGCGCGTTAATATACAATCTGCCGAGCGCGCCAGGACGTTCGCCGGTATCCGCTGTGGGCGCGACGCGCGTCGGCGCCGCGGACGCGCTGCCGGTCGCGGCGGGCAGCGTCGGCGCCGTGGACGCGTTATCGGTCGCGGCGGGCGCCACAGTCGGCGCGACGGGCGCGGGCGTATCTGCGGCGGCGGTGGTGGAATTGGCGCTTATGACCAACGTCGCTGTTGCCGGCGCGAGGGTGGGCGGCGCTTGCGTTTCAATAATGACGACGGCGGTCGCGGGCGGCGGCGCGGTGGGATTAACAACCGCTTGCCGATTCGGCGCGCAAAAGCCGAGAATAATGAGCAAAAAAATCAAAACGCCGATAACGGCGAGCGCGCCCAATATAATGATGGCAATGCGAAACCAGCGGTTGCCCGGCAGCGGGTCGTTCCCGTCAGGCGCTTGTTTGCGTAGATTTTCGATTTCCATGCGTCTTCTCCTCTAGGGGCATACGGTAAAGTCTAACCACAAAATACTACCATCGGGTTGAATAAATGCCGCGCGATTATCATCCTCGTCGCGCGCGACGACGCGCGCGCGATAGGCGTGACATTCGCCCAAACCTTTGACCGTCCAGCCGGTCGAAGTGAGATTTACGATGCCTTGCGGCATGGGCGAATTTTGCGGCGTGGTCAAGCCAAAGGGCCGCTTGTCATTTTCGGTATCCCAAATCTCGACGGCCCAATTATAACCATCGTCGCGCCCGCTCGTATTTTGAAAGGTTACAAAAAATACGCCGCCCTCGGTCGCTTTGGGCTGCGCGGGTTCCACGCGCAGCGCGGTTACAAAAACGTTTGGCACGCCTTCGGGCAAAGGCGTCGCGGTTTCGGCGGGCGCGGCGGTGACCGCTGGCGTGGTCGGTGGGCGTGTGATGGGCGCGGGCGTCGTCGTCCAAGTAGGCGTCGCGGTGACGACAATAACGATGGGAGTCGCTGTTTGCGCGGCGACAGTCACCGTCGGCAGCAATGTCGGCGTCTGCAAATCCGTCACATCGGGCGTGAACGCGACCACTGTCGGCGCGGCGATATTGGGCGTATTGGGCGGAGGCGCGCCATTGCACGCGCCGAGTCCGCTCGCGCCGAGCGCCGCAATGACGAACGCCAAACTCGCGCGCGAATATTTACGCGGCGGCATGCTTTTCTTCCTCGGCGGATTTTTCTTCGGTCGGCGAATTTTTGCTGCCGATTTCAACTAGCTGCACTTGGGTTTGATAACGCTTGCCGTCAATTTCGAGTTTGCCTTGACCGTGATAACCGCGCGAGCCGGTTTTGAAATTTTTCGGCGCGGCGACGAGAATGGCAATCGGTTTGCCGTCTTCGGTTTTAAGTTCGACAATAAGATTCATAAGAGCTCCTCCAGCCCTTACTTTACCACAAACGGAATTTTTTCGACAGCATATTTTTTGCTCCCGTCTTGCGAGGTCGCTTGCAGATACAAAACGTGGTCGCCCGCCTGCAATCCTTTGGCTTGAATCGAAAACATGCCTGCTCCCAACTGCGATTGATCGAGCGCGTCCGAATCAATGCTCCAGCGCCAAGTGAATAAATCATCGAACGCCGCGCCGGTGACGCCCGCGAGGAACGCGCCGGAAAAAGTGTTGGTCGAAAAATCGGCGGGTTGTTGATTCCACGTCGCAAACACCTGGCGCACATTAAATTCTTTTTCAAACACCGCGCTGGGCGTATCGTTCGCGTCAATGTATTGCAGATAGAGCGTGTGTTTGCCGACGGGCAGCGGAATTTTGCCGATGGTTAGGTTTGGCGTGCCGGTGACAGAGACCATGCCCGTTTCGCGCGTGGGCTGCGGATTGTCAATATCAAACAATATTTTTTTCACGCCGCTCTCGGCAAGCAGGACGATGAATTGCATCCCGTCGTTGTACTGATACATGAGCGCGTCCACTTTGCCGGTGACGCGGCGCGCGTTCGCCAGCGCGTCAAACGTTTTTTGCGCGTCCGCGAGATTTTTTTCGGCGGATGCCTTGTCAATGAAATAGCGCGTATAACCTTGCGCGTCCTTTTCCAACGCAAACAGCGTCGTGTACGCGACGCCTTGTTTTTTCAATAAATCGGCGGTGGCGGACGCGCCGAGCGCGCGACTGTATTCCGCGCCCAGTTCATAAAATACCGGACCGAATTGCGGCGCGCGCGCGGCGAGCGCGTTGTACCGCGCGCTGCGGTCCGCCGCATTGTCGAGCAGACGCGCGGACACCAAATCGAGCGTCGGGCTGGTTTTGTTCGCGTTATAGTAGGCATCCACTTGCGCGCGCGCGCGCGCGATGCCTTCGGTCGCTTTGAGCAAATCGCTATATTCCAGATACGGGTCCACAAAATCGAGACCGTATTGGAAATATCCTTCGTACGCTCGGATGGCGTTCGCGGTATCGCCTTTGAGTTGATACAAACGCGCGTTGCTGTACCATTCTTGCGGTGTCTGCGGATTGTCCACAAGACTGCCCTTTTGCAGATTCGCGAATTGCGATTGCAAATCGGCGAAACCCTTGGCTTGCGCGGTCGCCGCCGCCGCTTGAATCGAAACGCCTTCGGCTTGGCGCGTCGCTTGCGTCTTTTGCAAATCCGACGATTCCGCGACGCGCGTCGCCGTGACCTCGGTTGTCTCTTTGATTTCAGTCACATCTTGTTGCAAGCCGAGCAGCTGCGCCTGAATTTGTCCGATCGGTTCGATATTTTCCGCGAGATAACCGCGTTCGGGACCGATGGCGAAAATAAACGACCACGCGGTAAAAATGACGAACGAGCCGATGGCTATCACAAATAATCCCACTGCCAGCGTATCCCAAACTTCTTGGCCGCGACGACGGCGCAGCGCTATCATCCACGCCAACGCAATCGCGGCGATGATGAGCGAGAGACCCGCAATCCAGACCGCGAAATTGCCGAGCGGCTGAATAATGTCGCCGATAAATCCGCCCACCGCGCCAATGGCAGCAATCGGACGCGCGGCTTGCGCAAATGCTTTGCGGAGAGCCAGGTTGGTCATAATCGTATATTCCTCCATTTCAAAAGGTGTGATGACAAATCGCGTTAACGAAACTTGGCAATCTACGCAAAACCGCGCTGGCGGTAACACTCGCGCGGATAATATCAAATCCATTTTTGGCGCGCAATGGGACATACGCCGCGTGCATATTATCGCCGAGTATAAAAGTAGAGCGCGCGCCTGTCAACGCGACGACGCGCGGCGCGGTTGCAATCCATATATAGGGCTTTTATAATGGACGCGCGCGTTCGATTGCTTGTCTGCCGAGTTTGAAAAACAACGTCGCTTTTTCCGCGCGACGCGCAAGGATTTTTGATATGCCGCTCTCTTTTTCGCAAACTGCTTTATTGACTTGTCCTCAATGTAACACCCCCTTTGACGCCGACATTTGGCTGATCGTTGACGCGGGCGAACGTCCCGACCTCGTCGCGCGCTGTCACGATGGTTCGATTCACGTCGTCGCGTGTCCGAACAATCACAGCGGCATGTTGCCCGCGCCGCTGCTGTATCATGACCGCGCGAAACAGCAACTTTTTCTCGCGTATCCGCAGAACATGTCCGAGGAGCAAGTCCAAGAAGTCGGCAAGCAGCTCGTACATCAACTGCGCAATCAACTGCTCGCGCTCCCCAACAGCGGTTATCTCGACGCGCCGCAAGCCCTGCCCATCGAACTGCTGCCCGCCGCGATGGATGACAAACTGGATGAGATGATGGCGGAGATGCAGGCGCAATTTGAAAAATTGCGCAACGACCCCGCCGTCGCCGCCGCGGCGCGCGTTCTCCAAGAACACCGCGCGCTCGGCGAAACGATTCAGGAGTGGATGAATCTCGACGCGTGGAACGCCTCCAAACAGTTTCTCGCAGCGCATCCCGAACTCTTGACGAATGATGCCGACCTCGTCCTCGCGGCGATGCTCGACCTTGCGCGCGCGCAAGAGGATGGCGACGCGCAAGAAGATTTGAACGTCCACCGCGAAATTCTACGCGTCGCGCGCGCGAACGGAATTGACGCGGCGTACAAAAAATATCTCGCTCGCGGCGCGAGCCAAGAACGCGGCGCGAACGACGGACGCGAACCGGATGCGCGGGCGCAACTCCAAGCGCGTCTCGCCGAATTGAACATCCACTCGCAACAAGAACTTGAACGCGCGCTCCCCGAACACCCCGAACTTCAAGAACTGGTGCAACGCGTCATGCGCCAAGAAAATCCAATCTTGCAGGCGATTGAAAAATTGATGGAGGCGCGCTCATCGCAAGAGGTGCTGCAACTCGCGCGCGTCTATCCGCTGCTGTTGGACGATGACGGAATGAACGCCATCCGCGAAATCATTTCCAACGCGCGCGAACGCGGCGATGAAGGAATGGCGAATCATTTACAAGAACGTTTTGCCATCCTCGAACAAATCAAGGCGAGCGGCGCGCGCCCGGACGATCTCGCGCAGATAGCAGCGATTGAACAGTCTCTCGACGATGAGACACGCGCGGCGATTCAAGAATTGCATGCGTCGGGAATTTCCAACGAACAAGAATTGCAAGCCGCGCTCGAAAAACGCCCCGACCTGCGCGAAAAACTAGAGCGCGCGGCGCAAGCCGTCAGCCGTCAGTCGTCTGCCGTCAGCACAGGCGACATTCCCGACGACGTGCGTTCCATTCTCCAAGAAATCTCGCGCCTCACCCGTCTCCCCGACATGCCGCGCAAAATTGAACTGTGTCGAGCCGCGCTGGCACACGTGACACGCGAGGAAAATCCAATGCTGTGGGCGGGATTAAATGGCGAACTTGCCAACGCGTTCAATCAAACACCGCAAGGCAGTCGCGCAGATAACCTTGAACAAGCTATTCATTACTATGAGCAGATTCAACAAGTTTATACGCGGGCGGCGTTCCCCGAACAATGGGCAATGACGCAGAACAACTTGGCGCTCGCCTACTCGGACCGCATTCGCGGCGAGCGGGCGGAGAATCTGGAAGAAGCGATTCGGCACTACGAACTCGCGTTAGAGGTTTATACGCGGGCGGCGTTTCCCGAACAATGGGCGACCACGCAGAACAACTTGGCGATCGCCTACAATCAACGCATTCGCGGCGAGCGCGCCGACAATCTGGAAGCAGCGATTCGTCACTATGAACTCGCGTTAGAGGTGAGGACGCGGGCGGCGTTTCCGACCGATTGGGGTATGACGCAGAACAACTTGGCGATCGCCTACAATCAACGCATTCGCGGC
>JAJTXZ010000089.1 GCA_021463195.1 Anaerolineae bacterium
GTGTCAAGACCTTTGGGGTTTTCGACGCGGGTGCGCCAAACCAAGCAAATTGCCCAGAAACCCCAAAGGTCTTTCGACCAAGTACTCTGTTAAAGATGCGCTAGCGACAAACGCGCCAAAACGCCAGTGGACACCAAAAAACGGAGCGTTATTCGCTCCGGCGCAAAGAGTCGAGCGCGCTTTTGGAAAAAACTTTTTTTCGCGCGGCGCAGCAATGGGTGGAATCGCAAAGATTCGGGCGAGACCGCGGCGCACCGCTATCCAACAAGCAGCTCAACCCAAATTATGCACGTGTTGTTGTAGTTCGCGTTGAGGAATTCGAGTGTACTTGTCCGAATAAATCAGTTCCATTTCCTCTGCCGAAAGGCGCAGCCGCAAACTTTCGTAAGCATCCTGCGGCGTCGGGCCGTAGGCCAATTTCTCTTTGCCGTTTTTCATTTCAAAGAGAAAAATATAGTGCGGATTATTGAAACTGCTCATGCTTTGATTAACTGCCCCGTATACACTTCCGCGCCGCGCGCGTTGCCGTTCAAACCCTTGTTGATCTCCGCGTCGAATTTCCCCGCCATCAAATCGTTATAGAACGCGTAATCAATGCCCTTTAATTTTTCGTCGTTCGGATAACGATGATAATTTTCTTTGGACATTAAACTTTTGCCTTCGGCAATCAGTTGATAGCCGAGCAGCGAACCGGGGTACGGCGCATAATATGAAATCGAAGGCAGCACGCGCTTCATCCGTTTCAACATCCGCATCGTCTCGAACGCGTCTTCGGGGCGTTCGCCCGGCACGCCGAGCATGATATTCGCCCAAAATTTGGGCGGATCTTGGCCCGCGCGCTCCATCGCGTCGCCAATGCGATTCAAGTGTTCGATGGCGATGAGATTATCTTCGGCGGTGCATTCTTTATTCAAGATTTTTAGCACGCGGTCGCTGCCCGATTCAAAACCGATCGAGATAATGTTCCAATTCGTTTCGCGCACGAGCGCTTCGAATAGATCGGGCCATTGGCGCACCGTGTCGCTGCGTCCTGCCGCCCAATAGGGCCACAGTTTGCGCGCTTTGCGCGGATATTTTTCAATCCATTCGCGCAGCCACGCGGGATGTTGAAAAAACATCGAATCGTGAATGACCACCGAACCGAGCGGACCATATTTTTCGTCGAGAAAATTTAATTCGTCAATCACCTGGTCAACGCTTTTGCGCCCCATGTTGGCAATGTACGATGATTCGTTGCAGAATACGCATTGCCAAGGGCAGACGCGCGAAGTCAAAATCGTCGCCACCGGACCGGGGCCCCAACCGCATTCGGGTTCGAGGGGCCAAGGAAAATCTTTTAACTTGGGATTGGGCCACATCGTGCGATCCATCATGGGCCAATCTGCCATGCTTTTCGCGCCGACGCCCAACACTTTGCGCGGAAACGCTTTGGGGTCGCGGACCAAATTTACGATAGTGTTTTCGCCGGGCCCGCTGCAAATGTAATCAAACTCTGGCACGTTTTCCATTTCATCCGGCGCGACGGTTGCGTGCATTCCGCCGGTGATGACCAAGCCATTCGGATTCACCTGTTTGAAAGTTTGCGCGGTTTTGTACGCGAACGGATACCAATAGCTGCGAATATTCATGATGAGCTGGTCGTACCCTTCCAAATGCTTGGGCAGATCGTCCCATTTTTTCAACGAGCGCAGCGAAAACATGTCCGTCTCGATGCTGTTATTGCGCATGATGGTCCGCAACAAGCCCAAACCATGATCTTGCCAGCGGTCATGCGCGCCCGCCGGATATACAAAAACGCCCGCATCGCCCAAGTCAATCCAGAGACGCTTGATGCCGTCGCTGCTCGCTTTGGGCGCAGGGTTGGATTTACCGAAACTGAAAAATGATTTCATGGGTTAATAAAAGTTTGCGCTTGCGCGACGTCGGAAATGACAAAAATCTTGGTGGGTTCTCCGCGTCCGCGTAAAGTATGCGTTCCAAAAATTCGCGCTTGCAATTTATCCTCAATATACGCGTAGGTCTCTTGGCTCAGCAAAATTTGTCCGGGCGGCGCCATTTCTTGCAGCCGTTTTGCCTGATTCACGGCATCGCCGAGAACCGTATAATTCATCACGCGTTCCGTGCCGACATTGCCCGCAACCACCGCGCCGATATGAATGCCAATGCTAAAACGAAGGTCTGCTTCGACGACTTGGGCGGCAAGAATAGTCAGCGCGGCGCGCACCGCGCGGCGCGGATGATCGGGTTGCGACAATGGCGTATTAAAAATGCCCATCAGCGCGTCGCCCATAATCTTGTCCAACGTGCCGCCCTCTGCCAAAATCGCCTCGATGCCGACGCCCATCAGCCGATTCACTGTTTCGATCACATGTTCCGGCGAACGATTTTCAGACCAACGCGTAAAGCCGCGTAAATCGGCAAATAAAATTGTCACCTGACGTCGTTCGCCGCCAAGTCGCGCGCCCTGCGGATTCGCGATCATTTGGTCGGCGACGGAAGCAGGCACAAAGCGATGGAGTAAATCATCCAACTGCGAACGCGCGGCAGACAGGTCACGCTCCATCCGCTTGCGTTCGGTAATATCGTGCAGCGTAATCACGCGCCCGATAACGCCATTCTGCCGATTATGCAGAGGCGCAAGCCGCAAATCATAATCTTCGCGCGTCGCGCCCTCGCCCAATCCAAGCTCATTCCGCGCGTCCATGCCATCCTGATAATGCGCCACCAGTTCAGGAAACGAGCGAAAAATATCCGCCGCCGCCTGCCCCATTGCCTGCGCCGCTTGAACGCCAAGCAAGCGCTCCGCCGCGGGATTAATGTCCACCACACGCCCTTGCGCGTCCAACACAATCATCGCGTCGCGCATGGCTTTGATTACCGCCGCGCGCGCGACCGGCATCAAATCGAGTAAACGATAACGGAACAGACTCCACGCCAACGCCAACCCCGTAAACAAAAAGACAAACGGCGTGAGGTCAAGGTGGATGTCAATAATTCTAAACGTCGTTAGAAAATTAAACACCCACGGCGCGGCGACGGCGACAAGCATCCCGGTGATTTGTCCGTGATAGAGGCGCGGCTGACGCACGAATGCCCGCACAATCAGGACCGAGCCAATCAAAATCAACACGTACGCGTATGCGACATTCACCCAAAACCACGCGCCGTTGGTGGTGTCTTGAGTGAGAAAGGGCCCTGTCGTCACCCACTGCGCCGGCGACCACATCAAACGGTGCATTCCGTTCGTGAGCGCCAAAACCAAAGTCGTCAGTGGCAGAATTAACCACAGCGTGATATTGCGCCGAGTCAGCATCTCGTCGCGCCCGGTATATTCCAGAGCGAAAGCCAGCCACGCCGGCGCAATAATGACCACGCCAAAATATTTGATGGCGGTCCAAAACTCTTTGGTCGCCGTGTTCAAGCCGAGCAGCTCAAACGTATACGCCACAATCCAAAATGTGACGCCCGCCATCAAGACGGCAAAAGACATCGCGCCGCGCGTGCTGCGATGTCTCCAGCCGTACAAGGCAACTCCACCCGAAACGATAACGCCGAGAACGAGGGGTAGAATATACGGCGTGAAATAGTACTGCAATGTGGGCTCTCTTTAACGGTGAATTCAGCGAGTTCCCAGTTGTCTACATAGTTAACAAACCACAAAAGATAAATCAGCCCTTTGAGCTCAACCCGATCGTCGCGCGCGCAGTCCAGCCGACGCGCCGCGGTTTTGTCTATCCTCCTGACTAAAATCAATCAAGCCGCGACCTGCTGCGCCTCGTCAATCATCTGTTTCACTTGGTCGTCTTTGGTCTTTTTGGGCAAGACGATTTTCAGCGCCATGCTCAACGTGCGCGGGAAATTTTTCCACGTGGATTCGCGCATCAAAGTTTGGACGATGCGATGCGGGCGCAAATAAAAGCGGCGATATGCTTCTTTCCACTTGCGCTCTTGCAGATCCGCCGTCGTGGGGCCCATCTCGTAACGCGCTTTGCCTTCAAAGAATACGTAATCTTGCCAATCTTTGACCAACATGCGTCCGCCGTTGCGATGCACTTGCTCCCACACTTTGGTTCCCGGATACGGCGTCATCATCGAAAAGTTCGCCACGAGCGGGTCGAGTTCGCACGCGAATTTGATGGTTTTTTCCATCGTCACTTCGGTATCGCCGGGCAAGCCGATGATGAAAAAGCCGACCGTTTCCATCCCGACCTTTTTCGCGTTCTTGAACGCTTGGCGAATCTGATCGTGCGTCACGCGTTTATCAATGCTCTCTAAAATATCTTCGTCGCCCGTTTCGACGCCGAACGCCACGCGTTTGCAGCCCGCCTCTTTCATCTTGCCCAAGAGTTCCGTGTCCGCGAGATTCGCGCGAATGCCATTAATCATAATCCAGTTGGCTTTGTCTGCCAGCCCTTCCTGAATTAACAATTCGCACAAACGATACAAACGCTTGCGGTCAATATTCGCGCTGTCGTCGAGCAAGCCGATTTCTTGCGCGCCAAAATCATAGACCAAATGCTTCCATTCCGCAATCACGCTTTCCGGCGAACGCGCGCGCCATTTTTCCGCCATGACCGATTGTGAACAAAAGGTGCAGCGATACGGACAGCCGCGCGACGTCATCATCGAAAACGATTTGCCTTTGTCCACCGCGTCCATCGCGGGCTGCAGCGAAGTATAACGGTCCATCTTGAAATATTTGTAGGCGGGAAAAGGCAGCGCATCCAAATCGGCGACGGAGGGACGCTCGTACGTATGCCGCAATTTGCCCTCGGTCGTCATGTACGTAATGCCCAAAATTTTATCGAGCATCTTGTTCTGACGATCATGCAAATCGCGCACATTAAAATTCGGATTGCCCGCTTTCCATTTTTCGACGTGATTGGAAATATCAATCCAGGTGTCTTCGCCTTCGCCGCGCGCGACCATATCCACTTCGGGGCGCGCGGCGCTCTCTTCGGGCAGCGCCGAAACGTGCGGACCGCCCTGCACGACAACAGCGTTCGGCAAAACCGATTTCACCTCGCGCGCGCAGAGCCAACCCTGTTTGACCTGCGGCGTATTCGTGCCGATGCCGACCAAATCCGGTTGAAAGCGGCGCACGAAATCGGTTAATTTTTCTTCTTCGACATCTTGATCGAATACGGCGACCTCATCGCCGCGCCGATCGCTCATCGCGGCAAGATAGGCAATACCCAAATGCGGCGTATTGCGGGTGTCAATAGGCAAATGAAAACGCGGATTAACTAATAGAACGCGCAACGGAAACCTCCATCTCTAATGCTTGGCGATATAAACGTCAAACGTATTTGGTGAATTTTTTGTTCCGCCCGCGCGCCATCATGGCATGGGCGCGCGCGCGACCATGAATCATTATAACGAGTGGCTATGGGGCGGTCAAATCAATTTTTCGTTAAGAGAATAAAGCGAGGCTTTGGCGAGAAACAAAATAAAACGCGCGCGCGCCGCGTCTAGGCGTGCCGATACGAGTACGTGCGGCGATAGCCAAAGTCAGTGCTGAACGATGAAAAAAGTTTACGCCGCGCATCGCGAACAGGATGCCGCCGCAGCGTTCGCACGCCGCGCGCCGCAATCGAAGGCATCGAGTACGCTTTGCGACAAATCCAATCGTATCCTTCGCGCAGTTGGTCAGCGGTCATGCTCGCGGGTTGAAACGTGACGTGCGTCGTGTCATATTTCGACCACGGCACATTGGGCAGCAAACGCCCCTCTTGAATGTACTGCTCGCGCGAGTGCGTTCCCGGATAAGGCGTCATGATGGTAAAACTCACATTATCCAAACCGCTCTCTTTGCAAAAAGCCCACGTGTTTTCAAAGACATCTGGCGTATCCGCCTCCAAGCCAAACACAAACAAGCCGACTACGCCGATGCCATACTTTTGAATCGTCTTGATAACGCGTTTGTATTCTTCAAGATTTCCTTTGGATTTTCCGCCCAAATCGCGTTTGTTACCCGCGTTGACCGATTCAAAGCCGATAAAAAATTTATCCATGTGCGCTTCTTTGCTCAACTGGATGAGATCGGGAAATTCGCCCACCATCATTTCGGCTTGATTCGTCCAGCCGTGCAGCGGCAATTTTCGCAGCGCGCGAAAAAGTTGCTCGATATATTCGGGGTCGGTGCGAAAATTCAAACCGAAATTATCGTCGGTCAAAAAGAATCGTTTAATATCGCGGCGTTCGATTTCTTCCACCACTTCATCCACCGGCCGATGCCGCATGATGCGCCCCGAAACGCGAATCGCGGTGCAAAACGAACAGTTGCGCGGACAGCCGCGCGTGATTTCCATGTACGGCGTCCAATAATCGCGCTTTTCATCCACCATTTTCAAAACGCGATCGGTCAAGCGCGCGACGCCCGCCAGATTCGCCCACGATTCATCCACATACATTTTTTGCGCGCGGTCATTCGCCAAATCGTCCAAAATTTTGCGCCACGTAAAATAACCTTCGCCCACCGCCGTAATGTCCGCCCATTGGCTCACCTCTTCCGGCGCGAGCGTCGCGTGCGTGCCGCCGACGACGACGCGCGCGCCGCGTCGCTGCGCCTCTGTCGCGATGACTTGCGCGCGCTCAATCGAAAGCGTTTTGCTCGTAATCCCCATCACCGAATTTTGCGTCAGCGTATGAAATGGAATCGGCGCGACATCTTCATCCCAAATTTCGACGGGCAGAGCATCCGGCACCAGCGACGCCAAGCGCATCAACGTATAGGGCGAACCCTGCGCCTTGCCCAAAATCTTGCCATCGCGTTTCGGATAAACCAAGACGACCTTGTCAATATTCATTATCGCTGCTCCTCATTGGCTTGTCGCGTAAATATTTTTTCCGCGCGCCGCGTAAAACGATCGGCGCGCGCGTCATAACCCATAATTTGAATCGTCAACGTTTGCGCGTCAATCACGATGCGATTGTACGCATTGCCGTGGCCGTGCCGCACGCGTCCCGACATGGCGGTGCCCGCTTGCGCGATGATGATGCCTTGCGCTGTTTGCGCAGTCAACGGCGCGTGCGTGTGTCCATTCAAAATCAACTCTACGCCCAAACCTTTGAGCCAGTTCAACTGCGCGGCGGGAAACCACACGCCAAACGGACGATACTTGCCGCCCCAATCCAAATGATGATGCGTCACGAAAATTTTGCACACCCCTTGCGGCGCGCGCGCGAATTCCTGTTCAACAAACTGGCGCTGCGAACTTGACCAAATACCGCCGGGAATAATGCGATGATTGCTGTTCACGCCCACCACAAAAAGTTCCGCGCTTGCAAAACTCGCGTTCACTGTGGCATGAATATATTTTTCGTAACGCGCCCACGGCGTCGTCGCGCGCTCCCACAACGCGCCGAAATGCGGCGCCAACGGCTGGTCGTGATTGCCCGGAATGGTCAAAAGCGGCGGCGGCAATTTTTCAATATACGCGCGCGCCTGCGCGTGTTCCTCCACGCGCGCGCGCATTGTGAAATCGCCAGACAAAATTGTGAGGTCAGGTTTCGCCGCGCACACATCTTGCAAAATCAATTCCGATAAATGCGCGTTGAATTTGGGCCCAAAATGAAGGTCAGAGAGATGAAAAAGAATAGTCACGTAGTTCGACAGTGCAATAGCGCGGTAGTGTAAATCATTTTGATTTCAACTATCGCGCTATCTCACGATTGCACTAACTCACTAACGAATCCGTATCAATCTGCGCGCGCTGCAAACGACCCGAATAATCCACGTAAATAGATTTCCATTCGGTGAACGCGTCCAACACGGGAGGCCCGCCGCCTTCGCGATGTCCATTGCCAGTGCCGCGCGTGCCGCCAAACGGCAGTTGCACCTCGCTGCCAATCGTGCCTGCGTTGATATACACAATCCCCGTCGCAATATCGCGCATCGCTTCAAATGCCGTGTTCACGTTCGACGTAAAAATGGACGCGCTCAAACCAAAATTCACGCCGTTGTTGATTTGGATAGCTTGCGCGAGCGAGTCCGCGCGAATGATCGAAAGCGACGGCCCAAAAATTTCTTCTTGCGCCAAACGCATCGTCGGCGTCACTTGGTCAAACACTGTCGGCTTGTAAAAATGACCGCGCGCCAATTCGCCTTCCGTCGCGTAATCGCCGCCGGTCAGCAGCGTCGCGCCTTCGCCCTTGCCGATTTCGCTGTACTCGTGCACTTTGGCCGCCGCCGCTTTATTTATCAAAGGTCCAACATCCGTCGTCGGCAGCAAACCATCGCCCAAACGCAATTTCGACGCGCGTTCTGCCACGCGTTCGGCGATGCTTTTGTGAACATCGGGCGTGACAATGACGCGGCTCGTCGCCGTGCAGCGCTGCCCGCTCGTCCCGAACGCGCTCCAAATAATGCCATCCGTCGCCAAATCAATATCCGCGTCATCCAGCACAATAATCGCGTTCTTGCCGCCGAGTTCCAACGAAACGCGTTTGCCCAACTGCGCGCATTGCACCGCAATCAATTTGCCGATTTCATTCGAGCCGGTGAACGAAATCATTTTCACTTGCGGATGTTCAACCAACGCCGCGCCGGCGAGTTCGCCATATCCCGTCACCAAATTCAAAACACCGGGCGGCAAACCCGCTTCCTCGAAAATTTTCACGAATTCCGCCGCGAGAATGGGCGTATCTTCCGCCGGTTTCCACACCAGCGTATTGCCGCAAACAAGCGCGGGAAAAATTTTCCATGACGGCACCGCGATGGGAAAATTCCACGGCGTAATGATTCCAACGACCCCCAGCGGGTCGCGCACCGCCATCGCCCATTTATTTGGCAACTCCGACGGCACGAGCAAACCGTTCAAGCGGCGCCCCTCGCCCGCCATGTACATGCCCATGTCCACCGCTTCTTGGACATCGCCCAGCGCTTCGGGCAGCACCTTGCCCATCTCACGCGTCAAAAGTTCGCCGAGCGACTGTTTACGCGCGCGAATAATCTCCGCGACATGGCGCAAAATTTCCGCGCGATGCGGCGCGGGCGTCTTGCGCCATTTCTCGAACGCGCGCGCGGCGGCATCCACCGCGCGCGCGACATCGCGCGCGTCCGATGCGGGGACGACGCCAAGCGTTTCGCCTGTCGCCGGATTGTGGCTGACGATTGTTGCGCCGCTCTGCGCGGGTATCCATTTGCCATCAATATAATTAAAAAATTCACGCGCCATCTTGCGCCTCCTAGCGCCGATTCCACTTTGATTTGTGGGTAGACCTTTCGGGTTTCCGAAAACCCGAAAGGTCTTGCCCCACAAACGAATCAGGAATTCGCCCTAAACCAGTTTTCGATTTGATTTAAGGGACAAGCCCCTTTGAGTTTTCGGAAACCCAAAGAGTCTTGTACCCTAGACCAAACAGGAATTCGCTCTAATTTGAATGCGCTATGCAAGGCGCGCATTGTACCGCAAATGATGAGCGTGTTCAAATCTCTACGCGTCGGCGGATGAAAAATTTCTTATCAAACTTTAACGTCAGTCTGGCAAATTCAGATGATACTATACGTGAGAGCGTGAGCATTCGCTCCGCGAGATTCAAACCAGAAATGAAATAAACAAAATGGATCGTACCGAATTACTTTACGCGCACTGGGCAACGCGTTCATTGCAAAACGCGCGCGGCCCCAAGTGGAAAAAACTAGTGCAAGAAATTCAAGCGCTGCCCGAGACGCATCCCGACGCGCTGGCGCTGCAACTGATGATGGTGCGGCTCAATAGCTGCGTCACTTGCGACGCGCGCAAATACGTGGAAAAGGGCGGCTGCGCGCGCTGCAGCGTCACCACGCTGACTTTTTCCAAAGAATCCGAAGAAGCGCTCTTGGCGCGCTTTCGCGCCGCGCGCAAAGAAGTGGCGCAAGCGCTCAAAGAACAACAGCGCGAATTGGAACAAGCGGCGTAATGCCGATGGATGAAAATAGAATCGCTGGATAGAAACGGAACTCGGTTCCGTTCCCACCCAACACAATGAACCCGGTTCCGTTCCCACCCAACACAATGAACCCGGTTCCGTTCTCACCCAACACAATGAACCCGATTCTATTCCGATCCGATACGACGATTGAATGAAAGTACGGGCTAGCGGTATCAGCGAGATAGAACATACGGTAAGCGGCGAAAAACTTTCGCTGCTCGCCGTTTTTGCGCGTCCCGAAGACGAAGCGTTTGGCCCCTCCGGCACCTTGTCAAAATACGCGGGCGAAGGCGTGCGCGTTTCGCTGGTCACTGCCGCGCGCGAACTCGTGTCGCATCCGCCGTCTCGCGCGAATGATCCCGCGCTGCGCGTGTTGGACGAGCATACGCTGCGCCGCGATACGTTATGCTCGTGCCGCGCGGCGGGCATCCAGCGGATTTGTCTCGACCAAACCGCGCCCCCGGCTGAAGTTTCGCAAATCAATCTGATGCAAGAGCGTCTCGTGCGTTTGATTCGCGAAACACAGCCGCAAGTGATTGTCACCTATGCGCCGGATGGTTTGTCAGACGACCCCGACCAAATTTTGGTGAATCAAGTCACGCAGCGCGCCTTTCACAGCGCGGGCGATGCGGCGCGCTTTCCGCAACATGCGCGCGACGGTTTATACGCGTACGCGCCGCAAAAATTATATTATACGGTTCTGCCGCAAAGCCTTATCGCGCGCTGGAATTTGCGCGGCTTGCGCGGCGTCCCCGATGAACGCGTCACCACCATTCTGGACGTATCGCCCTATTCCGAAATGAAAATGAAAGCGGTGTATTGCCAGCGGCATCATTCGCAAGATTTTACGCGCTGGCGCCTCGCCAACGCGGGCATGGAATGGAACGCGGAACATTTCATTCTGGCGGCTTCGCATCTGCCGCGCAAGCCGCGTAAAGAAAAAGATTTGTTCGCCGGTTTGCGATAAAAATCGAGTTGCGCGACGCAACTCGATTTTCTTTTGGCGCGCTGTGTTATAATTTCGACGCGCGCGGCTGCGCGCGTTCATTCATTCACCTCAACGGAGAGGACACACCCCATGCAAGGACTGATGCAAGCCGTCGTCAAAAGCGCGGCAGGTCCCGGTTTTACGCTCACCCAAGTTCCCATTCCCCAAATCGGACCGCACGATATTTTATTGCGTACGCGCGCCACCTCCATTTGCGGCACGGACATTCATATTTACAACTGGGATACGTGGGCGGCGAATCGCATCAAACCGCCCATTATCATTGGCCACGAATTTTGCGGCGATGTCATCGAGATTGGCGCGCAAGTGACCCAAGTCAAGGTCGGCGATTTTATTTCCGCCGAAAGTCATATTGTGGACCATACCTGCGACTTGTGTCGCACGGGCATGGCGCACATTTGTCGCAACACCCAAATCATCGGCGTAGACCGCGACGGCAGTTTCGCGGAATATGTCGCGCTGCCCGCCGCGAACGCGTGGCACAATCCACCCAACATGCCTTCCGAAATCGCCGCGCTCGAAGAAAATTTCGGCAACGCCGTCCACACCGCGCTCGAAACGCCCGTCGTCGCGCGCAAAGTTTTGGTGACGGGCTGCGGACCCGTCGGCGTGATGACGATTGCGGTGACGAAAGCGGCGGGCGCGCGTTCCATTTACGCGAGCGATATTTCCGAGTATCGCCTCGGTCTCGCCAAAAAAATGGGCGCGGACATTGCCATCAATCCCGCGCGCGAAAATTTACGCGACATTGTTTTGGAAGCGTCGAACGGCGATGGCGTGGATGTGCTGCTGGAAATGTCCGGCGCGCCGAGCGCGATTCGCGATGGCTTGCATTTGCTGAAAGCGGGCGGACACGCGGTGCTGCTCGGACTGCCATCGAAACCGTTTGAATTTGATTTGGCGAATCTCGTGATTATGAAAGGCATCACCGTTCACGGCATCGCGGGGCGCAAACTGTGGGAAACGTGGTACGAAATTCGCGGCTTGCTGCGCAGCGGCGCGGTCAATCTCGAACCTGTCATCACGCATCGCTTCAAGTTGGAAGAATTTCAAAAAGCGTTCGAGACGATGATGAGTGGGGATAGCGGTAAAGTGGTGTTGTTTCCGTGAGACAGAGCTTCAGTAGGAGGCAAAATGAATCGTTCCATCAAAGTCAGTGAATTTACCGTTGTGTTTGAACCAGATGAAGAAGGTTTTCATGTGTATTGTCCCGCACTCAAAGGATGTCATTCCTGGGGGGCGACGAAAGAAGAGGCGCGCAAAAACATTGCCGAGGCGATTCAACTATGGCTCGAAACAGCCGAACGCCGCGGGCTTGCGCTGCCGATGCTTGAAACCGTTAAGGTAGCAGCATAATGGCAAGCCGATTACCGAGTCTTCGACCCAGCCAAGTCGTTCGCGCGTTAGAAAAAGACGGTTGGGAAGTTGATCGCCAATCGGGCAGCCATGTTGTTTTGGTCAAGCCAGACACTCTGCAATTGTTGTCGTGCCGATGCACCGTCGCGATATTCCGCGCGGAACACTGCGTGGAATCTTGAAAGATGCCGGTCTAAGCCAAGAAGATTTTCGCAAGTTACTTTGATTGCAGTCAAACGATGATGAGGAGCAGAAAGATGTCCACCAAACTCAACTGGATTCGCGACGAACTCGCTTCGCTCAAACAGCAAAACCTCTACAACACCATTCGCACAATTGATTCACCGCAAGGCGCGTGGATTGTGGTGGATGGCAAACGCGTCCTCAATTTTTGCTCCAACAATTATTTGGGTCTCGCCAACGACGCGCGTTTGAAACAAGCCGCGCACGACGCGATTGAAAAATTCGGCGTCGGTCCCGCCGCCGTGCGTTCCATCGCCGGCACGCTGTCGCTGCACAATGAATTGGAAAAACGGCTCGCGGAATTCAAAGGCGTCGAAGCGACGATTTCATTTCAATCGGGATTCAATTCCAACGGCGCGGCGCTTCCCGCGCTCGTCGGCAAAGAGGATGTGATTTTTTCCGATGAATTGAATCACGCGAGCATCATTGACGGCGCGCGCTTGTCGGGCGCGAAAATTGTGCGCTACGCGCATAATGACGCGGAGGACTTGGAGCATAGAATCCTAGAGACTGGAGATTATCGCCGCGCGCTGATTGTCACCGACGGCGTTTTCTCGATGGACGGCGACATTGCGCCGCTGCCGCAAATCGTCGAGGTGGCAGAACGACACGACTTGATGCTGATGGTGGACGACGCGCACGGCGAAGGCGTGTTGGGGCGCGGCGGGCGCGGCATTGTTGACCATTTTGGAATGCACGGGCGCGTGGATGTCGAAGTCGGCACAATGTCAAAAGCGTTCGGCGTTGTGGGCGGTTATGTCGCGGGGAAAAGAGAAATTGTCGAATGGCTGCGGCAGCGCGGACGTCCGTTTTTATTTTCCAGCGCGGTGCCTGCCGCCGACGCCGCCGCGTGTATCGCGGCGGTAGATATTTTGGAGGAATCCACCGCGCTCGTCGAACGCTTGTGGGATAACGCGCGCTATTTCAAAACAGAGATGCAGCGTCTCGGTTTCGACACCGGCGCAAGCGAAACGCCGATCACGCCCGTGATGCTCGGCGACGCGCAGCTCGCGCAAAATTTTTCACGCGCGCTTTTTGAAAATGAGGTATTCGCGATGGCAATCAAGTATCCGACGGTGCCGCAAGGCAAGGCGCGTATTCGCGTGATGATTAGCGCGGCGCATGAGAGAGAGGATTTGGACAAGGGGCTGGAGGTGTTTGGGAAGGTGGGACGCGAGATGGAGGTGATTCAATAAACGCATGGCGAAACCCATTGCCGTTCTGCATTATGCTTTCGTAGATGAAAGCGGCGCGCTTGCCGACCCGAACGATGCGTTCATCATTGTTGCGGGAATCGTCACACACGCGCCAAGCGGTCTGGAAAAGGTGGTGAGAAAAATCCGCGAGCGCCTCAAGCGCAAAGGAAAGCCGTATCGTAATTTGGGCGAACTCAAATTTAGTCGAGCCAGCGATGCCGCGCGCAAGCAGACTCTCGCGGCGATTGCGCAGCGGCAAGATATAGAAATTTTTTTGCTTGCCCTTGAAAAAAACAGACAGGTGATACAGGACACGCCAACTCGGTATGCCGCAATTCTATGGCAGTTGATGTCAGTGATTCTGGCGCGGCATCCGAATACGCGATTCGTTTTGGACCGTCGTTACACACGCGCAGAGCTGCGCAGCCGCATGGAAAATGAGATTAATCAGCGCGCGGGGCGCGGCATCTCGATTACACATGTGGGCAGTGAACAGGATGCCCGAATACAGCTCGCCGATTTTGTGGCAGGCGCGGCAGCAGCAAAATATCAGAGCGGGGATTCTACATTCTGGGAAATTGTCGCGCCGCGTGTGGTTCGAGAGCAGCGCAGCGTATGGCAGGAAAAATAAAATGGCAAGATGCCAAAGCGCCGATTTATCTTGAAATATCTTGCGATATTTCAAAAAGGTGGACCGCTGTCAAGTCAGCCATCCAGCCACTTGGGTCTTACTCTTACCATCTCGAACCATTGTAATCATTCCGTTCCACTGCGTCAAATCGAGACGATTGCGCGGGTGTAGTTCGAATTATTTTCGCGCATCGAATTTCCTTTCAATAGTTGGATTATATGCCGCCGCAATTCATTTGCCAAAAGGATTTTTCAACGCCCATGCAAACCCATCTCATCCAAGTTTTTCCCAAGACAGAGGATTTGGCGTGGCTGCGCTGGTTCGACAGCGCGGACAATTTGCGCGCCGAACGTCCGCTCGACATGCTGCGCGTGATGGAATTTGTCAACGCGGTCGAGCGCGACTACCAAGCCAACGCGCCGCAGCTGGGCGCGCTGGGACGCCGCTTGTACGAATGGCTCGACGGACCCACCGAGCGCTGGCTGGCGCAAGCGCGTGAGGGGACGCGCGAACTGGCGGTGCATCTCGACGTGAAACCGCACGCGTGGGGCGAAACGCGTCTGCGGCATTTGCCGTGGGAACTCGCGTACGACGGCGCGTTTTTATGCGCGGACGCGGCGCGCCCCTTTACGCCCGTGCGCCGCGTGGGAAATGGACGGCGCGCGGCGGAAATCGCCAATCGCCCGCTGCGCGTCCTGTTTATGGCGTCGTCGCCGCGCGATGTCGAACCGCTGCTCGACTTTGAACGCGAAGAGGCGTTGATTCTCGACGCGACGCGCAAACGCCCGATCGAGCTGTTGGTCGAAGAGAGCGGCAGTTTGGAGGGCTTGGGCGAACGCGTGCGCGACCACGCGGCGGGCTATTTCGACGTGTTTCATTTGACCGGACACGCGACGATTCAAAAGAGCGCGCCCGTGTTTGTGTTGGAGGACAAGTTTGGCAAAGCCCGCACGGCGACGGCGGAAGATTTGGCGCACGCGTTCGGCAGTCGCTTTCCGCGCCTCCTTTTTCTTTCGGGCTGCCGCACCGGACAAGCGCCGTTTCAAGGCGTGATGCCCTCGTTGAGCGAACGCTTGGTGACGGCAGGCGCGCCGGCGGTGTTGGGCTGGGCGCTGCCTGTGGGCGACGCGGCGGCGACGCTGGCGGCGGCGGAATTGTACGAGCAGCTCGCCGAGGGCGAACGCATTGATTTGGCGACGACGCGGGCGCGGCAAAAATTGTTCCACGCAAAATCGCCGTACTGGCACTTGCTGCGTTTGTACGCCGACGCGACGCCGCTGGCGGAATTGGTGACGCCGCTCAGAACGCCGCACCGCGAAATAATCCGCGTGCGCCGCGCCGATTTGGAATTTCTGGACGAACGCGCCAAGGTGGGCAGAGCGCCGGTCTGTCCGCGCCAAGAATTTGTCGGCAGACGGCGGCTCTTGCAGCGCGGTTTGCGGATTCTCGCCAGCACGCAGGGCGACGACGAATACGCCGAAGGCGTCGTCCTGCACGGCGCGGGCGGCTTGGGCAAAAGTTCCGCCGCCGCGCGTTTGTGCGAACGCTTGCCCGATTATTTGCGGCTCGTGTTTGTCGGCGCAGTGGACGAACATGAAATTGAACGCGCGCTAAACGACAAGCCGAATGACGCCGCCATCGTTGGAATTTTCAATCTCCCGAATCTCTCGCTCAAGCAGCGGCTCGCGCGCGTATTGGAAGGACCCCTCGCCGCGCGCCCCGTCCTCTTTGTCTTTGACGATTTTGAACAGAATCTGGAGGAGACGGCAGACGGCGGACGGCGGATGAGTGAGAACGCGCGGAATGTGATAGAGCCACTGCTGGGGGCGATTCACGCGACCAATTCGGCGAGCCGCATCCTCATCACGAGCCGCTACACCTTTGCCGTTCCGCCAACGGGACGGTTGGCAGAATTGAGTTTGGAACGGCTGTACGACGCGGAACTGGACAAGAAAACGCGCCAACTCGATGCGCTCGACCAGAGCGCCCCTGAACTCAAGACGCGCGCCCTCGCGCTGGGCGCGGGCAATCCGCGTTTGTTGGAATATTTGAATCGCGCGTTGGCGGAGCGCGGCGCCGACCACGCCGCGCTCTTGGCGCGCTTGGAACGCACGGCGGAAGAATTTCGCGAGGCAATTTTGCTGCGCGAGTTATTGAACGCGTTGACCTCAAACGGGCGCGGCGTGTTGGCGCGCGCGGCGGTGTACGAGCTTCCTGTGGCGCACGCGGGCATCCAAGCCGCCGCGGGCGCTTTACAAATCGAGCCGCATTGGACGCGCGCCGTCGCGTTGGGTTTGGTGGAACGCGGCGGCGAACCCGAGACGAACGCGCCGCGCGACGCCGTTTCCGAATTGTGCAAGCCCCTGCTCGCGGACGAAATTGACGAAACGGAAACGCGCGCGGCGGGCGCGCGCGCCGCGCGTTATTTGGATCAAGCGGGCGCGGCGAATGAACGCGAGCTGCTGGAGGTGTATCGTCTGGCGCTGCTCGGCGGCGAACGCGAAATCGCGGTAGTGAACGGCGACCGTCTGGCGACGCGTTGGGTGAACGCGGCGCGCTATCACGAAGCGGAACGGCTCGCCGAATTGACGCGCGAATTGGGCGACGATTATCGTGTGCTGCACACGCTCGCGCGCGCGCAAAAGGTCTTGGGAAAAACGAACGAGGCGCGACAAAACTATGAGAACGCGCTGGCGTTGTGCCCCGCTGACGATGCAAAATATCGCGCCGCAATCATTCACAATCTAGCCGGGCTGTTGGTAACGCAAGGCGACGTGACCCGCGCCCTCGCCCTCTGGAACGAATCGCTGCAAGCGAGTGAACAAATCCGCGACGTTCAGGGCAAAGCCGCCACGCTCCATGAAATGGCGCGCATCATTGCCCAACAAGGCGACGTGACCCGCGCCCTCGCCCTCTGGAACGAATCGC
>JAJTXZ010000009.1 GCA_021463195.1 Anaerolineae bacterium
GGTGGATGGTTCGTTCAAAGGCGGGACGTACAGCGGGACGTTGACGAATGATGGCGTATCGTTGGCGCCGTATCACGACAATGCTTCCAAAGTATCCGCTGACCTGCAAAAAGAACTCGACCAACTCAAGCAAGACGTGATTGACGGCAAGCTTGACATCAAGGCGTTGTCCGGACAATAAAAAGATAAAGCGGTAAATGAGGTTACAGGTAGGCAGGTTCAAAGACTTGCCTGCCTGTATGCCTTTCACCTGTTTCTCGCGACTGATATGGCTCCAATCCTCGAATTACGCGGCATCACCAAACGGTTCCCCGGTGTGCTTGCCAATGACCATATTGACCTTACGCTCAATCAGGGCGAAATTCACGCGCTGCTCGGCGAAAATGGCGCGGGCAAATCTACCTTGATGAATGTGCTGTACGGTTTGTATCGTCCCGACGAAGGCGAAATTTTAATTCGCGACAAAATCGCGCACATCGCTGGCCCGCGCGACGCGATTGCGCAGGGCATCGGCATGGTGCATCAGCATTTCATGTTGATTCCCGTGTTCACGGTGACCGAAAACGTGATGCTTGGCGATGAAAGCATCGTCAATGGGGTCGTGCTGGACCGCAAAAAAGTCGCGCGCGAAATTCGCGATCTCTCGGTCAAATATGGTTTGGAAGTGAATCCCGATTCATACATCAAAGATTTGTCCGTAGGCATTCAGCAGCGCGTTGAAATTATCAAGCTGCTCTATCGCAAAGCGGACATTCTTATTTTGGATGAACCGACCGCCGTCCTCACGCCGCAAGAGGCGGATGATTTATTCCAAGTGCTGCGCAATCTCAAAGCGCGCGGCAATTCGATTATTTTTATTACGCACAAATTGCGCGAAGTATTAGAGCTCGCCGACCGCATCACGGTATTGCGTCTCGGCAAGGTGGTCGGCAGCGCGGACCCGCAAAATACCAACAGCGCGGAATTGGCGCGCATGATGGTCGGGCGCAGCGTCATTTTGTCGGTAGACAAAGAACCCGCGCAGCCCCAAGCGGTGACGCTCGACGTGAAAAATTTGGTCGTGTTGGACGAACGGCACAACGTCGCGGTCAACGATGTTTCCTTTCAAGTGCGCGCCGGCGAAGTGCTGGGCATCGCGGGCGTGCAAGGCAATGGACAGACGGAACTCGCGCGGGCGCTCACCGGTCTGCGTCATATCGAATCCGGCAGCGTGTCCATCTTGGGTGAGGACACGACGCACGCGACGCCGCGTAAAATTTCCGAGCTGCGCGTCGCGCATGTGCCTGAGGATCGCCAAGCCGACGGTCTCGTGCTAGGTTTCCCGGTCGAAGATAATTTGGTCTTGAACGAATATTATCGGCCGCCGTTTGCCAAAGGTTTGGTGATGCAGCGCGAGGTGATTGAAAAAGCGGCTGAAGAACGCGTGCAAGAATTTGATGTGCGGACGCCGAGTATTTTTGTAAACGTGAGCAGTCTGTCCGGCGGCAATCAACAAAAAGTGATTGTAGCGCGCGAATTTTCGCGCGACATTAAACTGCTCATCGCATCGCAGCCGACGCGCGGCTTGGATGTGGGCAGCATCGAATATATCCACAAGCGCATTATTGAAAAGCGCGACGCGGGGACGGCGGTGCTGCTCGTCTCGAATGAACTCGACGAAATCATGTCGCTTTCGGACCGTATCGCCGTCATGTTCAAAGGTCAAATCATTGACACGGTGAACGCGGACGAAACAACCAAAGAAGCGCTCGGGCTCTTGATGGCAGGGATGCGTGACGAAAGCGCGCCGCCGCGAGCGCAAACGGAAATCCCAGACAAAAGCGCGTAAACGCAAAGCGTCGGTCACGCTGCGCGGCTCGCAATGCCGCTCTCTGCGCCAGCGCGATACGCGATACGTAAACTCTATGGCTCAAGTAACCGCAACCGCGATTCCTCAAAATAATCCCACGCCCGCGCCGCGCAATTCAATCGTACGGCGCGGCTTGGATGTGTTGACTATTCCCGCGCTCTCGATTTTGACCGCATTCATCGTAAGCGGTTTTGTCATCGCTTTTACATCGCCCGAAGTCTTGAAACTCTTGCCGCAATTTTGGCAGCATCCGCTCAAATTGTTGACGACGATGCACGAGACTGTGACAACGGCGTATGCCGCGCTTTTGCAAGGCGCGTTTGGCGATTGGGGCGCGATTTGGCAGGGCTTGGAAAGTTGGTTGGCGACGGGCAATGCGACCGATTTGTTGCGCGCGCTGCGCGACCCGTTTGAAAGTCTCGTCGGCGCGACGCCGTATATTTTCACCGGCCTCGCGGTAGCGGTTGGTTTCAAAGGCGGCTTGTTCAACATCGGCGTCGAAGGCCAGTTGTTCGCGGGCGCCGTGGCGTCGGCATGGGTCGGCTTTAGTATCGAAGGGCTTCCGTGGTTCATTCATCTGCCGTTGGCGCTAGGCGCGGGCATCGCGGCGGGCGCGGTTTGGGCGGGCATTGCGGGTTTGCTCAAAGCCACGCGCGGCGTCAACGAAGTCATCAATACGATTATGCTCAATTACATCATGTTCCTTTTTACGGACTGGTTATTGAGCGATGGCGGTCCGCTGCGCGGCAACGCCGGCGCGCCGCGCACGCCTGAAATTTATCCGAGCGCGTATTTGCCGCGCCTTTTACCCGACCCGGTGCGGTTTCATTGGGGCTTTTTTCTCGCCATCGGCGCGGTGTTTTTCGTGTATTGGCTTTTGTGGAAAACGACTGTCGGCTTTGAAATCCGCACTGTTGGCGCGAGTCCGACGGCGGCAAAATACGCGGGCATCGCGGTCGGCAAAGTTTTTGTAATGGCGATGGGTTTGTCGGGAGGATTGGCGGGCTTGGCGGGCGCGAACGAATTGCTCGGTTTGAATCATTACATGGTCGCCGCCTTTTCGCCCGGTTATGGTTTTGACGCGATTGCGCTCGCGCTGTTAGGCAAATCGAATCCGTTTGGAGTGCTTGCCGCCGCGCTGCTCTTTGGCGCGCTGCGGAATGGCGCGACGCGGATGCAATCTATCGCGACCGTGCCAATAGATATTATTTCGGTGATGCAAGCGTTGATCATCGCTTTTATCGCCGCGCCCGAAATCGTGCGCTGGTTGTTCCGTCTGAGAACGCCGGCGCAACAGGAACACGAAGTTTTTGCGCGCGGCTGGGGCGCATAACAACTTACGATTTTTGATTTTCGCTTTTCGCTGTATGGTTATAGCGCCATCCCCAATCGAAAATCGAAAATTGACAACCCAAAATCACAATGTTCGGAATGGTTGCTACAGCGGCGGCGCGCAAGGCTTCAGATGTCGCGCAGCAGCGACGTTGGCTGGTCGGCGGAATGCTTGTCGTCATCGGCTTGTTGTGCCTGTGGTTTTTTGCCATGCAAGTCCCGGCGGATGTTATTTCCAAATATCGTTTCAGCGGCGGCGGCGATCCGGTGCAGCTGCCCGTAATCGAGTTGCCGACCCGTCTGACGAATTTTATTCTCGCGCTCGCGCTGATTGCCTTTGGCGCGTTCCATATCACGCGCGGCGTTGCTCATTCGGGCGCGCTGTTTGGCGTGAGCGCGTCTTTGCTGCTCGCGATTTTTTTGACCTGGAGCATTCGCGGCGCCTCGCTCAATCTGACGGGGCTGTTGGAAAGCACGCTGATTCGTTCGATTCCATTTTTATTGGGCGCTCTTAGCGGCATCATGTGCGAACGGTCGGGCATTATCAATATCGCCATTGAAGGCATGATGCTCACCGCCGCGTTCGTTTCAGTCATTGTCGGCGCGTTGACCGGCAATTTGTGGATTGCGTTGGTGGCGGGCTTGCTGAGCGGCGCGCTGATTGCGGGCGCGCACGCGGTGCTTTCCATTCGTTTCAAGGTGGACCAAATCATCAGCGGCACAGTCATCAATATCTTTGCGGCGGGCCTCACCAACTTTTTGAATCTGCGGTGGTTGACCGTGAATCAAGAATTGAATAACAGCGGCACGTTCGCCAAACTGCCCATTCCGTTTCTTTCCGATATACCCGTATTGGGGACGATTCTGTTCAATCAAATCATCTTGGTCTATATCGCGTTGGGACTCATGTTCGCCGTCAACTTTTTGCTCTTTTCGACGCGCTGGGGGCTGCGGACGCGCGCGGTGGGTGAACATCCGAAAGCGGCGGATACTTTGGGCGTGAATGTATTCAAGATTCGTTATGCCAACGTAATTTTCGCGGGCATGTTGGCGGCGCTCGGCGGCGCGTTCCTCACGCTCGGCTCGGTCGGACGATTTGATAAATTGATGACAAATGGACGCGGTTTTATCGCGCTCGCCGCGATGATTTTCGGTAATTGGAACCCGTTCGGTTCGTTTGGCGCGTCGCTGTTGTTTGGTTTTATGGATTCGCTGCAATTAAAATTGCAAATTCTCACGTCCGTGATTCCATCCGAATTTTTGTTGATGGCGCCGTATCTGGCGACAATCATCGTGCTAGCGGGTGTCGTCGGGCGCGTGCGACCGCCAGCGGCGGAAGGCATTCCGTACGAGAAACAGTAAATGTAAAATGACCACGACAGCCGAAAAAATCGGCTGTCCGTTTTTTTGAAATTCCGCGCGCGTTGAAAATTTTTGTTTTGGCTTGCCCCGCCGCGGCATATCAAACGTTGCGCGCATACACGCGCTTGGCTCTCTTTATTTTGCGAGGCGATAGATGTCCGTTTGGCTGTACGCCGTTTATACGCTGCTCTATATATTGATTATGGGTTGGGGCGCGCGGCTTTGGCTGCAAACGCGTCGGCCCGGCGTTTTAATTTTGCTCGCAGTGACGTTCGGCGTGTTTTACGACAATCTCATTCTCGCGTTGGGCAATGTGTTTGGGGCGGGAGAATTGTTGTACGCGTTGAGCGTGCCGCGCTTTGCGCTGCATCAACTGATTTTGCCGTGGGTGATTGTGGTGGGCGTGTTGCAAGCGCGCGACGCCGGGATTGCATGGGCGCAGAGTCCGCGCGCCTTGTGGCTTGCCATCGCGTCAAGCGGCGCGCTGATGGCGTTTGGAGTGTTTACGCGCGTGCTGCCGCTGCAATTAGCGCCGGAAATGATGGATGGCGTGATGCGCTATGTCGCCGCGAATTTGCACGGTCCGCCGCTGGTCAGTATCTTGGCGCTGGTATTTGTAGGCGTCAGCGGTTTTTTTCTCTGGCGCCAATGCGATTGGGTATGGGTGTTTGCGCTGTCGCTTTTGGTCTTTGTCGGCGAATCCATTCCTGATGAAAGTCTGCGCCGTTTGCTCGGTTCAGGCGTTGAAGTAATGTGGTTGGTTGCTATGCTGGCGACAGAGCGGTGGCTCGCGCAGCGCGGGCGAGAGCCCGTGACGGCGCGGGCGCTATAAAGTTCCGCGTGTCGCGCGAAAATAAAAAAAATGACAAACAGTTGTGTCGTTTGTCATTCTTGCTAACGCATTGCCGCGGCTTGAGCGGAGCAGCGCATGGATAGAATTTTTTTTGTCGGTATCGGCGGCGCCATCGGTTCGGTCGCGCGTTATCTAATCAGCGGTTGGGTTCAAACCGTTAGCGGCAGCGTTTCTTTTCCCTTTGGCACGCTTTTCGTGAATGTCATCGGCTGTTTTGTGATTGGCGTCTTGTCCTATCTGGCGGACGCGCACAGTTTGCTGTCGCCGGAACTGCGCGCGCTCTTGGTCATTGGCGTGTTGGGCGGATTCACCACCTTTTCTTCATTCGGCAATGAAACGATGGCGCTCGCGCGCGATGGCGAAATGGCATACGCGTTCGCCAACATCGCGGCGAGTTTGATTTTGGGTTTGGGCGCCGTGTATGTAGGGCGTATGCTGATGGGGGCGGTGTGGAGATGAACATGCTTTCCAATGATGGCGCGCTGCTGCGCATTTTTATCGGCGAGCAGGACAAGAGTCACGGCAAGCCGTTGTGCGAGTGGCTGGTGTTGGAAGCGAAAAAGCGCGGGCTGGCGGGCGCCACCGTGTTGCGCGGCATGATGGGGTACGGCGCAAACTCGCGCATTCACACCGCCAAAATCGAACGTCTCTCGGAAGATTTACCCATCATTGTCGAATTGGTGGACACGCGCGAAAATTTGGAAGCGTTTCTCGAATACATCAATCCCGAAATTCATGGCGGCATGGCGACGCTCGAAAAGGCGTATGTCAAATTTTATCGTGACGGATAATTAACTTGCGTTTTTATTTTGTGCGACATGGCGAAAGCCAAGCCAATCTCACGCGCGAATTTTCCAGCGACGGTCACGCCAAACATCCGCTGACCGCCAAGGGCCGCGCGCAGGCGCAGACTCTGGCGGAAAAATTGCGCGACGAAACGTTCGCGGAAATCTATGCCAGCCCGTTATTACGCGCGCGCCAGACGGCGGAAATTCTCAACGCGCCGCACGGTCTTGAAATCCAAATCACGCCCGCGTTGAGCGAACATCACGCGGGCATTTTGGAAGGACGCGCCGACCAAGCCGCGTGGGACGAATACCGCGCCCTGTTCGAGACCTGGCTCATTCAACGCGATTTGGATGCGCGCATAAAAGGCGGCGAAAGTTTTAATGAACTGCGCGCGCGTTTTATTCCGTTTATCAACGCGCTGGCGCGACGCCATCAGGACACCGCGGCGAATGTATTGCTCGTCGCGCACGGCGGCATTTATCTGATGATGCTGCCATTGATTTTAACCAATATCGGCTTTGCGTTCGCGCGCGCGCATATTTTGAGTAATACCGCGCTGGTCTTGACGGAACAGCGCGCGGAGGGCTTGGTCTGCCTTTCATGGGACGGCGTAAAACTGACGCCGTCAGGGAGCATTGTGGATGAAATTTGACGCGCGCAAGTTGGTCGCGCCGCCGCGATTGCATTATTTTGACGGACGGCTTGTGACGGCGGCGGATTTTCGCGCCGCACAAAATTATCAGCGCGAAAAATTGTGGCTGCACAATCGGATGCTGCACGGCTATGGCATTGTGGCGGGACTTGAGGTGGCGATGCAAGCGAGCGCCGATGGCGTCGCGCAAATCGAAATCGCGCCCGGCTATGCGTTGGATGGATATGGCCGCGAATTGATTGTGCCGGACGCGCTGTCCATTACGGTGGGGCGTGATCGCCGCGATTTTGTCGTGTTTCTCAAATACGCAGAACAAGCTGACCTATCGTCGGCGCTGCCAATGCCCGATGGCGAGTCCCAAGTCACGCAGTTTATTGAAACCGCGCAAGTTTTGTTCGAAGCCCCGACCGAACGTTTGACGCCGCCGCCCGCGCGCGCTGATTTCGCGATTCCGCTCGCGCGCTTGCGAAAACCGCATCAGCAATGGCAGCATGATCGCGATTTTCGTCCACCGCGCGCCAAATAATGTCGCGCCCGCGTCGCGCATATGGCGTGTGGCGATGATGCCCCAGAACCCCGCGATTTGTTCTATCCCGACCGCGCGCGTAAACCCAATCCGCCAGATGACCGCAATTCTATTTTGCGCGTGCGCCGCTTAACTCGCGCGCGCAATCGCAGAGCGCGGTCACAGACGCGGCGCGCCAGCTTGAGCCGCAAGAAACGTTCGCGATGTATATAGCCCTTCAGGTTTGGTTTTGGCAAGCTATGCAAGACTCTTTGGGTTTCCGAAAACCCGAAGAGTCTGACAGTCCAAAACCTTTTCTGCGCCGTTATAGTTATCACGGACGCTGGTTGGAATGGATTCACAATGACAATGACTTTTGATTTGGCGTGGTGGGGCTGGCTCATCGCTTTGCTCGGCGCGTTCTTGATTGGCTTTTCAAAATCGGGCATCGCCGGTTTAGGCATTCTTGCCGTCGCGATGTTCACCTGGATTTTTCCCGCGCGCGCTTCGGTGGGCATTATATTGCCGCTCTTGATTGTGGGCGACCTCGTTTCGCTCGCGCATTATCGGCGCAGCGCGGTGTGGTCGCATTTGCTGCGTCTGATCCCGTGGGCGGCGCTCGGTTTATTGGCGGGCTATTTCGCGTTGGATAAATTGGACGCGGCGCTGATGGGTAAATTGATTGGCGCGGTTTTGCTCGTTGTGACCGCGCTGCAATTTTGGCGCATGCGCTCCGCCACCGCAATGGAAGACGCGAGCCAGCGGATTGCGCGCAATATTTTTCTCGTCGCGCTCGTCGGCATTACGGCGGGTTTCTTTACGATGGTGGCGAACGCGTCGGGCCCCATCATGATTATTTATTTGCTCGCGCTGGATTTGCCGAAACTTGAATTTATGGGCACCGGCGCATGGTTTTATTTTTTGTTCAATGTCGTCAAGGCGCCGCTGAATGTGAGTTTAGGATTGATTACGTGGCAGACGCTAAGCTTTGGCTTGCTACTGACGCCAGTCGTGATTCTGGGCGGCTTGGCGGGTTATCAAACTTTGAAACGCATCAATCAAAATTTATTCGAGGACCTCGCGTTGGGGTTGACGGTGGTGGCGGCGCTGCGTCTGATGCTCGGCTAAAGTTGCGCCGCGCGTTGCATTGCGTATACTCGGACGCGTGACGGGTATGGCTGAACCATTATTTTTTGTCATTGGCGATATTCATGGGCATTTGGAAAAAATGATACGTTTGCTGCGGTTCGCGGAACTGGCGAACGCGCACGCGGAATGGCGCGGTGGCGCCGCGCAGCTGTGGTTCATTGGCGATTTCACCGACCGCGGTCCGGACGGCATTGGCGTCATTGATTTTGTCATGCGCTTGCAAGCGGATGCGGCGCGCAAAGGCGGCTTGGTCGGCGCGTTGTTGGGCAATCACGACGCGGGTTTGTTGAGCGCGTATTTTTTTCGTGATACGCGTTCGAGCGGGCCAGGCGGCACGTTCTATCGTGATTGGGTCAAATTCGGCGGTTTGGATTCCGACCTCGCGCGTTTGGAAACGCGTCATATCGAATGGCTTGAAAATTTGCCCGCGATGACTCTGGTGAACGAACGCCTCTTGATTCACGCCGACGCGCTGTATTATCTCGATTATGGCGAGACGATGGCGCAGGTGAACGCGGGACTGCGGAACGTATTGGTTCGTGGCGACGCGGACGCGTATGACCAACTGCTCGCGCATGGCGGCGAGCGTTTGGTATTCAGCCAGCGCGACGCGTTCGGCGTAGCGCGCGCGCGTCAATTTCTCGCTCAATTTGGCGGCAGACAAATTATTCATGGCCATACGCCGATTCCGCTATTGAGCGGCGAGCCGCTCGACCGCGTGACACGCGCGTTTGTTTATGCGGATGATTTAGTGGTGGATGTGGACGGCGGAATTTATAAAGGCGGCACGGGTTTTGTGTACCAAGCGCCGCCTCTCGCCAAAGAGGTCAAGGTATAATTTTCAAAACGCGACCGAGTTTGGCAACTCATTTCGTTTTGGCAAGCGCGTGCGCGCGCCACACGCTATTTTTTTCGGTTATCAACATGAACACAGAAATTGCGCCCGATGCGCCATCCCACCGCGCGCCGCTTGAATTGCGCGACGAATTGTTGCAAATGGAATATACCTATCTTACGCAATCGTCATTTCGCTCCGACGAATTGCGCGATCGTATCTTTCAATTTTATCTGCTCATCGTCAGCACCGCTGCCGCCGTCATTTTAGGTTTGACGCAAACGGCAAACAATGGCGAACCGCGCGGCATCCCGTTTGATGTGACGACCATTCGCTGGGCGCTAGTCACGCTGGCGGTTTTGATTGGTGTTATCGGCGTGGTGATGCTGCCGATTTTCGTGCGCTTGCGACGCGTGGTTTTGGAATGTTTGCAAGGCACCGTGCTGCTCAAGCGGTATGTCCTGAGCGCGACGAACGAAAAACATTTTGCCGACGCGTTCATTTGGGATGATCGCACGCTGCCGCGCGATGAAAGTTACAGCAGCGCGTCGTTCCTGTTGATTTTTGTTTTCATCCTGCTTGATACCGTCATGTTGAGTTTGCCGTTTTATGTGTGGTTTTCGGATTGGCTGCGCACGCTGCCCGCGCTCTTGTGGACGCTCGTGGTCTTTGTGCCGCTCGTAACGCTTCAAGTGATGCTGTATCGTTATCGGCTCGCGCGCGAGTTGACTGCCGCGATGGAGCGTAATCGGTTTACGGTGAAATGGGTGCGTTTGGGCATTGAAACCACGCCTGATTTGCAGCCGCGTCTGCGCGCGCCATTGTTGCAAGCATTGGGTCTTGGCGCGGTGGCGTTAATCATTGCGCTGCTGATAAATGGGTTGCTCGAATTTGGCGCGCTGCGTTTTTAACGCGCGACCAGTCGCGCCAATGTTTCCGGTTCGCGCGCCAACACATGGTTGTTTGGCAAAATTTGAATCAACCCTGCGCGGCGCAATTCGCCGAGGCCTTGATTCACGCGTTCGCGCGTCGCGCCAATCAAATCCGCTAGGTCGCTCTGCGTCAAGCGAATTTGAATCAACACGCTCCCATCTGGACATCGCGTGCCGTACTTGTCCGCAAAAATCAAGAGCTGCCGCACGACGCGTAATTTCACATCCAAACGCGCGAATGCTTGAATCCGCTCGTTCGCGGCGCGCAAACGCGCCGAAAGAATTCGCGTCAGATTTTGCGCAATGCGCGGCATCGTCGTCAACAATTCTTGAAACCCCGCGCAGTCAAGCCACAAAACATCCGTTTCCTCCAAAGCTCGCGCCGTTGCCGAACGCCCCGTATTTTCCAAAATACTCATTTCGCCAACCACATCGCCCGCGCCCGCAATGTCAATAAATACATCCCGCCCATCCAATTGTTCTACATGCAGTTTAATCGTTCCGCGCACAATCACATATACGCCATCGCTCGCCTGCTGCGCGCTGAACAACCGCGTCCCTGTCGGAATTGTTTTATAAATCCATCGCGCGGCGATGCATTCCAATTCTGCGCGCGTTATTCCGCGCATCAACTCGGTGTCTGCCAGCGCGTCAATTTTTGCGTGCGTAAATTTGGCGTGCATGGTTGAATTATAAAATGATGGCGCGAGCATCGTCAATCACACTATTGGGTCTCCCTCCAAAATTCGCGAGGGCTGAAAGAGCTCAAGGGTTTTTAGCGCAATCGTCGAACCCTGCTGCGCGGCGGTGATTTTTAACGCGTCCGTTTGCGTTTGGGTCACAATGCGAGCAATGGTATCATCATCACGCTGTGGGTCGTGATGAAATAAAATCAAATGTTTCGCTCGCGCCGCGCGGGCGACATCCAATGCCATTGCAGCGGTGGAATGCCCCCAGCTCTGTTTGGCTGGTCCGTTCAGACCGAGATATTCTGCCGTCGTATATTGCGCGTCGTGAATCAAAACATCGGCGTCACGCGCAAAGGCAATCAAGCGGCGGTCGGCATACGCGTATCCTTCGACATCGGTCGCATAGACCACAGCTTGTCCGCGCCAAGCAATGCGGTACAGCATCACGCCGCCCGGATGCGCGAGCGAATGCAACGCGTGAATTTCTATGGGTTCGGCGTCCGCATCGGGATTCCAATCCAACCGCGCGTTCGATGCGAGCCGCCGCGTAATTTTTTGCGCGGGCGTATCGGTCCAATTCACCGGAAATTGCGGCGGCGCAAAAATTTGCGTTAATTGATTTTCGAGCGCGGCGTCCGATTTTGCCAGAGCCATGATTTGCAAACGCGTCGTATTTTGATACAACGGCGCGAAAAAGGGCAGCCCCTGTGTATGATCGTGATGAAAATGCGAAAGCAGCAGCAAAAGATTTTGCGGCGCACGCTCCGCGAGCGCATTGCCCAACGAGATAATGCCCGTGCCGGCATCCAAAATAATTGATTGTGAACCCGCGCGAATTTCAACACAAGGCGTATCGCCGCCGAAATGCGCGCTCGCGGGCGAGGTCACGGGATAACTGCCGCGCACACCCCAAAAAACAATCGTCATCGAATCATTCATCGTTGTGTCCTCCGTCGTGGTATGATTGTCGCAGCTTGGACGGACGCGCGCAATGAAATAATTCACACCTAAAAATTATCATGTCACAACGCGGAGTCATTCAACACTATCAACAATACCTGCCCATCACCGCACGCACGCCTGTCTTGACCTTGGGCGAAGGCGATACGCCGCTCGTGCGCGCCAACGCGTTGTCGCGCGCATTGGATTGCGATGTGTATTTGAAATTAGAAGGATGCAATCCGACCGGTTCATTCAAAGACCGCGGCATGGTCGTCGCCATGGCAAAGGCGGCAGAACAGGGCGCCCGCGCCGTGATTTGCGCGTCCACTGGCAACACCTCCGCCAGCGCGGCGGCGTATGCAACACGCGCGGGCTTGAAATGCATCGTGCTGATTCCTTCGGGCCAAATCGCGCGCGGCAAACTCGCGCAAGCATTTGTGTACGGCGCGCGTGTTCTCGCGATTGATGGCAACTTTGACCGCGCGCTTGAACTCACGCGTGAACTCGGCGAAGCGCATAATCTTGCCATCGTCAATTCCATCAATCCGTTTCGTTTGGAAGGGCAAAAAACCGCCGCGTTTGAAATTGTGGATGACTTGACGCGCGCGCCCGATATTCTCGCATTACCCGTCGGCAATGCGGGCAACATCACCGCGTATTGGAAAGGGTTTAATGAATACGCGCGACTAAAAAATATCGCGCTGCCGCAAATGTGGGGTTTTCAAGCGGCGGGCGCGGCGCCATTGGTCGGCGGCGCGCCGGTGCCGAATCCGCATACGATCGCGACGGCGATTAAAATCGGCAATCCCGCGAGCTGGGCGGGCGCCATCCGCGCGCGTGATGAATCGGGCGGTTTGATTGACGCGGTGACCGATGAGGAAATCGGCGCGGCGTACGCGTTTCTCGCCGCGCGCGAAGGAATTTTTTGCGAACCGGCTTCGGCGGCGAGCGTGGCGGGTTTGCTAAAAAAACAGCGCGAAGGAAAATTGGCGCGCGGCAAAACGATTGTGTGCGCGCTGACGGGCAATGGCTTGAAAGACCCGGAATTCGCGCTGGCGTCCGACGCGCGAATTGAAACCTTGCCCGCCACTGGCGACGCGTTACGGCGCGCGCTGGATTTGTGAAAGGGGAAAATTATGAATCTCTGGCGAGATTTACCGGCGCGACCCAACGATGAAAAAGTCGTATATGTTGTCGTCGAAATTCCAAAAGGTTCGCGCAACAAATACGAGTTTGATAAAGAATTGGGCGCCATCAAAATTGACCGCGTGCTGTACTCTTCGATGGTCTATCCCGGCGATTACGGCTTTATCCCGCAAACGCTATACGATGATGGCGATCCGCTCGATATTTTTGTCATGACGAACGAGCCGACCTTTCCGGGCTGCATCATCGCCGCGCGCCCCATCGGATTGTTTCGCATGAAAGACAAAGGCGAACCCGACGAAAAAATTCTCGCCGTGCCGGTGAATGACCCGTTCTTTCGCGATTATCACGACATTAGCGATATTCCCCAGCACTTTTTGGCTGAATGCGCGCATTTCTTTGCAGTGTACAAAGACCTCGAAGGCGTGTATGTAAAAACGCTCGGCTGGGAACGCGCCGCGAGCGCGCAAGAACGCATCGAGTACGGCATCGCGGCGTTTCAAAAGGAATTCGCCCGCGCGAAAAAGCAAGCGACGCGCAAGGCGCGCAAGAAATAAAGCGTGCCGCGCACTGAAAAATTTGCGGCGATAGATTTTGCTTTGTTTTTTCGACTGCGATGCTCTGCCGTCCAATTCAATTGGATGGTTTAGAGCGAATTTCTGATTCGGTTGTGGGGCAAGACCTTTCGGGTTTCCGGAAACCCGAAAGGTCTACCCACAAATCAAAGCGGAATCGGCTCTAGCCGGAGTTTGCGCGATGATTTCTACATCCGACACCAGCGATTGTTTCTGGTGATTACCCACATCTCGAAAACGCAGCGGATTTCCAGACCCTAAGGGTTTTCGAAAACCCTTAGGGTCTGGAAATCCGGGCAATCACCAGATTGTTTGGCGAGATAGCGAAAATTGCCGAGAAAAATTGCATTGTGCGTGAGCGCGGCGCGGGGTGTCCATTCGTTGCGTAAATTCAAACAGCCGCGTTGTCCCGCATTGAACGATTGAAAAAATTCGTGCGCGCGGCGCAGCAAGAATACGCGCCGATTCAAACTGACTTTGGCGCTGACCATGTACCCTGCACTTGCAAATTCGGCGGCGCGCGCCGCGTCAAAACGAATGCCCAAAATATGCGCGACATCATTTTGAAAATCGCGCAAATCGTTTTTTGAAAATTTCAAGCGCGCGGTTTTGGAATTGGCATTCGAAATAAATTCCATTCGTTCGGGCAGCAGCGACGCTTTACCGTAACGTTGTTCTCGCGCCAGCGCGGAATAATTGGTGAGCGTCGTATTTTTTTCGAGTTGATAGGCGTAATACGCGGTCTGATACCTCAAGCGCCAATTTTTGGAAAGATTGACCAGACCTGCTTCAATATCACGCCACAAATCTTTGCCGATAAAATACGCGCCGAGAATGGCGACGATGGATTGGAGCGACGAAACTTCGGAGGGTTTGATGACGAGAAACGCGCAGATGATAAAGATGCCGAGCAGAATGCCAAAGAGACTATCGGCAGGGCGCGGGACGCGCGTATAGAGCGAACGGCGGCGCGTGGAAATATCTTTGGCGTACTCTTCAAACGGATTCATGCGATACGCGTCCGCCGTGATTTGACGACTGAACGGATAGAGGACGAGGTGGACTTGACGGAATGATACGCGCGCAAGGCGGCGATATTTCCGAGTTCTATATCATAAATGCCGGGCAGTTCCGGATTTTGTTGAATGCGTACGAGCTGCGCGAGCGCGGCGTTGTCCCTGCGCGAAATTGTATGTGCGAGCGCGCGGCGAGTCAAAGCAAAAATTTTTTGATTCTTTGCCAAAGAATCAATTCAGGATAAAGGAATCATGCGATACAAAATAGATGTCCCTGCGACCACCGCAAACCTTGGACCCGGTTTTGATTGTTTGGGCTTGGCGTTGGATTGGTGGAATACCATTCAGGTCGAACCATCGGAAACGCTGTGCGTGAAACTGCGCGGGTTGACCGAAAACATCCCTGCGGACGCGAACAATATGACTTTGGAAAACATGCGCTGTTTTTTTGAACGCATCGGCAAGCCAGCGCCGTCCGTAAAAATTACAATGACGAATCGCATTCCCATCGGACGCGGTTTAGGTTCAAGCGCGGCGGCGTTGGTCGGCGGACTCGTCGCGGGAAATTTGTTGGCGGGCGAACCGTTGTCGCGTTTTGAACTGCTGGAATTGGCAAATGAACTCGAAGGTCATCCTGACAATGTGAGCGCGGCGCTTTTCGGCGGCTTTGCCGTTTCGACGTTTGAAGGCGCGCGCGTGACGAGCGCGAGCGTTGAACCGCCACGCGCGTGGCGCGCCGTCTTGTTTATTCACGACCACGCGCTTTCGACAAAATACGCGCGCGAAATTTTGCCCAAAAAAATCGCGCGCGCGGACGCGGTGCACAATATCGGACGCGCCGCGCTGTTGACCTTTGCGTTTCTGACCGAGAATGTGGAATTGCTCGCGGTCGGGATGCAAGACCGTTTGCATCAACCGTATCGCGAACATTTGGTGCAAGGAATGCCGGAATTGCTCGCGGCGGCGCGCGCGGCGGGCGCGGGCGGCGCCGCCTTGAGCGGCGCGGGGCCCAGTTTGCTCGCGTTGACGGCGTCGCCCCAACGCGCGGCGCGCGTGCGCGACGCCATGCGTGATACTGCGCGTCGCTTGCGTGTAAATGGCGAAACGCATATCGTCAAATTGAGCGTGGACGGCGCGCGTGTAACACCGTTAAAATAGCTTTGGAACATTCGCAGCGCGCGCATCGTCATTGGTGACGGGAGAATGAAAATGAAAATGGATCTTGGGATATTCCTTTGGATCACCGTCGCAATCCTGTTGAGCAGCTGCGTGGGCGTCACGCAGACTTTGAATACGTCTACGCCTGCGCGAACTCAAGTCGCTTTGCCGACGGACGTGCCGCAACCTTTACCGACGCAAGACGCCCTGCCTACAAGCGAGACGAATATGCAAGACCCGACTTTACAAAAGTTAATTGCCCAAGCGCGCGCAGATTTATCCAAGCGCGCAAATGCGCCGGACAGCGCGATAACCGTTGTCAGCGCGCTGCCCGTCGAATGGCGCGACGCGTCGTTGGGCTGTCCCATCGAGGGTATGCTGTACGCCCAAGCGCTTACGCCGGGTTATCTGATTGTGTTGGAAACTAATGGACAAACCTACGATTATCACACGAGCAATACTCTGGTGGTGTATTGTGACAAGTAAAAAAAATTCCCGACGTTGCATCGCAACGTCGGGAATTTTCTAGAGCGGCGATAATTTTGCGTGCCAATCCGTCACGCGTTGATATTGATGCGCGACTTGGAGAATGCGCGCCTCGTCCCACGCGCGACCCACGATTTGCAAACCGATAGGCAAACCCGCGCGCGTGAAACCGCACGGCAGCGAAATGGCGGGGACGCCCGTCACATCGAATGGCGCGGTGAACGCGGTCAAATGCGGCGCCAACGTTACGGCATCGCTGCCAATGCGCGGCGCGGGGATGCGCGTCGTCGGCGTAATGAAAAAATCAATGTCGTCGAAAAACAAATCCAATGCGCGCGTCAATTCAGCTTGCCGCCGGCGCGCGCGCGCGTACTCTGTTGCGCGGATGGTTTGAAAACTTTCGAGCCGCGTCAAAACATCCGCGCCATAATCGGCTGGGCGCGTTTTCATCCACTCGTGATGATACGTCGCCGCTTCGACGCGCAGCGTCACGCGATTCGTCTCAAACATTTCTGTCACGGCGGGCAATTCTTTGATGACGCGCGTCGCGCCCAAAGATTGCAAGAGCTCTTCCGCTTGGCGCGCGGCGCGCAAAATTTCGGCGTCCACGTCCGCTTCAAAATAGTCGCGCAGCGCGGCAAAACGCAAACCATGCAGCGAATCATTCAAGCGCGCTGAAAAATCGGGAACTGCTGTATTGACTGAAACCGGGTCGCGCGCGTCATATCCCGCGAGCGCTTGCAAGAGGCGCGCGCAATCTTCCGCCGTTTGCGCGAGCGGGCCCGCATGATCGTTGCTCCAACTCAATGGCACGGCGCCGCGCAAACTCACGCGCCCGTAAGTGGGCTTGAGTCCCGTCACGCCGCACAGCGCGGCGGGAATGCGAATCGAACCGCCGGTATCGGAACCGAGCGCGCCAAGACACAGCCGCGCGGCGACAGCCGCCGCCCCTCCGCCCGACGAGCCGCCGGTCATACATTCCAAATTCCACGGATTGCGCGCCGCGCCAAAATGCGGACTGTCATTCGTCACGCCGTACGCGAATTCGTGCAAATTGTTTTTGCCGAGAATGACCGCGCCGTGCGCGAGCAGTTTGTCCGTGACGGCGGCGTTTTCCGTCGCGAGGTGGTCGCGCAAAATTTTGGAAGCGGCGGTGGTGGGAAAACCGCGCAGGTCAAACAAATCTTTGAGCGCAATTGGAATTCCATGCAGCGCGCCGTGAACGATGCCGCGCGCGCGTTCGTCGTCCGCGCGTTGCGCTTGTGCGCGCGCAAGCTCGGCGGTGACGGTGATGAACGAATTGAGTTGTGAATCGTGCTGGGCGATGCGTTCCAGAAAAAAATCGGCGAGTTCGAGTGAAGAGATTTCGCGCGCGGCGAGCGCGTCACGCGCAGTGGTAAGGGTGAAAGTGGCGGGATTCATGGCGGAGATTGTATCATAGGGTTGAGCCGTTAGAGTTGTGATAGGATGAAAATAATGAGGTGAATTTATGATGGCGCTTGATACGCTCATCCTCGAAATCAAATAATTGCCGTTGACGACGCGCCTTGCGCTCGTTGAAATTATTGCCGAATCGGTGCGTCAGGAACTGGCGGCGACCACAGAGGCGCCCGAGTTAGTGATGGGAATGCTTCGACCTGAAGGGAGCGTTCCAACAGACCAAGATTTGAAAGAAGACTATATCAACTACTTGGATGATAAATACAAGTAATGCGCGCGCTTTTAGCAGGGTCATCAGAAATTTGCAAAACAGTTCTTGTGCGAATTTTGACGAAATCAAAATAGGGAACAAAAGTAAAATTTGTGCCATCTGAAACATCAAGAGTTGCCGTCGCTCCAGACCCGCTTTGTGACTCGGTCCACCAATCCGCTCTGCTCGGATCTTGTTTTTTTCGAAAGCGAAAAAGCCAACCTAAAATCTTTCGGAATTTTCGGCTTGATTCTTTTTGGCTCTCAAGCCCAAGGCGTCGCAAATCGCGCACGGCTGCAGAAATCTGGCTCGCAGCGGAAAACAGAGAATTTGAGTTATTTGTTTCTGCAATTACACCGGTCAATCTTTATTACATTGCCCGCAAACTCAAAGGGAATATAGAGGCACGCAAGGCAGTTCGAGGTTTGCTTGCCGTGTGCCAGATTGCAATTACTGACCGCGCAGTTCTCTTGCACGCGTTAACTCTGCCGCTGAAAGATTACAAGATGCGGTCAAGTCGCGAGTACGCGTGCTGAATCCTTGGATGTAATTGTCACTCGTAACACAGGCGACTTTGCCGATGTAGATATTCCGATTTTGACCCCCGATCAATTCCTCATCCAACTTGCGGCAAATAGATCATCAAGCGCTACTTGATCCTCCTTTTACGTTCCGTTAATTCTTTAGTAGTTGGCGCGTCGCCTCGATCAACGCGCGTAGATTTTCGGCGGGAGTTTGCAAATACAAATCGCAGCCCGGCATGACAGCGTCCACGCCGGCGTTCGCCGCGCGTTGCACTGCCGCGCGAATTTTTTCTGCATCTCCTTGCGCGATGACTTGCACCGGATCGAGATTTCCAAACAATAAAACATCTCGTCCCAAAATTTCGCGCGAGCGCGCGAGATCATTGGTGTGTTCCACGTGCAGCGCGTTGGCGCCCGCCTGCGCGAGCAATTCCATCGCTTGATTTGTATTTCCGCATACGCTCAAAATCGTTGGCGCGGAAATGGCGCGCACGATTCGTTGTAAACGCGGCAGAATCAATTCCTCGAACGCGCGCGGGCCCACGACGCCCGGCGAGCCGCCCATCTCGTGAATTGTGATGAAATCCGCGCCCGCGTCTTGATACGCGTTGGCGACCGGAATCAAGATAGCGGTGAACGCGTCGAGCGCGCGCGCCACCGCGTCGGGCGAATGTTTTACGCTCGTTAACAGCGCGTTATATTCCACCACATACAGCGCGAGGGTGAATGGCCCGGGGATGAACGCGCCGACCGCGCTGCGCGCGCCGACGCGCGTTTTTAATTCGCGCAGCGCGTCGCAGACCAATGGCAGTTTGCCGCGTTTTGTAAAAGCGCCGCTTGGAATTGTTACCGCGTCAGGCGTTGGAAATAATGGCTGCGCGACGAGGGGCCACATCGGTTCGGGCATGTCGGCGCGAAAATCAATCGTCGCGCCTAACGCTTCGGCTTCGATGATGAGATTGGTGGGCAGCGTCGCGGATTGCCAGCCGTACAATTCATGCGCGGCGGCGGCGGCGCTGACCATTTGACGCGGGTCGTGATGAATTTCGTGAAAGAGCAGACCGCGTTCGGCGAGCGCCGGCGCGATGAGAGTAGAGAGTCCGCTGAAACAGGGAATTGTTTCGTCACGCCTCCCGCGCAAGAGCTCGAGGATGTGTGTGCGGGGCAAAGCGTTCATGGAGCTGAAAAGCGCAAGTGTTTTTTAGCGCGCGGCGGGGCGTTTATTCACCGCGCAAAAATTCGTTCACTTGGGCGGCGTTGGGCAGCGCGGGGATGACGCCGAGTTTGGCGCACGCCAGCGCGCCTGCCGCGATGGCGTGCCGCGTCGCCGGTTCAAGCGGCATGCCGCTGGCAAGATATGTCGCGAGCGTGCCGTTAAAGGCGTCGCCCGCGCCGGTGGTATCTACGACCTGAATTTGCATTGCCGCCATGACGTGATAGCCGCCTGCGGTCACCACTAGCGCGCCTTGCGCGCCGCGCGTGAGAATGACGGTTTGCACGCCGAGTTGCAGCAGGGCATGACAGAGGTCAATGGATGGGATGGGCGCGTCGGGCGCGTGTCCGAGCAAGATGCGCAGCTCGGTTTCGTTGGGTGTGACGATATCGGCGTTTTTCAAAATATCCGGGGGCACGCGCGTCGCGGGCGCGGGATTTAAAATGCTAATGACATTTGCGTCGCGCGCCAGTTTCAAGGCATGTCCGGCGGTTTCGAGCGGAATCTCTAATTGCGTAATGACGACATCGCTGTTTTCGATGCGTTCGCGCGCGTGTTCCACATCGGCGGGCGTGAACAGCGCGTTTGCGCCGGGGTCGAGGATGATGAAATTGTCGCCGCGCGCGTCGAGGACGATAAAGCCGACGCCGGTATTGCGTTTATCGGTATGCAGCAGATATTTTGTGCCGACGTTTTCGGCGGCGTACAACGCGTCGCCAATGGCGCCGAAATTGTCTTGGCCCAAGCGCGCGATAAATTCTACGTCCGCGCCGAGCCGCGCGGCTTGGACGGCTTGATTGCTGCCTTTGCCCCCAGGTCCCAAATCAAAGTCACGCCCGAGCAGCGTTTCGCCTTTGACGGGAAATCGTTCCGCGCGCAGCGTGAGTCCCACCGCGAAACTGCCGACGACGGTGACGCGAGCGGAATTTTCGATTTTTGATTTTGGATTTTCGATTGAATTCATCGCGCGTTTTTTTCTATAATCAAAAAGCAAAAAAAATCAAAATGCTTTGGCGCGCGTTTCAGCTTTTTAGCGCGCCCAACACGTACGCGTAAAATTTGGCGAGATCCACGGTGTCGAGCGCGCGAATTTTGCGCCCGCCCGGTTTGATGAGCGTGCGACCTTGCGAACGGCCGGTGGTGATAATTTCGGTCGCGTATTCTTTCACGGTGAAAAATTGGGGGCGGCCGAGATAAGCGGTGGTCAGCACATCCCAGAAAAAATAATCTTGATGCACGACGAGCGCGTAACATTGCCCCGCAAAATCGGACAGCGGATATTTGTATTGCTTGCCGAGTTGTTTCAAGAACGCGGAGGTGACCGGCACGTTGTTGGTGATGTCGAGCGGGCAGAGGGTGATGGGAATTTGGGTGTCCCATACGCGCGCGGCGGCGAACGGGTCCCAATACACATTCCATTCGGCGGTGAGGTCTTGACCGCCTTCCATGATGGGGTCTATGTTGCCTTGCACATTGAGCGCGCCGCCCATCCAAATAATTTCTTTGATGCGCGTTTCAAGGTCAGGCGCGAGGTCGAGCGCGGCGGCGACGGTGGTGAGGGGGCCCGTTTCTAAAATGGTGACGGGTTTATTTTCGGCGCGCAAAAGTTTGACAATGAATTCGGGCGCGTTTTCGGGCGCGAGCGGCGCGCGGATAGTTTCTTTTTGATTCAGGATGGGCAAATGGTCAATGGTAAAGGCGTCGCGGCGAAAGATGCGCGGAAAGGGATTGACGCCGCGCACGGCGCTTTGGGCGACGCTAATATTTTTGATACCCATCAAGTCTAAAATTTTGCGCGTGGCGCTGACGGCGGGTTCGATATAACAATCGGCGGGCGTGACGGCGATGCCAAGCACGCGCACGTGTTTCATCGTTATCAACAAAACGGTGGACAAATAATCGTCCACGCCGCCATCGTGTACGAACAAGACAGGTTTTTTATTGGGCATAAATGGAAAACGCTCCGTTGAATCTTGCGAACGGCGAGAGTATAACAGAGGGGGGAAGGGGTGTCAATGAAAATATCCGAGTGATTACCCATATCTCGAAAGCGCAGCGGATTTCCAGACCCCAAGGGTTTTCGAAAACCCTTGGGGTCTGGAAATTCAGGTAATCACCAGAAATACGCTGGGGATAATCCAGATTTCCAGACCTGAAGGATTTGGCGCTAAAGCGCAGCGCAGAAAACTATCCAACTCTGCCAAGCTGCCGCGTTTTTGAAATGCAGGGAATTATCAGAAATGCGGTAAACGTTTTGCGCCTTCTCGCTTTCTGCTATAATCCAAGTGAGTCGCTGTGCGTTACGCCGCGTGATTTGTCATTGTAAACGCGCTTGCTTGGGGCGACATAAAACGTCGCCGCCGCAATGACGATTGCGCCGCACAAAATTTTTCGTCGAGTTTCCCCAAATGGCTACGCTCCTCGTTCAGCATGCGCTCGTACTCGCCACGTTTGATTCGCAGCGCCGCGAAATCCCCGACGGCGGATTGTTTGTGCGTGACAACGTGATTGAGCAGGTGGGCGCCACATCCGCTCTGCCGCTGACGGCAGACCACGTGCTTGACGCGCGCGATATGATTATTTTGCCCGGTCTCGTCAACACGCATCATCATTTGTATCAAACGTTGACGCGCGCGGTGCCTGCCGCGCAAAACGCGGTCTTGTTCGATTGGCTCAAGACCCTTTATCCCATCTGGGCGAATCTCACGCCCGACGCGGTATACACCAGCGCGCTGGTGGGTCTTGCGGAATTGATCCTTTCAGGATGCACGACTGCGGCTGACCATTTGTATCTTGTGCCGAATGGTTCGTCGCATGATGACGAAATTCGCGCGGCGCAAGAGATTGGAATTCGCTTTCATCCGACGCGCGGTTCCATGTCGCTCGGCGAAGCGCAAGGCGGCTTGCCGCCCGACCGCGTGACGCAAGACAAGGAAACGATTTTGCGCGATTCGCGCCGCGTTATCGAAACCTTTCACGACCCGAATGCGTACTCGATGTGCCGCGTCGGACTCGCGCCGTGTTCGCCGTTTTCGGTGACCGAAGATTTGATGATTGAATCCGCGCGGTTGGCGCGCGCGTACGGCGTGAATTTGCATACGCATCTTGCCGAGACGATGGACGAAGAACAATTTTGTCTCGAACGTTTCGGCAAGCGTCCCGTCGAGTACGCCGAAAGTTTGGAATGGCTCGGCGACGATGTATGGTTCGCGCACAGCGTTTGGGTGAATGACGCGGAAATCGAGCAATACGCGCGAACACGCACCGGCATCGCGCATTGTCCCTCATCAAATATGCTGCTCGGTTCGGGCATCGCGCCCATTCGCAAAATGCTGCGCGCGGGAGTGAAAGTTGGTTTGGGTGTGGATGGCAGCGCGAGCAATGACGCGTCGCACATGCTCCACGAACCGCGTCAAGCGATGTTGCTCGCGCGCGTGGGCGGCGACGTAAAAGCGTTGAGCGCGCGCGACGCGTTGGAACTTGGCACGCGCGGCGGCGCAAGTATTTTAGGGCGCGACGATATCGGTTCGCTCGAAGTTGGCAAAGCGGCGGATTTCATTGGCATCAATCTGAATCGGCTACAATACGCGGGCAGTCACGACCCCGTCGCCGCGCTTTTATTTTGTAATACGGACCGCGTGGATTTGAGCGTAATTAACGGACGCGTCGTCGTTCAAGATGGAAATCTGTTGACGATAGATTTGCCGCCGGTGTATGAACGGCATCGCCAGATTGCGCGGAAAATGGTGGATGGGGAATGAACGCGATTGGCTGCGTTTTGATTTATTACGCGCGCGCATACGCGGCGCTTTGAAAGGAGTCGCGCCTAAAACAAATCGAGCGGATAAATTTTCTGATTCGTTTTAGGCGCGGTTAATCTCGCAAAATGATTCTCGGCATTGACCATATTCTCATCGCGGTTGACGACCTCGAACTGGCGATTGAGGTGTACGAACAGCTTGGTTTTCAAGTGCTGCGCGGCGGCAAACACCCGAAAATGGGCACGCAAAACGCGCTGGCGCCATTGGCGGATGGGACGTATTTGGAACTGATTGGTATTTTTGATCAAGCTTTGGCGGAAGAGGCGTCGCCGCTTATTGTCGCCGCGCTGAAACATGAAAATCGGCTCGCGCGTTTTGTGTTGGAATCGGACAATCTCGACGCGGAGATCGCGGCGCTGCGCGCGCGCGGTTTTGATATCGGCGACGCGCAGGCGGGCGAACGCGAACGGCCCGATGGACAGCGCGTGGCATGGCGCGCCGCTTTTCCCGCTGACCCGCGCTTGCCTTTTTTGATTCAAGATGTGACGCCGCGCGCGCTGCGCGTGCCTGCGCCAACGCAAGGGCTTGGCCAAACGCTGCATCTCGGCGATGTGAATGTTGGCGTGCTAGATGTGCCGACCGCGCAGGCGGTGTATGAAAAACTGCTGGGCGTCAGCGGCGAAGATGGCTGGTTCACATTGCCGCGCGGCGATGTAATTCTGCAAGATGTAAATACCGAACGCGTCTTACAGCTTGTGCTCGAAGCGGACAATCCGCTCGAGATCGCGAGCCAGTGGCAATCTGAAAATGTCGCGTTTGAACAGCAAATTATTGGCGGTATGGGCATCACGCTTCAGCCGGTTGAGACGTTGGGCGCGCCGATTCAGATTTCGGGACGCGTGAGCTAAAGGCGAAAGAAAGCAGCTACCGGATTTTTTGCGCTTTTAGGGGAAAACCATTCGCGCGCCAATGAATTATGGCATGAAAGCGCGAATACACGCCAAGCGTCTCGACTTTTTTTATCGCAACCGATTCTGTTTTTGACAAGATTCAATTCGCAATCTGATCCCCGTCGAGATTCTTTTATAATATGGAACTCTCTACTCTCATCCAATCCGCGCGTGGCAACCTTCCCGCCGACCTGTTGCTCAAGAATGGGCGCGTGGTCAATGTATTCACCGGCGAGATTGAAGAAACGTCCGTCGCGATTTCGGGTTCGCGCATCGTCGGCTTGGGCGATTATGACGCGAAAAAAATAACCGATTTAAAGGGCGCGTATATCGCCCCGGGTTTTATTGACGCGCATGTGCATATCGAGAGCGCGCTCGTGCCGCCGTACGAATTCGCCCGCGCGGTGGTGCCTCACGGCGTGACCACCGTTGTCGTTGACCCGCACGAAATCGCGAATGTGTTGGGCAGCGAAGGGATTCGGTACATGCTCGACGCGTCCAAGTACACGCCGTTCAGTGTGTACGTCATGGCATCGTCATGCGTTCCCGCGACCCATTTGGAAACGAGCGGCGCGACGCTGCGCTGGAGCGATTTGATTGAATTCAAAAATGACCCGTGGGTGTTGGGGCTTGCCGAAGTGATGAATTATCCGGGCGTCATCAACGGCGATTTAGAAGTGTTGGATAAATTGCGCGCGTTTGCCGATACACGGATGGACGGACATTGTCCGGGTTTGACGGGACGCGATCTGGAGGCGTACGTTGCGGCTGGCATTGCGAGCGACCACGAATGCACGACCGTTGCGGAAGCGAATGAAAAACTGCGGCGCGGGATGTATGTGATGATTCGGGAGGCGTCGAACGCGCACAATTTATTGACGCTGCTGCCCATCATCAATCAACGAACCTCGCGCCGCGTTTTATTTTGCACCGATGATCGTTTGCCCGATGATTTGATGGACAAGGGCAGCATTGATTACATCGTCCGCACGGCGATTCAACACGGCCTCGACCCCATTACGGCAATTACGATAGCGACGCTCAATGCCGCCGAATATTTTCGCTTGACAGATCGCGGCGCGATTGCGCCGGGGCGACGCGCGGATATTTGCGTGTTTAACAATTTCGAGGAAATGAAAATCGAGCGCGTCTATTACGGCGGCAAACGCGTTGTCTATCGCGGCAAACTGGAACCCGACGACCACGAACGTTCGCGTCCGCCGATTCGCAATACGATGAATGTGGATTGGTCGCGCGTTGATTTGCGCGTGCGCGCGGCGCCGAATGCAAACACACTGCGAATCATCGGTTTGATTCCCGGACAACTTATGACGCGTGAAGAATTTGACCGCGCGTTGATTCAAAATGGTCTCGTCGTTTCGGACACGGCGCGCGATATTTTGAAAATGGCGGTCATCGAACGCCATCATGCGACGGGCAATGTCGGGTTGGGTTTCGTGCGCGGTTTCAAATTAAAGAGCGGCGCGATTGGTTCGTCCGTCGGGCACGATTCGCACAACATTCTCGTTGTCGGAACGAATGATGATGATATGTTGAGCGCGGCGCGCGCAATCGCTTCGATGCAGGGCGGATTCGTCGCGGTGGACAAAGGGCAGGTTCTCGGGCGCGTGCCATTGCCCATCGGCGGCTTGATGAGCGAACAGCCGATTGAGCGCGTGCGCGCGGAACTTGATCATCTCAACGCGGCGACGCGCAAACTTGGCTGCGATTTGGATACGCCGTTCATGGCATTGTCATTTCTCGCGCTGCCCGTCATTCCTGACCTAAAATTGACCGATAAAGGACTGGTGGATGTACGCAAGTTTGATTTTGTAGATGTAATCGCGGATTAAAAAGATGCCGAATCCTTTTCCGGGGATGAATCCCTATTTGGAAGATCCGAATGAGTGGGGCGATGTGCATCACGCGTTGATGACCTATATTCGTGATGCGCTGCAACCCGCGCTTCCATCTACGTACGCCGCGCGCTTGAACATTCGCGTCTTTGTAAATGAACTACAGCCGCGCATTCCAGACGTGCTTGTCTTGGAAAAGAAAACGCGCGAACTCGCTTCCGCGTATGCTATCGCGCCAGCCGTCCTCGATGCTCCACCGCCAGCGGAACCGCTTGTCGTTTTTCTCGACCCAATTGAAGTGCATGAAGCGTTCGTCGAGATTGTGCGTTTGGAGGATGAACACATTGTTACGTTGATTGAGGTGTTGAGTCCGACGAATAAACGCAAAGGGGAAGGGCGCAGGCAATATCTCCGCAAGCAGCGCGAAATTCTGGAAAGCGAAACGCATCTCGTCGAAATTGACTTGCTCAAAGATGGCGCGCCGACACTAGCTGTCCTGCAAGCGGGTCTCATCCAGTTGCCGCCGCATCGCTATCTAATCAATGTGCGCCGCGCGCCCGAACTCTATCGCTTTGAGGTCTATCCCATTCCACTACAAGAACGACTGCCAAACCTTCGCATTCCGTTAATGGCGCCCGATCCCGATGTCACTTGCGACCTTCAAACTGTTTTGAATAAAGCGTACGACAATGGCGCGTATGCGCGCTTGCTCAATTATCACGAACCGCCGCGCACATCCCTTTTGGAGCAAGAAGAAAAATGGGTGGATGAATTACTGCATGGCAAAAACTTGCGTTGAGACCATTCGCTCATCAAGGCGAGTAACTATTTCACGAACGAACTAACCAACTCACTATCGCGCCAATAAAGGAGGTGATGACCAAACTCAAAGCGGTTAGACAATTTTACAATGACAGGTTTTCAGAAATTAGGAGGAGAAAAAAATGTTTCGTTATGTCCGTTACAACTTTTTCATTATTGCCGCGCTGACGCTTGGCGCGGTTTTGATGCTCGCCGCGTGCGCAACGCCTGCCGCGTCACCGACATCCGCGCCGCCCACTGCCGCTGCGGCGCAGCCAACCACCGCGCCTGCCGATACCGGCAGCAAATTCCAGATTCCCGAAATCGAACAGGGCAAATACAATGTCGCGTTCATCTATATTGGCCCGCACGACGATGGCGGCTATTCGCAGGCGCACGAGCTGGGGCGCCAATATGTTGACAAGAACATGCCGGGCGTTCACACCGCGTATGTCGAACTCGTGCCGGAAGGCACCGAAGCCGAGCAGGTGATTCGCTCGCTCGCGCGCAAAGGATTCGACGCGATCATCGCCACCTCGTTCGGTTATATGGACCCGATGGCGACCGTAGCCGAAGAATTCCCGGATATTAAATTTTTGCACGTCTCGGGTTACAAGAGCAATGGCAAAAATTTCGGCAACATGTTCGGCGGCATGGAGACCATCAAATACATGGCGGGCATGATCGCCGGCGCGCGCGCCAAAGCGGATAATAATCCAAAGGTCGGTTACATCGCCACGTTCCCCATTCCCGAAGAATTTCGTTTGGGCAACGCGTTCGCATTGGGCGTACAAAAAACATGCCCCGAATGCAAGATGGACGTGCGCTGGATCAACACATGGCACGATCCCGTCAAAGAAAAAGACGCTGCGGCATCATTGTTCGATGGCGGCGCCGATGTGGTCATGACGGGCGCGGACACGCCCGCGAACGCCGAAGCCGCCAAAGAACGCGGCAAATGGGCAATCACGTACGATTACGAAGGCAACTGCAAACTCGAATCGTGCTTGACGACAATGTACTGGAATTGGGGTCCGATCTATGCTGCCGACATCAAAGCGATGCAAGACGGCACATGGAAAGCGGGTTCCGAATACTTTGATGTCAAAGATGGCGGTCTCGGACTTTTCGGTTTCATGGACGGACAGACGCCGCAAGCGGGCGTTCCCGCCGATGCGATTCCGCAAATTCGCCAAGTGCTTGCCGACGCGCTCGCAGGCAAGTTCGATCGTTTTTCGGTCTTTAGCGGACCCATCAAAGACAACAAAGGCAATGAAGTGATTGCCGCCGGTCAACATTTCGAACAATCCGATATTGACCAATTCAAACCTGGCGCGCCCGGTTTTGAAGCAAAGTACGGCATGTATTGGTGGAACGAAAACGTCATCGCCGAACTGCCGAAACTGTCGCAATAAAAAAATGTAGGGGCGGCCACAAACCGCCCCTACACTCCCAATATGTCCGAACCAACCAACGTCATCGCAATGAAACAAATCGTCAAACGCTTTCCCGGCGTTTTGGCGAACGATCATGTGGATTTTGATTTGCGGCGCGGCGAGATTCACGCGCTGCTCGGCGAAAACGGCGCGGGCAAGTCCACCCTGACAAATATCCTCGCGGGTTTGTATCGCGCGGATGAGGGCCAGATTTTTATCAACGGACAGCGCGCGGACATTGGTTCGCCGCGCGACGCGATTGCGTATGGCATCGGCATGATCTATCAACATTTCATGCTCGTGCCTTCGCAAACGGTCACCGAAAATATTATTCTCGGTTTGGACGAGCCGCGTTTCTTTTTGAACTTGCCGCAGGCGGAAAAACGCGTCGCGGAACTTTCAAAACAATTTGGCCTGCACGTTGATCCCCGCGCGCATGTGTGGCAATTATCGGTCGGCGAACAACAGCGCGTCGAGATTTTGAAAATGTTGTATCGCGGCGCCAATATTTTGATTTTGGACGAGCCGACCGCCGTGCTGACGCCGCTCGAAGCGCGCGAATTATTCGCCACCTTGCGCAGCATGATTGCGCAAGGGCGTTCGATTATTTTTATCAGTCATCATCTCGACGAAATTTTGGAAATCGCCGACCGCGTGACGGTGATGCAAAAAGGGCGCGTGACAGCGGCGGGTGTCTCGCCCAAGGGCATGACCAAAAACGATTTGGCGCGCTTGATGGTCGGACGCGAAATCGTGTTCGCGCTCGAAAAAAAGAAAATGGACGCGGGCGCGGTCGCGTTGAAAATCGAACGCGCGCGCGCGTTGAACGACCGCGGCTTGCCCGCGCTGCGCGACCTTTCGCTCGAGGTGCGCGCGCATGAAATTCTCGGCGTCGCGGGCGTCGCCGGCAACGGGCAGCGCGAACTTTCGCAAGTCATCACGGGTTTGCGTCCGCTCGTCAGCGGGCGCATTCATCTCGGCGCGTACGATTTGACCAATAAAGCTCCCGGCGAAATCCATGAACTCGGCGTCGGGCATGTGCCGGAAGATCGTCTCGGCACAGGACTCGCCTCAGGGCTGTCGGTCATGCACAATTTAATTCTGCGCCGTTACAAACAAGCGCCGATTGCGCAAGGCATCGCCATCAACTGGCACACCGCGCGCAAAGTGAGCGAAAACCTCGTGACGACCTTTGAAATCGCGACGCCCGGCGTGGATACGCGCGTCGGCGCGCTGTCGGGCGGCAATACGCAAAAGGTGATTCTCGCGCGTGAAATTTCAACGCGACCCGATTTACTCGTCGCGGTGCACCCGACGCGCGGTTTGGATGTGGGCGCGACGGAAGCGGTGCAGAAACTTTTGTTGCAGCAGCGCGAAGCGGGCGCGGCGGTGCTGCTCATTTCCGAAGACCTCGATGAAATTCTTGCCATATCAGACCGCATTGCGGTGATTTATGATGGGCAGATTGTGGGCGAGATGCGTACCGACGAAGCGGATATTGAAAAAATCGGCTTGTTGATGGCGGGGGCGAATTAGAGACTGAGGACTAGAGACTGGAGATTAGGACTTGAATTTTCGCACACGACTTGCAAAGCGCGAACGCCTCATCGGCACGCTGCTCACGCTGCCACTGCCCGCGCTGGCGGAAATGTGCGCGGACGCGGGATTCGATTGGTTGTTTCTCGACATGGAACATGGCGCGCTCGATTTGCATGATGTTCAATGCATCGCGCAAGCGGTGAATGACAAATGTCCCTGTGTTGTGCGCGTGCCGATCAATGAACGAATGTGGATTGGCAAGGTGTTGGACTTGGGCGTGGCGGGGATCATTCTGCCGCAAGTGAACCGCGCGGAGGACGCGCAGCGCGCGGTATTCGCGGCAAAGTATCCGCCGCAAGGCGGGCGCGGCGTGGGAGTCGGACGCGCGTCGCGGTATGGCGCGGATTTGCAAAATTATTTGCGAAATGCGAACGACGAAACCGCGCTGATTGTTCAAATCGAACATCGCGAGGCAGTGGAAAACGTGGAAGCGATTGCAAACGTCGCGGGCGTGGATGCGTTAATGCTTGGCCCATTTGATCTGTCCGGCAGTCTCGGCAAGCTCGGGCAGATTGATGCGCCCGAGACGCAGGCGGCGATTGCGCGCGTCCGCGAATTTGGCATGTCGCGTAAAATTCCCATAAGCTTGTTTTGTCCCGATGTCGAACATGCGCGCCGCGCGTTACAAGATGGCTTTACGCTTGTGCCGATTGCGAGCGACAATTTAATGTTTACGCGCGCGGCATCCCAGACGGTTCAAACAATCAAGCGCGACGGAGCGAGGTGATTTGTGGCAATGATTGATTCGATTAAACGCGAGCGCAATACCAAACATTTCGCGGCGGGCGAAATTATTTTTGCCGAAGGCGCCGCCGACAGCGAATGTATGTATATGATCGAAGCGGGACAGGTTGAAATCGCCAATACGAAACGCGTTTTGGAAGTGGTTGAACCGGGCGGGTTTTTTGGCGAAATGGCGTTGTTGGATGACAAGCCGCGCAGCGCCACCGCGACGGCGAAAACCGCGTGCGTGGTGATCGAAATAAATCAAGGCGATTTTTATTTTCTCGTGCAGCATTCGCCGCATTTCGTCATTGAGCTGATGCGGACGTTATCGGAACGCGTGCGGCGCAATGCCGAGGCGTGAACGCGGCGAACGCGGAAAAAAAATATGAAAATGATTTTACGTATTCTGGTGTTGACGCTTGGCGCGCTGTTTTGGCTCGCCGCCTGCGGCGCCAATAGCACGCCGCTGCCGCCGCTGCCATTAAAAATCGTGGCGCGCGATACGCAGTTCGAGCCGAATATTCTCACCGGCACGGTCAATCAGGCGATTACGCTCACGATTGAAAATCAGGGCGCGCAGCCGCATTCGTTTGTGATTGATGAATTGAAAGTTAATTCGGGTCCGATTGAACCGGGCAAACAAGCGACCGTGACCATCGTTTCAAATCGCATTCGCACGTACAGCAACGGCGGCGCGCTGCCGTTTTATTCCGATATGCCCGGCGACAAGGACGCGGGCTTGGTCGGCAATCTCTCTTTTACTCCATGATATGACTGTGCCTACTCTGCTCAATCTCAACGATATTCGCGTTTTTAGCGGCAGTTCCAATCTCGCGCTGGCGAGCGAAATCGCGCGGCTGCTCGGCGTGCCGCTGGAACCGACCGCGATTACGCGTTTCACCAACGATAATTTGTATGTGCAGTTGGGCTCGACCGTGCGCGGGCGCAATGTGTACCTCATTCAATCGCTGACGCCGCCGGTGAACGACCATCTGATGGAATTGTTCATGATGCTCGATATCGCCCGCTCGGCTTCGGCGAAACAAGTGCATGCGGTCATTCCGTACTTTTCGTTCGCGCGCTCGGATAAAAAAGACGCGCCGCGCATTTCCATCACCGCGCGCTTGGTTGCGGATTTGCTGCAAACGGCGGGCGCGACGAATGTGATGACGATGATGCTGCATTCGCCCCAAGTGCACGGTTTTTTTAGCGTGCCGACGGATCCGCTCACCAGCCGCCCGGTGTTTCAAGAATATTTTTCACGCCAAAAACTTGACGATACGATTGTGATTGCGCCGGACATTGGCAGCGCGAAATCGGCGGCGCGCTTTGCCAAAGATTTGGGCGGCTTGCCCGTCGCCGCGGGCAACAAAGAGCGCGTTTCAGATACGCAGGTGCATATCGGCGGACTCATCGGCGCGCAGCTGCGCGGCATGAAACGCGCGTTGATTTATGACGATGAGATTGCGACCGGCGGCTCGATGCTCGAAATCGTGCGCATTCTGGTCGAAGCGGGCGTCACTGAAATTCAACTGGTCTGCACGCACGGCCTCTTTACCGGCAGCGCGCTGGAACGACTCGGCGCGATGCCCGAAATCACCGGCATTGTCACGACCGATACGATTTATCAGCCGCCGAGCAAACGCCATCCCAAACTGCATATCGTTTCGGTGGCGCACGTTTTCGCGGACGCGATTCGCAAAAATTATTTGGGCGAATCCATCAGCGATTTGTTTGTCTATGGACAGGGGAATAATTGAATGAACGACGCGTTGGCGGCAAGATATCGCGCCACCTCAAAAATTGACGCGCTGCGCGCCGCCGAATACGCGCGGCTCGACGCGGGCAAGCAGGTCTATCTCGATTACACCGGCGGCGGTTTGTACGCCGACGCGCAGCTGCGCGCGCACCTGGAGCTTTTGCGGACACAGGTATTTGGCAATCCGCATTCGTCCAACCCGACTTCGCAAGCCATGACCGATTTGGTCGAACGCGCGCGCGCGTATATTCTCGATTTTTTCAACGCCGATCCGGACGAGTACTGCGCGATTTTTACGCAGAACGCGAGCGGCGCGCTGAAACTCGTCGGCGAAGCGTATCCCTTTGCGCCCGGCGATCGTTATCTGTTGACGTTCGACAATCATAATTCGGTGAATGGCATCCGCGAATTCGCGCGGGCGCGCGGCGCGCGCGTGACGTACGTGCCGGTCATGCTGCCGGATATGTATTTGGCGCAGGATGTTTTAGCGCAAGAATTGGAACGTCCCAATGAGGGCGGCAATAATTTATTCGCGTATCCGGCGCAGTCCAATTTTTCTGGTGTGCAGCATCCGCTCGAATTTGTGGAATGGGCGCACGCGCGCGGCTGGGATGTTTTACTCGACGCCGCGGCGTTCACGCCGACGAATCGGCTCGATTTGTCGCAGGTGAAACCCGATTTCGTGACACAATCGTTTTACAAAGTGTTTGGCTATCCGACAGGCGTCGGCGCGCTCATCGCGAAACGCGCGATTTTGAAAAAATTGCATCGGCCCTGGTTCGCGGGCGGCACGATTACCGTCGCGTCGGTGCAGGGCGACAAGTATTATTTGTCCGAAGGCGAAGCCGCGTTCGAGGACGGCACGCTGAATTATTTGGCGCTTCCCGCCGTCGAAATCGGTTTGCGCCACATCGCCGAGATTGGATACGACGCGATTCACGAGCGCGTCATGGTTCTGACGCAATATCTTTTGGATGAATTGAGCGCGCTGCATCACGCGAACGGCGCGACATTGGCGCGCGTGTACGGCCCGTTGGATACGACGCGGCGCGGCGGCACGGTCACGATGAATTTTTATGACGCGGACGGGCGCGCGCTGGATCACCGCGAAATCGAGCGCCGCGCGAACGCGCGAAATATTTCGCTGCGCACCGGTTGTTTCTGCAATCCGGGCGGCGGCGAAATCGCGCTCGGCATCACCGGCACGGAACTGTCGCAATGTTTTCGCCAACCCGGTCACGAAGCGCGTTTCACGATTGACGATTTTCGGCTGTGCGTAGATGGCAAGAGCAGCGGCGCGGTGCGCGTGTCCGTCGGCTTGGTGAGCAATGCCTCAGACGTCGCGGCGTTTTTGGAATTTGCGCGGAGTTTGGTCAAATGACCGATTACATGGCGCGGCTGCGTTCGCAAAAATAAAAACATATCCCGCCGAGTCTTTGTCTTTTCCCCGACGCGCTTGCGCGCGTTTTTATAACTTGCTCGAATTGACGCCGCTTGCATGAACACGCAAGGGCTATTCTCGCAATCAAAATGTTGTGCGATAATCGGATGCGAATTTAGACGGTAAGCCGTCAGCGCTCCAGTTGTCGCAGCGGTCTCAATCTCAAATCCAATTTTTCGCGAGGCGCCATGAACGTTCGCCCCATTCAAGAAAACGATATTGCAGCGGTCATCAATCTGTTCAAAGAAAATTACGGCGAAGATTATTCGATGCCCGAATTTTACGATCCGCAATGGATCAAGCGCGGCGTCTATTCGGATAATATTATTTGGCTCGTCGTCGAAGACGCGGGCAGAATCGTCGCATCGGGCGCGTGCATTTTGAATTTTGGCGATTACAATGATTTGATTGGCGAGATTGGACGCGTGGTGGTTGACCCCGATATAGCGGGTAAAGGATTGGGGCGCCTGATTTTGGAATCGGTGGTGGACGCGGCGGATGAACGCGTCGAGTTCGCGTTCGCCGAAGCGCGCACGACGCATCCGAAAACGCAAAAAATCAATGATCGCATTGGGCTTGTGCCGCTCGGTTTTCTGCCGCTGCATTATCAAATGAAATGGCGCGAAAGTTTGATTTTGGCGGGACAGCTCTTTGGCAATGGGCGCACGCTGCGCCGTATCGGGCGCGCCAAAGTTGTAGCCGCTGTCGCGCCGCTCGCGCGCTTGTCGTTGAAAAATCTTGAACTCGATGAGCCGATCACTGTGCGCGAAAACGTACGCGGTTATCCCCTCGATACCACGCTGGACATCCAACCGCTCACCGCGACGGCGATGATGCGCGTTTTGAAAATCGAACAGGGGCGCGTGATCGAACCGGAAATTTTCAGCGGAATGCATTTGGACGAAGGTATCCCGCAGCTCGCCGCGCGCAAAGGCAACTATGTCGTGGCGATGGATGGCGACCGCGTCTTGGGCGCGCTCGGTTTTGTCCATTATGAACGGCACGCGAGCGTGCGTATTGTGGAATTGATCGCGCAGGAAGAGAATGTCAAGGGCGGCTTGTTGAATTGGGCAATCAATCAAGCGCAAGCGGAATATGAAGCGCAAGTAATCGAATGCGATGTCAGCGCGTATAGTCCGCGCATGCAGCAGACGATGTTGGAGATGGGCTTGCTGCCGACGAGTTATGCGCCGGGCATGGTGTTTCATCAGACCGCGCGCTATGATATTGTGAAATTCGCGAAACTCAATACGGCATGGGAACTGGGCCCATTTGAACTCACGGAAGCTGCCCGCGAATATTATGAACTCGTCGCGCCCGCCTTTGAACAAGCGGCGCGCGATCATGAAAAGCGTTTGCGCGCGTTAAACGCTCCCGCGCTGAAAAATATCACGCCGCTCGAAGTGTATCTCATCAATCGCGCGGGCAAGGCGTTCAATGTGCCGCAAGGCGCCGTGCTGGAACCGCACACCCTCTATCTCGTCGTCAACGGCGCATTCCGAATGCAAGACCGCGTGGTGGGGCAGGGCCAAGTGATTGGCGCGGACATTGCCTTTGGCGCTGCGACGGCTCTTTGCGCGGTGGCGCAAGAAAGTTCGCGCGTGTTTGCCTTGACTAAAGCCGAGCTCGCTGCGTTGTGCGAGGCGCATCCGCGCTTGGGTCTCAAGTTGTATCAGAATTTGGCGGCGTTGAAATAAAATCTATTTCCGACGCGCGGATTGCGCCCACGCGCGCATGTCGCCAACGCGAATGACGGCGACGTATTCAGACTTGGGCGCGGTCGAAAATAATTGTTTTGTAGAGTAACGCAAGACGGGAAAGAGCTAATGACGGAAACTATTTCTACACCCAAACCGCGGCCCGCGCGCGGCCCGCGGCTGCCTTTTAGCGTTGCGCTTGAACCGCGTTTGCGTATTCCCAAATGGTTGCCGTGGGCGACATCGCTCGGTTCGGTCGCGCTCGCGCTGCTGTTGACGGCATTGATCTTGTTGTACGTGGGCGGCAATCCGCTCACGTCGTTTCGCGCGATTTATTTGGCGGCGTTCGGCAATCTCGGCGTGTTTTCCGATACGTTGGTCAAGGCGACCCCGTTGATTTTGACTGGCTTGGCGTGTTTGCTTCCATTTCGAATGCGGCTGTGGAATATTGGCGCCGAGGGCCAATTTTATCTCGGCGCTTGGGGCGCGACGTTAATTGTCGAAACGCTCTTTGGCAAAGACGCTTCGCCGTGGTTGTTTATTCCATTGATGGCGCTTTCGGGTTTTGGCTTTGGCGCGTTGTGGGGTTTTATTCCGGGCTTGCTCAAGGCGCGCTTGAATGTGAATGAAATTATTACGACGTTGATGTTGAATTATATCGCGCTGTTTTTTGTCGCGTATTGGGTGTTTGGACCGTGGAGCGAGCGCGGCTTTCAAATGACGCCGACTTTTCCGCGCGCGGCGTGGCTGCCGCGGCTTGCCGATTATGCGACAGTGTTCAAACCGTTTTCGGGCTTGACCGTGCATCTTGGTTTTGTGTTTGCGGTTCTGGCGTGCGCGGCGGTATGGTACCTGTTGACGCATACGCGCTTTGGCTACGAGATTCGACTCATCGGCGACAATCCGAATGCGGCGCAATATGCGGGCGTCCGCATCGCGCTGATGACGATTATGGTCATGATGTTGGCGGGCGGGCTGGCGGGCTTGGGCGGTATGTCCGAAGTGACGGGCGTGGTGCATCGTTTGCAAGATCGCATTTCGCCCGGTTATGGTTTTACCGCCATTATTGTGGCGTGGCTCGCCAAGTTAAATCCGTGGGCGGTGATTCCGGTGGCGATTCTCTTTGGCGGTTTGATAATCGGCAGCCGCGAAATTCAACCGAGTGGCATCGCGCGCATGTTGCAAGGCATTTTATTATTCACGTTGATTAGCAGCGAGGTATTGAATCGCTATCGCATCAAATTTGAAAGGGCAAAATAATCAAGGCAGCAGCTAAATAGGGAACAGGGAAACAAAGCGCAAGTAAACGGGTTTCGATTTACTTGCCGTCAATGCTGGTTTGCCTGTTTACTCATCTACCTGTCTACCCTTTACCTCTACAATGAATTTCTGGGCGAATATATTTTCTGCCGGTGTTTCGAACGGGACCGCGTTGCTATTTGCGACGATGGGCGAACTGCTTGCCGAACGCGCGGGGGTGCTGAATTTAGGCGTTGAGGGGATGATGTTGATGGGCGCGGTGGCGGCGTACGGAACGGCTGCGGCGACTGGCGATGCGTGGCTCGGTTTGCTTGCGGGAATGTTGGCGGGCGGCTTTTTGAGTTTGCTGCACGCGGTCGTTGTGATTTCGCTGCGCGCCGACCAAGTCGTCAGCGGCTTGGCTCTGACGTTTTTGGGCGCGGGTCTCGCGCTCGTGTTGGGCGAAGGTTTGGCGAGCGCGCGCGGCGTGCCGACTTTGCCGATCTATAGTATTCCGCTGTTGGACCAGATGCCGTTTTTTGGCCCAGTGTTTTTTGATAACAAAAGCGTGCTGGTGTTTGTGGGCTATCTTTTGATTCCGATCTTGTGGTTTTATATTTATCGCACGCGCGCGGGACTGCACTTGCGCGCGGTGGGGGAATATCCGGCGGCGGCGGATTCGTTGGGCATTGATGTGTACGCGCTGCGCTATTTTTATGTTCTCGCAGGCGGTGTTTTGGCGGGCTTGGCGGGCGGCGCGATTACGCTTTCGATTACGCCGGGATGGTTCAGCGAATTTACAACTTCGGGTTATGGCTGGATTGCGATTGCGCTCGTGATTTTCGCGCAATGGGACCCGGTGCGCGCGGCGGTGGGCGCGTACTTGTTCGGCTCGCTGCGGCGGTTTACGCTGGACGCGCAAGGCATTCAAAATGTGTTTGGTATCGCGAATCCATTTTTTTATGACCGCAATCTGCAATTCTTTTTAGAGATGCTGCCGTATGCGTTGACAATTTTGGCTCTGCTCATCGGTTCGCGCGCGGCGATCCGCAAACGTTTGGGCGCGCCTGCGGCGCTGGGTTTGCCCTTTGTGCGCGGCGAGCGCGGGACGCTGTAATTTTTGAATGGACCAAAGGTACCGATTGAGTCAAAAAATTTCGCGCGTTTTGGCATTGACAAGGAACGTATTTTTGGTATATCTATGATAAAGCATTAAAATAGTTTGTAGGAATTGCCCCCTTACGGTTTCAGCTGGTCGTGCAACATGGGCGCTGCACGGCGTCGGACACTCCCCGTTCGTAAAGTGCCGCTGATTCTCTTTCCGTCCGTACGCCGCGCGATTTGGCGTACGCATTGTTTCGTGAACGTCGTTCTGCCCGAGAAAGAGTAAGCGGTATGTCCACGACACGCCAACGTTTTGATTTTGGTCGTTACAATTTCATACTTGTCCCCTTTATCGCCGGTGGACTCGCGCTGCTGGTCGGCGCCGTTATTATTTGGCTGCTCGGCGCGAATCCGATCGAAGCGTATATTGGCATGGTTCAGGGCGCGCTCGGCAGCCCCAACGCGATTGCCGATTCGCTCGTCAAGGCGGGGCCGTTGCTCTTTGTCGGCGTCGGCATTTGTATCGCTTATCGCGGCGGCGTTATCAACATCGGCGGCGAAGGCCAAATCGTTATTGGCGCGTTGGCGACGACGTTGGTCGTCTTGACGCTATCCGGTTTGCCTTCGCTCATTTTGATTCCGCTCGCGCTCGCGGCGGGTTTTGTCGGCGGCGGTTTTTGGGGCGGCATCGCGGGTTTCCTCAAAGCGCGTTTTAAAGTGAATGAAGTTCTCAGCACGATTATGTTGAATGCGATTGCGGTGCAACTGATGACCTTTTTGTTGAATGGCGCGCTGATGGACCCGACCAGTCTCGACAATAGCATTCGCATTCCACAGACGCAGCGTTTTCCGTTGTGGACGGATTTGCCGCGTCTCATCCCGACGCGTTTGCACGCGGGTATTTTGTTGGGCGTGCTGATCGCGGTCTTGGCTTATATTTTGTTGTGGCATACGACGATTGGCTATCGCATTCGCGCGGTGGGGTTCAATACCGTGGCGTCCAAATACGCTGGCATCAATGTGGGACGTTATCAAATTTTAGCCATCACGCTCAGCGGCGCGTTGGCAGGGCTGGGCGGCGCGGTCGAAGTGATGGGCGTAAATCATCGTCTCTTTACCGATGGCTCGGCGACGGGTTTTACAGGCAACGCAGGTTTTAACGGCATCGTCGTCGCGTTATTTGGCGCGCTGCATCCGTTGGGCGTCATTCCCGCGTCATTTTTATTCGGCGCGCTGCTCACCGGCGCGAATACTTTGCAGCGGACAGTTCAGGTTCCGGGCGCGTTTGTAACGACGTTGGATGGGTTGGTCGTTATCTTTGTCGTGGCGTCCCAAATCTGGGCGCGACGGCGCGCGACGCGTCATGCCATGCCCGAACTCCCGCCTCAAGACAAGATAGTTCCCGCGTCAACAACATAAGCAAATCACAAATCACACTACCGCACTACCGCACTATCACACTAGCGCGCTACCACATCTCCAACTCATGCTTGAACAGCTTTTCGCTCCCGCAGTCATCATTGGCATTCTCGCGTCGGGAATCCAGCTCGCGACGCCGTATTTATACGCCGCTGTCGGCGAAATGTTCAGCCAGATTAGCGGAGTGTTGAATTTGGGTGTGGAAGGCGTCATGTTGATGGGCGCGTTCATCGCGTATTATGCGGTCCTCCGGACGGACAATCTGCTTTTGGGCTTGGCGCTCGCGGCATTGACGGGCGCGCTAATGGGATTGATGACCGCGGTGATAAGCGTGACGCTCAAAGCAGAACAGGGCATCAGCGGCATCGGAATTTATTTATTTGGACTGGGCCTTTCTGATTTGTTGTTTTTGGTATTGGTCGGCACACCCAAAGCGATTGTCGGTTTTCCGGAATTGGATTTGCCTGTGTTGAGCGGGCTGCCGGCGCTGGGCCCGATTCTGTTTAGCCAAAACATTCTGGTGTATTTTGCGTTCGCGTGCGTGCCGTTGGCGTGGTTTATCTTGAACAAGACTACGCTCGGTTTAAAAGTGCGCGCGGTGGGACAAACGCCCGAAGCTGCCGATTCGTTAGGCATCAGCGTCGCGCGCGTGCGCTATATCGCCGTCATCGTCGCGGGGACGATGGCGGGCATCGCGGGCGCGTCCCTGTCCATCGGCTTGCTTAACATTTTTCAACAAAATCTCACGAGCGGCTTGGGCTTTATCGCAGTGGCATTGGTATATTTTGGCGGATGGCGCCCGTTCCGCGTCATGTTGGGCGCGTTATTATTTAGCATGGTCAATGCGCTGCAGCTGTGGATTCAAACTTTGGGCATTGCGTTGCCATCTGATATTGCCGGAATGCTGCCGTACATCTTGACCATCATCGCGTTAATTTTCGCGGCGCGGCAAATCGTGACCCAGCCGACCGCGCTGACGAAACCCTTTGAACGGGGGGAATAAAGCGCAAGCGGCGTACGACCAGCCGTCGGAATGGCTGGCGCATCCTGCTTGCCAAATTCATTTCTCTTAAAGGAGGAGAAAAAAATGAAGACCCGTTATATTTTGTTCACACTCGCGCTGATTGCGCTGCTCGCGCTTGCCGCGTGCGCGGCGCCAACTGCCGCGCCGCAGCCAACTGCCGCGCCCGCACAGCCGACTGCCGCGCCCGCGCAGCCAACCGCCGCGCCTCCGCCCGCCGCCAAAGTATTTCGCGTCGCGGTCGTGATGCCCAGCGCGGCGAATGATTTGGCGTTTAGCCAGAGCATGATTGACGCGTTGACGAAAATACAAGCGGAAATGGGCAAAGATAAATTCGAGTTTGTCTATTCCGAAAATATGTTTAACGTGACCGATGCGGCAACCGCGATTCGCGATTACGCGACCAAAGGATATGATCTCGTTCTCGGACACGGGTCGCAATATGGCGCATCCATCCAAGATATCGCGCCCGATTTCCCGAACACGGCATTTGCCTGGGGCACAGCGGTAGATACATTCAAAGAAAAAGGCGTCAATAACGTCTTTGCCTATACCGTCGCATCCGACCAGGGCGGTTATGTGGAAGGCGTGATGGGCGTCAAATTGTCCAAGAGCAAAATCTTGGGCGCGCTCGGTCCGATTCCCGCGGGCGATGGTCAGTTGACCATTAAAGGATTTGAAGCCGGCGCGTTGGCGACCGACCCGAACGCCAAAGTGCAAACCACCTTTACCAATTCGTTCAGCGATGTGGCGTTAATGTCGCAAGCCGCGCAAACGCAAATCGCGTCAGGCGCGGACGTCTTGACCGGCACCTCGCAAAGCGTCGTCGGCGCGGTCAGCGTCGCCAAAGACAAGGGCGTGTTGTGGTTCGGCAATCAATCCGATCAAGCATCGCTCGCGCCGGATATTGTCGTCGCGAGCCAAGTATATGATTGGACCGTGGCGCTCAAATGGATGATGGAAAAAATCAACGGCGGCACGCGCGGCGGCGAAGTCTTTATCGCGACCTTTGCCAACAAAGGGTTGGTGATGGTCTACAATCCCGCGTTCAAATTGCCCGATGATGTAAAAGCCCTGGCGGAAAAAACGATCGCAGGTTTGGCGGACGGCAGCATTCAGACCGGCATCAAATAAGTCGCAGCGACACAGACAGTCATGGATAACGGCGGAACCTAGAGCAGATTTCTGATGAGTTCAAGGGACAAACCTTTCGGGTTTCCGAAACCCGAAAGGTTTTATCCCTTCCATCGAATAGGAATTCGCTCTCGTTCCGCTGTTATCCGTTTGAGCAAGCATGCCCATTCAAACCGTCGAGTTGAGAAATATCTCAAAACGCTTTCCGGGCGTTTTGGCGAATGACCGCGTGAATTTGGACGTGCGCGCGGGCGAAATTCTGGCGTTGCTCGGCGAAAATGGCGCGGGCAAATCCACGTTGATGAAAATATTGTACGGCATGTACCATCCGACCGAAGGCGAAATCGCGGTCAATGGACAGGTTGTGCAATTCAAATCGCCCGCCGACGCGTTGGCGCAGGGCATCGGCATGATTCATCAACATTTTCAACTCGTGCCGGGTTTCACTGTCGCGGAAAATGTCGCGCTGGGTTTGAAATCGTCGCGCGGACCGCTGACGGATTTGAACGTGGTGAGCCAACGCGTGCGCGAACTCGGCGCGCAATACGGTTTGCACGTGGATCCCAACGCGTTGGTGTGGCAGTTGGCGGTGGGGCAGCAGCAGCGCGTCGAGATTCTCAAAGCGTTGTATCGCGATGCATCGTTATTGATTTTGGATGAACCGACGGCGGTCTTGACGCCGCAAGAGGTCCAAGAATTTTTTGGCATCTTGCGCCGCTTGCGCGCGGCGGGCAACGCGTTAATTTTTATCAGCCACAAATTGTACGAAGTCAAGGCAATCAGCGACCGCGTCGTCGTGCTGCGCGATGGGCGCGTGGTCGGCGGCGTCGCGACGCAGGCGACGAATCAAAAAGAACTCGCGCGCATGATGGTTGGGCGCGAGGTGATTACGCAATGGGAGAAACCCGCCGCGCAAGCGCGCGAAACCGCGCTGCAAATTGACAAACTGCAAGCGCTAAACGACAAGCAGCTGCCCGCTGTCAAAGAGGTCTCGCTGCAAGTGCGCGCCGGGGAAATTTTGGGCATTGCCGGCGTTTCCGGAAACGGGCAGCGCGAACTCGCCGAAGCGGTGGTGGGCATGCGTTTGATTCGCGGCGGCAGCGTGCGCGTGAACGGCAAAGATGTGACGCATCATTCGCCCGCGCAAATGATTCAAGCGGGCGTGGCGTTTATTCCCGAAGAGCGAATGGTGATGGGCATTGTGCGCGAATTTTCCGTCGCCGAAAACGCGATTTTAATCACGCATACCGAGCCGCCGCTGTCCAGACGCGCGTTGTTTGATTTTCGCGCGGTCAACACGCATGTCGCGCGTCTCGTGCGCGAGTATGATGTGAGAACGCCTTCGCTCGAAACGCCGGTGAAAAATCTGTCCGGCGGCAATATCCAAAAATTGATTCTGGCGCGCGAATTAAGTCGTTCGCCGCGGGTGTTGATTGCAGCGCAGCCGACGCGCGGCGTGGACATTGGCGCGACGGAATATATTCACAAACGGCTCATCGAACAGCGCAGCGCCGGCACGGCGGTGCTTTTAATTAGCGAAGATTTGGAAGAGGTGCGCGCCTTGTCCGACCGTATCGCGGTGATGTACGAAGGAGAAATCGTCGGCATTGTGCCGCCCACTACGTCGGTTGAAGAGTTGGGTTTGATGATGGCGGGCGCGAAAAAAGATTCGTGAGCGCGATTTTTTGGCGTCAAGCGTAATTTAAAATTCAGAATTCAAAATTTGTGTTAAAATAACTTTACTTCGATCAATGGTCGTTGCGTTGCGGTTATGGCGCACGGCGTCGGGCATCCCCGCTCGGAAAGTGCCGTTGGTCTATTTCCACCGTTCTTTGGTCTATCATTTCAAGAACGTCGGCGGCGTCAAAAAATTCTAGCATCGCGTCTCGCGATGCTTTGCGCCGCATCTATACACATGAAAGCATTTGATAATTATCATTTACCAACGTCGGTGAATGAAGCGCTGACTTTGCTGGCGCAATACGATGGGCGCGCGCGCGTCATCGCGGGCGGCACCGATTTGCTTGTGGACGCGCAAGCCGAATATTACGAAGGGCAGCGTTCGCATTTCGACGCGCTGGTGGATGTGACGTTTCTCGCGGACGCCAATGAAATTCGCGCCCAAGATGGTTTCATCGTCATCGGCTGCGGCGTCACGCATACGCAAATTGTCGCGTCAAAACGGATTCAACAAACCGCGACCGCGCTCGCCGAAGCATCCGCTGTCGTCGGCGGTCCGCAGGTGCGGAATGTGGCGACGTTGTGCGGCAATGTCGCGCACGCGCTGCCCGCGGCGGATGGCACGGTCGCGTTGATGGCGTTGGACGCGTTCGCCCAAGTCTCCAGTCTCCAATCTCACGTTATCAGTAATCAATGGAAACCGCTCGCGACCTTGTTCAAGGGTCCCGCCAAATCAGCGGTGGATTCGACGCGTGAAATAATTACGGCGCTGCGTTTTCGCCCGCTGGGCGAACATGAGGGGAGCGCGTTCGCGCGGGTGATGCGTCCGCAAGGCGTCGCGCTGCCGATTTTAGGCATGGCGGTGAAAGTAGAGATTAGAGAACAGAGACTAGCGCAAGTTGCGATCAGCGCGGGCCCGGTTGCGCCGATTCCGTTCCGCGCAAAGCAGACCGAAGAATTTTTGCGCGGGAAAATTTTGGATGATGAACTATTGCGTCAAGCCGCGCAGATTTTGACGAATGAAGCGCAGCCGCGCACTTCGGCGCACCGCGCGACCAAAGAGTATCGCCACGAGTTGCTGCCTGTGTTGCTCAAGCGGACGCTGACCCAAGCGTTGGAACGCGCGCGCTAGAAGCAAATTGCGCAAACGGTTCGACAGGAGAAGGAACGATGACAAACTTGAATATGACGGTCAACGGCAAACCTATTTCGATAGAGATCGAAGCGAACGAATATCTCGCGGCAGCGCTGCGTTACAAGCTCGGTTTGACGGGGACAAAAATTGGCTGTGATGAAGCGGAATGCGGCGCGTGCACTGTGATTGTGAATGGCACGCCGGTGGACTCGTGCATTTATCCCGCGCTCAAAGCGCAAGGCGCAGAGGTGTTGACGATTGAAGGATTGGCGCAAACCTGGGCTGCAACGGAACCGGGTGTAGCCACGGAACCGGGTGTAGCCACGGAACCGGGTGTAGTCACGGAACAGGGTGTAGTCACGGAACCGGGTTCCGTGACTACACCCGCCCTGCATCCGCTGCAAGCGCATTTCATTCATCAAGGCGCGCTGCAATGCGGTTATTGCACGCCGGGAATGTTGATGCAGAGCAAACATTTGCTTGACCACAATCCGAATCCGACGACCGATGAAATCAAGGTGGCGTTAAAGGATACGTTGTGTCGCTGCGGCGCGTACGTCGCGATTATGAATGCGATTCAATTCGCGGCGGAGGAAATGCGCGAGCCGAACGCCGCGCGCCAAACCGTGATTCCCAATTTGCCCGCGACCAAAGCGCCGCTCGACGTGATTGGCAAACCGCTGCCGCGTCCCGATGCGATTGCCAAAGCGACCGGCGCGGCAAAGTACACCGATGATTACGCGTTTCCCGATATGTTGTGGGGCGCGACGCTGCGCGCAAAATTTCCGCACGCCAAAATTTTAAAGCTTGACGTCGCGCAAGCGCAAGCGCTGCCCGGCGTGCGCGCGGTCTTGACGCATCACGATGTGCCGGGTTCCAAAAATCACGGTTTGATTTATAACGATTGGCCCGTGTTGTGTTACGACAAGGTGCGGTATCAAGGCGATGCGGTCGCGATTGTGGCGGCGGACACGCGCGAAATCGCGCAGCGCGCGTTGGATTTAATCGAGGTCGCGTACGAGCCATTGCCGGTGGTGGACAATCCGGTGGATGCGTTGAAACCGGAAACGATTATTGTGAATGATGGGACGGGCCACGGCAATTTATTGAAACACATTCATGTCGAAAAGGGCGATATTGACAAAGGTTTCGCCGAAGCGGATGTGATTATCGAAAATGAATATCATTCGCCGTTTTATGAACACGCGTTTATGGAACCGGAATGTTCTATCGGGCGCGTGTTGGAGAATGGACGAATTGAAGTCATTTGCGGTTCGCAGATTCCGTACGAAGATCGCCGGCAAATCGCGGCGGCGTTGAATATGGAAGAGCGCGAGGTGCGCGTGCGCGGCGCGTTAATCGGCGGCGGCTTTGGCGGCAAAGAAGATATCGCCGCGCAAATTCATGTCGCGCTGTTGGCAAAAGCGACGGGGCGCCCGGTGAAAATGTTGTACTCGCGTCACGAAAGTTTGGTGTCGCATCCCAAACGTCACGCGACAGTGATTCGCGTCAAAACGGGCGCGAAACAAGACGGCACGCTGGTAGCATCGCAAGCGACAATTTATGGCGACAGCGGCGCGTACGCGTCGCTCGGCGACAAGGTGATGACACGCGCGGCGACACATGCCGCAGGTCCCTACGCGGTGCCGAATGTGAAAATTGACTGCTATGCGATGTACACCAATAATCCGCCTGCAGGCGCGTTTCGCGGTTTTGGCGTCACGCAGTCCGCGTTTGCCGTCGAATCGAATATGGATGAACTCGCGCATCAACTGAATATGGACCCGTTCGAACTGCGCCGTATGAACGCATTGCGAATTGGCAGCACGACGAGCACGGGCCAAGTGGTCAAAGAGAGCGCGGGATTGTTGGAATGTATTCGGCTTGTTGAGCAAGAGGTGAAAAGACAGAGAGACTCGAATCTCCAATCTCCAGTCTCCAAGCTCCAATCTTGGGGTTTCGCGGCGGCGTTCAAAAACACCGGTCTCGGCGGCGGCGCGCCCGACAAGAGCGCGGCAGAAGTCGAAGTGTTTGAAGATGGCACCGCTGAAGTGCGAAGCAGCGCGGCGGAAATCGGGCAGGGCTTGCCGACTGTTTTGGCGATGATTACGGCGGAGGAATTGGGTTTGCCGTATGAAAACGTGCGTGTCTTGTTGAGCGACACCGATTTGACGCCCGACGGGGGCCCCACCACCGCGTCGCGTCAAACGTTTGTCACGGGCAACGCGGCGCGCTATGCGGCTAAAGGGATGCGCGAAATTTTGGCGGAAACCGCGAGCGAATATCTCGACGCCGCGCCCGCGCAATTAACTTTTAAAGATGGTTACGTGAGTCAAAACGGACACAAATTGCCGTTCGCCGAAATCGTGAAACGCGCGCGCCAAGAAAATCGCCCGACGCGTTATTTGCACGAATATTTCGCGCCCGCGACCAAACCGCTGGGCGTGGAAGGCGACATGCACTTTGGTTTTTCGTACGCGGCGCAAGCGGCGTTAATCGAGCTGGATCCCGACACCGGCGAAACGCATGTTTTGAAAATTGTGACGGCGACGGACATTGGGCGCGCGTTGAATCCGCTCGCGCTGCAGGGCCAAGTCGAAGGCGGCATTATGATGTGTCTCGGCAATGCGCTCACCGAAGAATTTATTGTCGAAAAGGGCAAAGTCTGGTCCGACTTGTTCGCGAAATATAAAATGCCGAGCATCAAGCATACTCCCGAAATCGTGTCGTTCATTGTCGAAGACGAAATTTCAGCGGGGCCCTTTGGCGCCAAAGGCGTCGGCGAAATTTCTTCGATTCCGACGACGCCCGCGATTACGAACGCGATTTATAATGCGTGCGGCGTGCGCGTGCGTCGCCTTCCCGTAGATCAGGACGCGTTGTTGCTAGCGATGCGCGCGGGAAAATTAGAGACTTGACGGGAGATTAGAGCTTTGATGCTTGACTTTACACCTGTCCACGACGGGCAACTCACGACGAAACAATTTGTCGAACGCGAAAAAATTTCGCAAGCGGATTTATCGCGCTTTACCAATGAAATGGTTGACCGCATGATGCGCCTCATTGCAGAATGTGAGGATGCGGATGTGACGTTTGTGCCGCGCGACCCCGAAGCCAATGACACTTTTGCGAGTGATGCTGACGATGTGAATTTGGCGTGGACGCTGGGTCATGTGATTGTTCACACCACCGCGTCGGCGGAAGAATACGCGTTCATCGCGGCGGAATTGGCGCGGGGCGTAAAACGCGGGAGCGAACGTTCGCGCTTTGAATTGGCTTGGCAAAACGTGACGACGATTCAACAATGCCGCGAACATTTGGAAGAATCGCGGCGGCTGCGGCTCGCCACATTGGAACTTTGGCCCGCTGCGCCGCATCTCGACAATACATACGAACCACGCCCGGGGCTTGCGCATAATTGCGTCTCGCGTTTTGTGACGGGGTTGCTGCATGATGATTCGCATTTGGGGCAAATTGAAAATATCGTCGCGCAAGCAAAAAGCGCACGCGCGTATTGATATCGCAGCCAAAGGAAAAATATGTTGAACGCAATTCATTACGCGGAAAAACATCACGCGCCAAGTCTCGCCGAACTGAAAAATTTTCTCGCGCTGCCAACTATTTCTACGCTCTCGGAACATCGCGCGGATGTACAAAAAGGCGCGGAATGGGTGGCGGAAAATTTGCGCGCGATGGGCATGGAGCATGTTGAAATTATGCCAACCGGCGCCGGCGCGGGACAGCCGCTTGTGTATGCCGATTGGCTGCACGCGGGCGACGCGCCGACGATTTTGGTGTACGGACATTTTGACGTGCAGCCCGTTGACCCGTTGGACGAATGGCTCACCCCCCCCTTTGAAGCCACTATCATTGGCGATACCATCTACGCGCGCGGCGCGTCCGATATGAAAGCGCAAACGCTTGCCGTGATGAAAGCGTTAGAGGCGTTGCTCAAAACAAATTCGCTGCGCGTGAATGTCAAAATCATTGTCGAAGGCGAAGAAGAAATCGGTTCGCCGCATTTCGCCGAATTTTTGCGCGCGCACACGGAAAAATTGAAATGCGATGTGGCGTTGAACGCGGATTCGCAAATGGCGACGCGCGATCTGCCGAGCATTGTGTATGGCTTGCGCGGCTTGTGCTATTTTGAATTATGGGTATATGGCCCCGCGCAAGATTTGCACTCTGGTTCGTTCGGCGGCGTTATTCACAATCCCGCGCAGGCGCTGGCGGAATTGATTGCGGGGATGCACGACGCGGACGGACGCGTAACGCTGCCGAACTTTTATGACGATGCGCGCGTATTGTCGGACGAGGAGCGCGCGGCGCTGGCGCGTTTGCCGATAACGGATGAAGCGTGGGCACGCGCGGCAGGCGTGAGCGAATTGTGGGGCGAGAAAAATTTTTCGGTGGTCGAACGCACCGGCGCGCGTCCGACGCTCGAAGTGAATGGTTTGCTTGCCGGTTTTACGGGCGAAGGTTCCAAAACCGTTTTGCCCGCCAAAGCGATGGCGAAAATCTCTATGCGCCTCGTGCCGAATCAGCGCCCCGAAAACATCAAGCGGCAGTTGGAAGAATATCTGCGCGCCCACGCGCCGAACACCATAAACTGGGAGGTGAAACAACTCGCGGCGGGTGAACCTGTTTTATTGAACAAAACTTCGCGTTTTACGCGCGCGGCAACGGATGCGCTGCAAGCAACGTTCGGGGTCGCGCCCGTGTTTCAACTTTTGGGTTGGAGTGTTCCCGTCACCAATTCGTTGAATGATGAATTGGGCGTGGATGTCGTCGTGATGGGTTTTGGCTTGCCGGACGATGGCACGCACGGACCGAACGAACATTTTTATCTGCCGAATTTTTATCGCGGGATTGAGAGTTATGCGCGGTTTTTTGAAAACGTAGAACAAGTTAAAAGCTAAAAGTTCAAAGCTAAAAGTTAAAGTTGAAACCGTTTTTACTTTGCGCCTTTAGCTTGGACCTTTTATTTTACAAATGCCAAACGTCACTTTTGACCATTATTACAAATACGCTGAACTCGCGCGCATTCTCAACGAGTTCGCGCAAGAATTTCCGCAGCTCGTGCGCGTGACAAGCATTGGCCAGAGTCACGAAGGACGCGAGGTGTGGCTCGCGACGGTGACGAATAGCGCAACCGGCGCGGACGATGAAAAACCCGCGCTGTGGGTGGATGGCAATATTCACGCGTCTGAAGTGTCGCCCGCGTCGGCGTGCGTTTATTTCATTGACTATCTGGTCAAAAATTATGGCGCGGACGCCGAAGTGACGCGCGCGCTCGATACGCGCGCATTTTACATTTGTCCGCGACTCAATCCGGACGGCGCGGAGTGGGCGCTCGCCGCGAAACCGAAAGTGATTCGCTCGTCTACGCGCCCGTATCCGTACGACGAAGAACCGATTGAAGGTTTGATTGAACAAGATATGGATGACGACGGGCGCGTGTTGACGATGCGAATCGTTGACCCGAATGGTCCGTGGAAAGCGCATCCCGACGAGCCGCGCCTGTTGATTCAACGCGATCCGATTGAAACGGGCGGCACGTATTATCGCGTATTGCCCGAAGGTTATTTTGAAAATTTCGATGGCGTGACCATGACACTGGCGCCGCGCAAAGAAGGGCTTGACCTGAATCGCAATTTTCCGATGGGCTGGCGTCCGGAAGGCGAACAAAGAGGCGCGGGCCCGTTTCCGACCAGCGAACCGGAAGTGCGCAATCTCACGCAGTTTGTGGCGACGCATCCGAATATTACTGGCGCGGTGGCTTTTCACACGTTCAGCGGCGTGCTGCTGCGTCCGTACGATGACCGCAGCGATGACGAAATGCCCGCCGAAGATTTGTGGACGTTCAGAAAAATCGGCGACAAAGGCACGCAGCTGACCGGTTATCCCCATGCTTCGGTCTTTCACGATTTCAAATATCATCCCAAGCAGGTGATTACAGGTTCGTTCGATACGTGGATGTATGAGCATATGGGCGTCTTTGCGTGGACCGTCGAGATTTGGAGTCCGCAAATGCGCGCGGGCATCGAGAAATATAAATTCATTGATTGGTACCGCGACCATCCTGTCGCGGATGATTTGAAATTGTTGCAATGGAATGATGCCAAGCTCGGCGGCAAGGGCTATGTCAACTGGCGCAAATTCAATCATCCGCAGTTGGGCGAAATTGAATTGGGCGGATGGGATGAAGCGTACTGTTGGCGCAATCCGCCGCCGGAACAGTTGGAAAGCGAACTCGCGCTGTTTCCCAAATGGCTGTTGTGGCACGCCTTGATTGCGCCGCAGTTGGAATTGCGCGAGGCGCGCGTGAAAAATTTGGGCGAGGGCAATTATCATGTGCGCGTCGTCGCGCAAAATACGGGTTGGCTGCCAACGTATGTGACGAAAAAAGCGCTTGAGAAAAAAGCGACGCGCGGCGTGATTGTGGAATTGGAATTGCCGGCGGGCGCGACGTTAGAGACGGGCAAAACGCGCGTTGAGATTGGTCAACTCGAAGGGCGCGCGTACAAAAGCTCGGCGGTGAGCGAATGGAATTCCGACCCGACGGAGGACTGCGCCAAAGTGGAATGGATTGTGCGCGCGCCGCAGGGCAGCGTATTGAACATTACCGCCAAGCACGCGCGCGCGGGAACGGTTCGGACCCAAGTGTCCTGTTGAAAGGTTGATGACGCGTTTTGAATTCAACGCCGTCAGCCATTCAATCGTTAACGCTAAATGGATATCGTCACCGCGCAAGCGCGCTCAAAAATTATGTCCGCCGTGCGCGGCAAGGGGACGCGGCTGGAGAATGAATTCGCGCGCGTTTTGAAACAGCGGCGCTTGGGGCGTTTTACGCGGAATCCGCAAAATATCTACGGACATCCTGATTTTGTTTTTATCAGACCGCGCGTCGCCATTTTTCTGGACAGCTGTTTTTGGCATGGCTGTCATTGGCATTGCCGAATGCCCGCGAGCAATCAAACTTATTGGCGCGCCAAGCTTGAGCGGAATCGCGCGCGCGATCGACGCGTGACGCGCCGTTTGCGCCAGGCGGGCTGGATCGTCCTGCGCGTGTGGGAGCATCAATTCGCGCACGCAGCCAAACGCGAAAATATTTTTCGCAAAATTCAAACCGCGCTCGACCGCGCTGCCGCGGACGCGATGTCAAAACGCCATTCCAGCGCATGAACCCGCGCGCGCTTTGCGCGCGACGCGCGGATTCAAAATTTCAAGCTTGACGCGATGTGTCATTTTTCATTTCCTTTCGTATACTCAATGTCATCGCCAAAACCGCGTAACCCAAGTCGGACAGAATGAGGGCGAGCGTTACGCCGCGACCTTGGCTCAAACGATGGATACGCAAATCTGATGAAAGATGAAGCATGAACGAATTCTACCAACTCGATACTCAAGCCGTTCTTTTACAACTAGATAGCGACGCCCAACAGGGTTTGTCCGAGACGGCGGCAAAAGAGCGTTTGGAAAAATACGGTCCGAACGTGACGCAAGAGACCCGCGCGCGTTCGCCGTGGCTGATTTTTTTCGAGCAACTCAAAGCGACGATGGTGTTGATTCTCATCGCCGCCGCGATTGTGGCAGGGCTGCTCGGCTCGTGGAAAGATACGATTGCCATCGGCGCGATTGTCATTTTGTTTGCGCTCGTCGGTTTTGTGCAGGAATATCGCGCCGAGCAGGCGATTGCGGCATTGAAAAAACTCGCGGTGCCGTTCGTGCGCGCTTTGCGCGGCGGGCAGGTGCGCGAAATCGCGTCGAATGCGCTCGTGCCGGGCGATGTGATTTTGCTCGAAACAGGCAATATCGTGTCGGCCGACGCGCGCGTGCTGGAAAGCGTGAATTTGCGCGTGCAAGAAGCCGCGCTCACCGGCGAATCGGAACCGATTGAAAAAATCGTCGCGCCGATGTCGCAGCCCGATCTCGCGCTCGGCGACCGACGCAATATGTTGTATATGGGCACCGTGGTGACATACGGACGCGGCAAAGCGATTGTGACAGGCACGGGCGGACAAACCGAGCTGGGCAAAATCGCGCAGTTGATTTCGGATGTGCGCGGCGAACAAACGCCGCTGCAAAAGAAATTGGACCAACTGGGCCGTATGTTGGCGGTTGTCGGCATCGTGGTCGCGGCGGCGATTGTGGCGCTCGGTTTGCTGCGCGGCGGCGCGTTGACGCATTTTCTATTGACGGGGGTGAGCGTCGCGGTCGCGGTCGTGCCGGAAGGTTTGCCCGCGGTGGTGACGATCACGCTCGCGCTCGGCGCGCAGCGCATGTTGCGACGTAGGGCGCTGATTCGCAAGTTGCCCGCCGTCGAAACGCTTGGCTCGGTCACGGTAATCTGTTCGGATAAAACCGGCACGCTCACGGAAAACCGCATGACCGTAATCGCGCTCGATGTGGCAGGGCATCGCGTAGAGCTCGATCAAGAATTGATTCGTAACGCGCCATCGTTGGTGTCTTATACGCAAATGCTGTCGCCGGATACCGCATCCAGCAGTGGCGGTATTCGGCAAGGGCAGGCGCTAACGCTGCTGCTCGCCGGCGGCGCGTTGTGCAACGATGCCGCGTTAAGCCAAGAAATCGGGCAGGGCAAATATCGCGCGCTGGGCGACCCGACCGAAGGCGCGCTGGTCGTCGCGGCGGCGCAGTTCGGTTTGTGGAAAGAGGAATTGGAACGTCTTTTGCCGCGAGTGGCGGAACTGCCATTTGATTCTGAACGCAAACGCATGACGACGATGCACGATCTCGCGTTGTTCGCGACGCAATCGCCCGATGTGGCGATGCATGTATTTGAAAACAAACCGTTAGTCCAATTTACCAAAGGCAGCGTAGATGGTCTCATCGCGCTCTCGAATCGTTTTTGGATGAATGGACGCGTCAATGCGTTGGACGATGCGACGCGCAAGCGAATTTTGGACGCGAATTACGATTTGGCAGCGCGCGGGATTCGCGTGTTGGGTTTGACGTTTCGACCTTTAGAGACAAATCCTCTGGCGGCGGCATCGTCTGACGCGGACGCCGCGACCCATTCAATCGCTCAATTAAATGCGCAGGTTGAACGCGATTTGATATTTGTCGGACTGTTTGGCATGATTGATCCGCCGCGCGCCGAAGTGCGGGATGCTGTGACAATGTGCAAAACGGCGGGCATTCGCCCCGTGATGATTACGGGCGACCATCCGCTCACGGCGCTTCAAATCGCCAAACAGTTGGGCATCGCGGAAGAAGACAGCCGCGCCATCACCGGACCGGAATTGGAAAAATTGTCCGTGAATGAATTGGAAGCGTTGGTGGACAATGTATCGGTCTATGCGCGCGTTTCGCCCGAACATAAATTGAAAATTGTCCAAGCGCTCCAGAATCGCGGCAATATTGTTTCGATGACGGGCGACGGGGTGAATGATGCGCCCGCGCTGCGTCGCGCTGATGTTGGCGTGGCGATGGGTATCACCGGCACGGATGTCTCTAAAGAAGCGTCGGATATTGTTTTGCTCGACGATAATTTTGCGACGATTGTGTCGGCGGTTGAAGAGGGGCGCGTCATTTATGATAACTTGCGCAAGTTTATCAAGTTCAGCATCGCGGGCAATATCGGCAAAGTGAGTGTGATGCTGCTCGCGCCGTTCATTGGCACGGCGGTGCCGCTTTTGCCGCTGCAACTGTTATGGTTGAATGTATTGACGGATGGTTTGCTCGGTCTGGGCTTGGGTGTGGAAGAGGCGGAACGCGGCGTGATGAAACGCGCGCCCTATTCGCCGCAAGCGCCCGTGTTGAGCAAGGTGACGGTGGCGCATATTACGTGGGTCGGTTTGTTGATTGCGGCGCTTGCGCTCGGCGTGGGCTATTATTACGATATTACGCTGAACGTGCCGCAATGGCAATCCATGATTTTTACGACGCTCGCGTTCGCGCAAATGTTTCAAGCGTTCGCGGTGCGTTCAACCGATACATCGGTTTTTCGGATGAGTCTGTTGTCGAATCGGCTGCTGCTCGCCACGGCGACGCTGACGCTGTTTTTGCAGCTCGCGGTGTTGTACGTTCCGTTCTTGCAAACGTTTTTTAATACGGCGCCGTTAGTGTGGTATGACTTGCTGCTTTGCATCGGCTTGGGCGCGCTGGTGCTTGTGGGCATCGAGTTTGAAAAATGGGTGAGTCGGCGCGGCGGAACCAAGTCAACCGCAGCTCATTCGGCTGCGCCCGAGATATGAACGCGAATTCGCCAAGCGATTGTCTTAAACTGTCGTTGCGAGCCGTTGTTGCCAAGCAAGCGCTGCGCTTTGAGACTGCTTGGTCGCGCAGAATGTTCTTGGCTGTGACTTGAAGGCGCTTGCCAAGAGGCTTGCGCTTGCGCGTGTTCGATTTTCAATCGGCGGACGCGACGATTGCGAGAATTTTGATTGAACGCTTTGGCATGAATGTCGTCATCGCGTTTTTTAGTGTGCGGTATTTCGCGTGGGCACTTGCGACGCTGTTGAATCGCAATGTGCGCTGGGCAAGGCAAATTGGAGCGGCGCAGTCCGTTTGAAGCATTTTCGCCGCCATGCAGCCAACAATCATCATTTAGGCGCATTGGGTCAACAGACAAAAATATTCAAGCAAGGTAGACGCCACAAGTCCGCAAATTCGCTCAAAAGTAATTTTCATTTCAAATCGTTCAACAGGAGTTTTCATGGACACTATCGTTTCCGAAATTCAAAAACAGGTCGCGCAGCAACGCGACGATATCGTTCAGTTTTTCATTGACATTTGCGCGATCCCTTCGATGGATTCGCAAATTGGACCGGTCGGCGAACGCGTCGGCGCGGAAATGAAAAAACTCGGCTTTGACGAAGTGCGCTTTGACAAGATGGGCAATATTCTCGGACGCATCGGCAATGGCGCGAAAACCATCGTGTACGATTCGCACATTGATACCGTCGGCATCGGCGACCCGTCAACGTGGGAATGGGACCCGTTCAAGGGCAAAATCGAAAACGGAATTTTGTTTGCGCGCGGCGCGTGCGATGAAAAAGGTTCGACGCCCGGCATGGTGTACGGACTCGCCATCGCGCACCAACTCGGTTTGCTCGACGGTTGGACGGCGTACTATTTTGGCAACATGGAAGAGTGGTGCGACGGTATCGCGCCCAATTCGTTCGTCGAAGCCGACCCGAAAATTCGTCCCGATTTCGCGGTGATTGGCGAGCCGACCAAGATGCAGGTGTATCGCGGACACAAAGGGCGCGTTGAATTGAAAATCACCGCGAAAGGAAAATCGGCGCACGCCGCGTCGAATTTCCTCGGCGACAACGCGATTTATAAATTGCTGCCCATCATCGCGGGCATCCGCGACCTCGACGCGAAATTGCCGACGCACGATTTTCTCGGCAAAGCCGTCGTCACCGTCAGCGATATGAAGGTTAGCACCGTTTCGCTGAACGCGGTGCCCGACGAAGCGACGATTTTTATTGACCGCCGCGTCACCTTTGGCGAAACCAAAGAGAGCGCGATTGCGGCGATTGACGCGTTGATTCCAAACGACCAGCGCGACAAAATCAAACTCGAAGAATTGTTTTACGACGAACCGAGTTACACAGGATTTGTTTTTCCCGTTGACAAATATTATCCCGCGTGGGCGTTGGATGAAGCGCATCCGCTCGTGCAAGCGGGACAAAACGCGATTCAAGAGTTGTGGAACGAAACGCGTCCGACGGGCAAGTGGGCATTTTCCACGAACGGCACCTATTGGGCAGGCAAGGCAGGCATCCCCTCCATCGGTTTCGGACCGGGCGATGAAATCTACGCGCACAGCACGCTCGATCAAAATAAATTGGATGACGTGGTCGCGGCGACGGAATTTTACGCGTTGTTGCCGAGTTTAGTGCGATAGTGGGGTAGTGCGATAGTGGGGTAGTGCGATAGTGCGATAGTGGGGTAGTGAGATAGTGCGGTTGTGCGATAGTAAGAGTGTGCAATGCCCAAGATTGAACGATTTGAGGATTTGATTTGTTGGCAAAAGGCGCGCGAACTTGCGAATGTGGTGTATGACCTGACGGAACGCGCAACTTTTTCGCGGGACGCGCGCTTGCGTGGACAACTGCAAGGCGCAGCAGGTTCGGTGATGCACAATATCGCGGAAGGATTCGATTCGGGTTCAAAACCAGAATTCATTCGCTTTTTGAAAATGGCGCGCAGGTCGGCAAGCGAAATTCAATCCGAAATTTATCTTGCATGTGACCGCAAGTACATTACCGAACAGGAACGGCAGCGCACCTACAATCTGGCAACCGAATCAAAACGACTTATCAATGGCATGATTAATCACTTGCGCGGCAAATCCAAGAACGATGGTAACTAAAACTATCGCACTATCGCACGAATGCACTATCGCACTCGATGATTTTGACGATGCCCGCACCATCATCCACAACAAACTCCATCGTACTCCCACTGCTTCTGCCTCCGCGCTTGGCGAACTCGCGGGCGTCAATCTTATTTTGAAATGCGAGCAGTTTCAAAAAACGGGCTCGTTCAAACCGCGCGGGGCAATCAATAAACTCGCGCATCTTTCGGAACAAGAACGCGCGCGCGGACTTGTGAGCGCGAGCGCGGGCAATCACGCGCAAGGATTGTCGTACGCAGCGCGCGCGTTTGGCGCGTACGCGACGATTGTGATGCCGCAAGATGCGCCGCAAGCAAAAATTGACGCGGTGCGCGGCTACGGCGGCGACATCGTTTTCGCGGAATCGGTGAACACGATGTTCGACAAGATGCTCGAACTGCAACGCGCACACAATTACACCATCGCGCATCCGTTCGATGACCCGTATGTGATTGCGGGACAGGGGACAATCGGTTTGGAAATTTTCGAGGATGTTCCCGACGCGGAATACGTTTTCGTGCCAATTGGCGGCGGGGGATTGATCAGCGGCATTGCTGCCGCGTTGAAATGGCAGAATCCGAAAATCAAAATCATCGGCGTCGAATCGAACGCGGGCGGCGCGTATTTTGCCAGCGTGCAAGCAGGAAAAAATACGCGCGTGGTGTGTACGCCGACGATTGCGGGCGGCATCGTTTGTCCGATGATTGGCGAAAACAATTATCCCATGATGCAAGAGTTTGTGGACGATGTTGTGTTGGTGAACGATGATGAATTGAAAGATACGATTCGTTTGTTATTGGAACGCTGCAAGATGCTCGTGGAAGGCGCGGGGGCAGCGGCGATGGCGGCGATTGTTGCGAAAAAAGTTTCGCTGCCAAAAAACGCGCGCGTCGTTGCGGTGTTGAGCGGCGGGAATGTGGATTTGGCGCGGTTGAAAGAGTGGTTGTAGGGAAGGATGAGGGATGAAGAATGAAGAATGAAAAAGTAAATCAGAAATCATAAATCTGAAATCAAAAATCAAAAATACAGAGAGGTAACACATGCAAACCAATTTTCGCGGACGCGATTTCATCAGCGACCTCGATTTTTCCAAAGAAGAAGTGGAAACCGTAATGGAAGTGGCGTTCGATTTGAAACGCAAGCGCGCATTGAATGAAGCGCACGCGTTATTGCGCGATAAAGTTCTCGCGATGCTTTTCTTTTTCACGTCCACACGCACGCGCGGCTCGTTTGAAGCGGGCATGGCGCAGTTGGGCGGACACGCCGCGTTCATTGATTCCGAGACGACGCAAATTTCGCACGGCGATACCGCCAAAGAAATCGGCGAAATTTTTGGGCGTTATTTTGACGGCATCGCGATTCGGCAATGCGATTGGCAATTTGGCAATAAATACGAGAACGAGGTGGCTGCCGCGTCGCGCGTGCCGATTCTCAATATGCAGTGCGACATCTATCACCCGTTTCAATGTCTCGCCGACTTGATGACGATTTTTGAAAAAAAGGGACGCGATTTGCGCCGCAAAAAAATGGTGGTGAGTTGGGCGTACGCGGCGTCGTACTCAAAACCAATTTCCGTGCCGCAATCGTTGATTTTGCAAATGACGCGTTTTGGAATGGACGTGGTACTCGCGCATCCGCCCGAATTCAAACTCATGCCCGACATTGTGCAGCAAGCGCAAGACAATGCGAAAAAATATGGCACCGGTTTTGAAATTGTGCATGACATGGACGAAGCGTTCAAGGACGCGGATATTGTGTATCCGAAATCGTGGGGTCCGTTGATGACGACGACGGGCAAAGAAGAAGGCAAGGCGTTGATCGACAAATACAAATCGTGGATTACGGATGCGCGTCGCATGAGTTTGACAAAGGAAGATTCAATTTATATGCATTGCCTCCCCGCCGACCGCGGATTGGAAGTGACCGACGAAGTGATTGATGGACGCCATTCCGTCGTGTATGACGAAGCCGAAAATCGCTTGCACGCGCAAAAAGCGGTGATGGCTCTTACGATGAGTTAGTGCAATAGTGCGATAGTGCAATAGTGAGATAGTGAAGAATCTGTTTTTGATTTAACTATCGCACTAATACACGATTGCACTACCGCACTTTCCAAAAATGTCTCAAGTCGCTGTCATCGCCGTCGGTGGCAATTCGCTCATCCTCGACGAAAAACACAAAACGATTGCAGACCAATACAACGCGACCGTCGAAACATCGAAACATGTCGCGGGTATGATTGAAAAAGGATGGAATGTTGTCCTCACGCATGGCAACGGACCGCAAGTTGGATTTATTCTGCGGCGCTCCGAACTCGCGTTACATGAATTGCATCCGGTGCCGCTCGATTACTGCGGCGCCGATTCGCAAGGCGCGATTGGTTACATGTTTCAACGCGCGCTGCGGAATGAATTTCACGCGCGTGGAATAAACAAACAAGCCGCGACGATTGTGACCCAAGTGTTGGTGGACAAAAACGATCCCGCGTTTCAAAATCCCTCGAAACCTATCGGTTCGTTTATGAACGCGGAAGCCGCCGCGCGCAAACGCGCCGAAGAAAATTGGCAGATGGTCGAGGACGCGGGACGCGGTTGGCGGCGCGTGGTGCCTTCGCCCTTGCCGAAAGAAATTGTCGAACGCGACGCGATTGATTCGCTCATACGCGCGGGCTTTGTCGTCATTTGTTCGGGCGGCGGCGGAATTCCTGTGTATGAAAATGAACAAGGCGAACTCGTTGGACTCGAAGCGGTGATTGATAAAGACTTTGCGGGTTCGCTGCTCGCGCGCAGTGTCGGCGCGGATTTGTTTTTGATTTCCACCGCCGTCGAAAAAGTGGCGTTGAATTTCAACAAACCGAATCAGCAATGGCTCGACCAGCTCACCGTTGACGAAGCGAAAAAATATCTCGCCGAAGGACATTTCGCCAAAGGTTCGATGGGTCCAAAAATTCAAGCCGCGCTTTGGTTTCTCGAAGGTTCGGACAAAAACGCGCAAGCGTTAATCACCAATCCCGAAAATCTCGAACGCGCGCTGAACGGCGAGACAGGGACGCGGATTACAAAGGGATGAGGTTTGAGGGATGAGTAGCCCTCGTTCTTTCATCCCTCATTCTTCATCCTTCATCCTTTATGCGCTTGCAATGCACCCTCTGCGGCAAAACGTACGCGCTCGATTCATTGAAATACGTTTGTCCCGATCACGGCAACGACGGCATTCTCGATGTCGTGTACGATTACGCCGAAATCAATCGCGTCACGTCACCTGAAAAAATTTCCGCGTCGCGTGAAAATTCGATTTGGCGCTATTGGGATTTATTGCCGTTAAAAAATCGCGCGGATATTCCAAAACTCCAAGTCGGTTGGACGCCAATGTATCGCGCGAAATTTTTGGGCGCGCAGTTGGGCTTGGAAAATTTGTACATCAAAGACGATGGGCGCAATCCCACCGCGTCGTACAAAGACCGTCCGAGCGCGGTTGTCGTGGCAAAAGCGCGCGAGTTGGGCGAACGCGTCATCACCACCGCGTCGAGCGGCAACGCGGGCGCGGCGTTGGCGGGCATGGCGGCAAGCGCGCACATTCCCGCTGTGATTTTCGTGCCCGAATCCGCGCCACAAGCAAAAATCACACAACTGTTGATTTACGGCGCGCGCGTCTTGCTCGTGCGCGGCACGTATGACCAAGCGAGCGATTTGTGCCTCGCCGCGGCAAAAGAATTTGGCTGGTACTGCCGCAACACCGCGTACAATCCGTATACCACCGAAGGCAAAAAAACCGGCGCGCTGGAGATTTGCGAACAGTTGGCAATCTCTAGTCTCCAGTCTCCAATCTCCAAATGGCTCGCGCCTGATAGAATTTTCGTCAGCGTCGGCGACGGCAACATCATTGGCGGAATTTGGAAAGGGCTGCGCGATTTGTTTGCGCTCGGTTGGATTGACAAGATGCCAAAACTAATGGGCATTCAAGCGGAAGGCAGCGCGGCGTGCTACAACGCGTGGAAGGCGGGAACGGAAGAAATTACCGCGATTGAGGCGCATACGATTGCGGATTCGATTGACGTGGGGTTGCCGCGCGATGGACGACGCGCGGTGCGCGCGGTGCGCGCGACGAACGGCGAATTTATCACGGTGAGCGATGAGGAAATTTTGCAAGCGATGCCGCAACTCGCGCGCGGCGAAGCGGTGTTTGCGGAACCTGCCGCGTCCGCCGCATACGCCGGACTCGTAAAGGCGGTTCACGCGCAAAAAATTGACCGCGACGAAACGGTTGTGGTGGTGATTACGGGCAATGGATTAAAAGATGTGAAAAGCGCGATGCGCGCGGCGGGAGAGGCGACGGTGATAGAGCCGACGTTGGAGGCGGTAAAGAGATTGGAGATTAGAGATTAGAGATTGGAGATTGGAACGCGCGCGGTTTGCTCCACTCGTTATTCTGGCACTCACATTACTGTGGTATGTGGCGTTGGTGATTCGTTTTCCCACGCGCGGCGCGATTGGGACGGATCCCGCGACGTATGTTCAAATGGCGCTTGATCTCGCGCAGCGCGGCACGGTCGTACACAATTTTCCGCTCTTTACAAAATTATTTAATCAAGGTTTGAGTTGGGACGCGTTTATCACGCCCGGTTATCACATCGTTGGCAAAACGGGATTCGTCGTGCCAAACTTTGCGTTCGGGTTTCCGCTGCTGCTCGCGTTCGGCTATCGCGTCTTTGGCGAAAACGCGTTGTATTGGATGACGCCGCTGCTCGGCGCGTTTTCGCTGACAATGACGTTCGCGTTGGCGAATGAATTGTTCCGCGATGTTTCACCAACGCGACGCTATTGGATTGGCGCGCTGGCGGTTTTATTGTTGGCGACATCGCCGAAACAAATTCAACTGTCGCTCGTGCCAATGTCCGATGTGCCGACGCAACTGTTTTGCGTATTGGCGGTGTGGTGCGCGCTGCGCGTGTCGCGCCCTGACACAGTACATCACAATTTACCTTTTTGGACGCGGATTTTCGCGGATAAACGCGGATTTCTAAACCGTTTTTTCTGTTTCCGCGTTCATCCGCGTTTATCCGCGTCCCAATCTGTGATGTGCTGTGACAGGTTTCGGCGATGCAGTTCATTGCAAAGACCTGTCAGGTTTTGTACATTCGCCGCGCTGTGCGGCCTGGTGCTCGGCATCGCGTATTTGATTCGACATTCCGCGGTAGTATTGTTCGTTCCGCTTGGGATTGCGACATTCCGTTGGGGTAATACGCGGCGTGAAAAAATTTTGCTGCTTGGCGTCGCGTTGATTGTTTTTGCAATCACGATTTTGCCCGATTTTATTTATCGCGTGAATGTGTTGGGCAGCCCGTTCGCCGTCGAAAGTCCCGAAAGCGCGCAAGTGAATTTTTATGACGCGCCGCGTCAATTTTTGCAAATGCTCGGCGCATTATTTTCGGTGACGGGCTTTGGACCGATTGTGATGCTCGCGCCGTTCGCATGGTGGATTCTGTGGCGCGAACAAAAGAGCCATGTTCGACAAATTTGCAATTTGTCAGATGCGCGCATGGAAAACCGCGAGACAAATTACAAAGTTATCTTACCTTTTCATAGTAGATTCGTGGCAGCCATTTTAATTGCGTGGATTCTCGCGTTCATGCTGTTGCACGCGCCACTCGTTTTGACCGGCGTGTTTGAAAATAATTTGCGCTATCTCGTTCCCGCGTATCCGGCGCTTGCGCTTTCGATTGCTTTTGGGTTTGTGACGTTGTGGGAATGGGCGTGGCGCGCATTTCAACCGCGTCGTAAACCGTACCAGATTCGCGTCAAACCGAATCGCTGGGAAATCGCGCTGCTCGGCGCCATCGCCGCAACATTCTTTTTGGCGCTTTCATTACGCGCATTGATTGGCCCCGAACGCTTTGTCGCGCGCGCGTATGGCTGGATGAGCGAAACGGCGCGGAATGATTTGAACGCGTTGAATGAAAAATTGCCGCGCGATGCGGTAATTGGCGTTTCGGACCAAATGGCAGGCGCGACATTATTATACGCGCAGCGCGATATTTTTCGCCCAAACAATTTTTTAGAACCCGCGCGCGAGTTTCCACAATTTTTACAAACGATGAAAAACGAAAACCGCGCGGTGTTTTTGTTGGGCGAGTGGAATTGCGCGGGGGAGGCGAGCGAGAGATTGCCAGAGTGGATGGAGGAATATGAGATTGGAGATTGGAGACTGGAGACTCGTCCCGAGTGGCAACGAGAGATTCGAGATTTGCCCTACGAATGTTCACAACATCTATATCAATTTAACGGAGAGTAATCATCATGTCAGCAATACTGGGCCCCACCTTTGAAGAAATGTTACATCCCCAAAAAATCGCGCCGGAAATTCGCGCGCAAGCGTTGGAGATGAAAACGCAAGACCCGCTCGACCCCATCAATTTGTTCAACATCACTTGGCGCGATGGGAACAATCAAATTTATTATTTCGTCATGCCGAAACAACTCACGGGCGTTGACGCGAATATCGTCGTCTTGTACGGCAAACAATTTCCGACGGGCGCGCACAAAGTCGGCGCGGCGTATTCGTGTTTGATTGAAAAAGAATTGTTCGGTGAGGTTGACCCGCGCGTGCATACGCTCGTGTGGCCCTCGACGGGCAATTACGGCATCGGCGGCGCGTGGGTCGGCTGCCGCATGGGTTTCGATTCGCTCGTCGTTTTGCCCGAAGGGATGAGCGCGGAACGCTTTCAGCAAATCGAATCGTATGGCGCGCGCATTATCAAGACGCCCGGCTCGGAATCGAACGTCAAAGAAATTTACGACAAGACACATGAACTCGCGCAAAATCCAAACGTTCGCGTTCTCAATCAATTCAGCGAGATGGGCAATTATCGTTTTCATTATCACGTCACGGGCAACACGATTGTGGAACTCGCGGCGGAATTAAAGAGACTGGAGATTGGAGACGGGAGCATTAGCGCGTACTGCTCCGCAATGGGCAGCGCGGGAACGATTGCGGCGGGCGACAGATTAAAGCAAGTGTTTGGCACAAAAATTATCGGACTGGAACCGATTCAATGCCCGACGCTCTTTAACAATGGTTACGGCGTGCATGATATTCAAGGCATCGGCGACAAGCATGTGACGTGGATTCATAATGTGCTGAATCAAGACGCCATCATGTGCATTGATGACATTGAGTCTAAAAAGGGTTTGCAGCTCGTCAGCGAAGAAGCGGGAATGGAAACGCTGCACAAACGTTTTGGCGTGCCGCAAAGCGATGTGGAAATGATGTCGTCGCTCTTTGGCATCAGCGGCATTTGTAATATTCTCGGCGCGATCAAGACCGCGAAATTTTATGGGATGAATTCACGCGACACGATTGTGACGATTGCGACGGACGCGCTCGACCGCTATTATTCCGTGATGGCGGAAATGACGAAAACATACGGCGCGATGGACGAAGCGGAAGCGACGGCGCGCGCGCATATTTTCCTCGACCAAAAAACGGATTGGATCAAAGAGGGCACGGTGGACGCGCGCAAGCAGTGGCATAATTTAAAATATTACACTTGGGTGGAACAGCAAGGAAAAAGTGTAGAAGAATTGAACGCGCAGCTCGACCCCGAATGGTGGCTCGCGCATCAACAGCGCGTGAGTGAGATTGACGCAAAACTCGCGGCGGCGCGCAAATAGAGATTGGAGACTAGAGATTTATGCTCATAACGAACGGCACAATCATCACGCTCGGACGCGAAAATAAAATCATCCCGAACGGCGCGGTCTTGATTCAAGGCGACAAGATTGCTGCCATTGATGATTCCAATCACCTAATCACCCAATTTCCCAATGAGGAGAAATTGGACGCGCGCGGCAAAATCGTCATGCCCGGCAATATCTGCGCGCACACGCATTTTTACGGCGCGTTCGCGCGGGGGATGTCTTTGCCGCCCGGACCGCCGCCGAAAAATTTTCCTGAAATTTTACAGAAACTGTGGTGGCGCATTGACCGCGCGTTGACGCTCGAAGATTCCAAATACAGCGCGCTCGTTTGTCTCGTGGATGCGATTCGGCATGGCACGACGACGTTGATTGACCATCACGCGTCGCCCAACGCGATTGATGGTTCGCTCGACGTAATCGCGGACGCGGTGAATGAAGCGGGCTTGCGCGCGTGCCTCTGCTACGAAGTTACAGACCGAAACGGCGTTGAAGGCGCGGCGGCGGGGATTCGAGAAAACGTTAGATTCTTGAACAAAGTCTCTAGTCTCCAATCTCCAGTCTCCAGTAATGACCTAATACGTGCTACCTTTGGTTTGCACGCGTCATTCACAGTGTCGGATAAAACGCTGGAAAAATGTTTGATGGAACTCGATGGACTGGACGCGGGGTTTCACGTTCACGTTGCCGAAGATATTTCGGATGAAGATGATGCCGCGCAAAATTTTGGAATGCGCGTGGGCGAACGCTTGAACGCGCGCGGGATTCTCGGCGCGAAAACGATTGCGGCGCATTGTGTTCATGTTGACGTGGGCGAGATTGATTTGTTCAAACGCACAAGCACAAAAGTTTCGCATCAGCCGCGCTCGAACATGAACAATGCGGTGGGCGTGGCGAATGTGTTGGGGATGCTGCGGCACGGCGTCACGGTGGGTTTGGGCAACGATGGTTTTTCCAATAATATGTTTTCGGAAATGAAAACCGCGTATCTTTTGCACAAATCGCATCAACGCGACCCGCGCGTGATGGGCGCAGACACGGTATTGGAAATGGCGTACGCGAACAATGCGAAAATTTGCGCGAACTTTTGGAACGCGCCCGTCGGCGAATTAGCTGTCGGCGCCTACGCGGACATTGTTTTGCTCGATTACGCGCCGTTCACCGAAATGAGCGCGGGCAATTTTCCATGGCACGTAATTTTTGGCGTGGACGGTTCGAATGTAACCGACACAATTTGCGGTGGAAAATTATTGATGCACAATCGCGTCTTGTTGACGTTGGATGAAGAGGCGATTACGGCAAAAGCGATGGAATTGTCGCGTGGGGTTTGGGAGAGAGTGCAAGAATTGGGTGATTAGGTGGTTGGGTGATTAGGTGATTCGGTGATTAGGTGAGTAGGTGATTGGGAAAGGAGATTTGAGATGCCTGTACAATCTTTGGAAGAGATTGAGATTTTTAAACTGGCTGAAGAAATTTCTGACAAGTGGTGGAACATTGTGAGCTCGTGGTCTCCTTTTGCCAAAGATACAATTGGCAAGCAGCTTGTTCGCGCGGTGGATTCGATTGGCGCAAATATCGCGGAAAGTTATGGGCGTTATCATTTTGCGGAAAAGATAAATCACCTGTATTACTCGCGCGGCTCGCTCTACGAGGCGAAATTTTTTGCTCGCCGCGCGCTCAAACGAAAACTTGTTGACCAAGCAACATACGACAACATGCTTGGCGATTTATCAAAACTCGCTCCCATGTTGAACGCATATATCAAAAGCAAAAGAACACAAAAGAAAAATGCCTAATCACCCAATCACCCAATCACCCAATTCTCTAATCACCCAATCACCAATTCTGTCAATCATCGGCGGTACAGGAAAACAGGGAACAGCATTAGCCGCGCGTTTTGCGAAAGCGGGCGTGCAGGTCATCATCGGTTCGCGTGATGCGCAGCGCGGGGCGGACGCGGCGAACGCATTGAATGCGCGTTTGAATCTGCAAAACGTTTCGGGAACGTCGAATCGCGACGCGGCAAAACAAGGCGATATTGTTTTGTTGTCGGTGCCGTACGACGGGATGCAACCGATACTTGAAGATTTGTACGACGCGGTAGAAAACAAAATCGTCATCAACATCGCGTCGTCGCTCGACCCCGAAAAAAAGACGCGCGCGAAAATTCCTGCCGAAGGTTCGATTACGAGTCAGGTGCAAAATTTTTTTGGCGAACGCGCGCGCGTCGTCGCGGCGTTTCAAAATATCTCGCCCGAAAAATTGGAAAGCGAAGACGCCACGATTGATTCGGATGTGTTGGTGTGCGGCGGCGACAAGGACGCGCGCGAACAAGTTATCGCGTTGTGCAAACAGGCGGGGATTGACGCGTTCGATGTGGGCGTGTTAGCGAACGCGGTGGCAGTGGAAACATTGACGGCGGTTTTGATTGCGGTGAATGTGAAATATAAAGTCAAAGGCGCGGGGATTCGATTGACGAGTGTGCCGCGCGGATAGTGCGATAGTGTGGTAGTGCGATAGTGCGATGGTGCGATAGTGTGGTAGTGCGATAGTGTGGTAGTGCGATAGTGCGATAGTGTCGGGTCAATGGTATGAGTCAACTCGTTCTTACAACCTTGCCGAATATTCCGCTTGTAAAAAATGGCGATGATATTGCGCGAATTATTTTGAATGGCTTGCGCGACGCGGAAATTGAATTGCGCGAGGGCGATGTGATTGTCATTGCGTCAAAAATTATTTCCAAAGCGGAAGGGCGCGTGGCGCGTTTGAGCGACGTGACGCCGAGCGCGCGCGCGTTGGAACTCGCGCAAGAAACGGACAAGGACGCGCGCGAAATTGAATTGATGCTGCAAGAATCGTCTGAGATTGTGCGCGCGCGCAAAGGTTTGATTGTGACGCGGCATCGTTTGGGATTCGTGAGCGCGAACGCGGGAATTGACCATTCGAACGTGCAAAAAGGCGCGGAAGATTTTGTGTTGTTGCTGCCGCTGGCTCCTGATGTGAGCGCGGCGCGAATTCGAGAAGAGGTAAACAGGGAAACAGGGAAACAAGTCGCGGTTGTGATTGCGGATTCGCACGGGCGTCCGCATCGCTTGGGAACGATTGGAATTGCGATTGGGAGCGCGGGATTGCCTGCGCTGGAAGATTGGCGCGGACGACATGATTTGTTTGGCTATGAATTGAAATACACAGACATTGGTTTGGCGGATATGCTCGCGTCGGCAGCAACATTGTTGTTCGGGCAAGCGCGCGAGGGAACGCCAATCGTGCATCTGCGCGGCGCGACATGGTTCGGCAAAAATGGAACCGCGCGGGATTTGGTACGACCGAAAGAGATGGATTTGTTTCCATAGTGCGATAGTGCGGTAGTGTGTTGGTGCGATAGTGCCTGCCCTTTCCAACGATGGATATTTTTGAAACGATACACACGCGGCGTTCGATTCGACGATATTTGGATAAACCAGTACCGCGCGAATTGATTGAAAAAATTTTGGATGCCGCGCGCTGGGCGCCGTCCGCGCACAATCGGCAGCCGTGGCGGTTTGCGGTTATCGAACGTGTGGAAACGAAACACGCGCTCGCGGCGGCGATGGGCGAAAAATTGCGCGCGGATTTGGAACGCGACGGCGCCGCGCGTGAATTGATTGAGCAAGATACAATGCGTTCGTATCAGCGCATCACCAGCGCGCCGGTCGTAATCATCGCGTGCATGACGACGCGCGATATGGATGTGTATCACGACACGCGGCGCAAAAAAGCCGAATTTGTGATGACCATCCAATCGGTGGCGATGGCGATCCAAAATCTTTTGCTTGCCGCGCACGCGTTGGGACTCGGCGCGTGTTGGATGTGCGCGCCGTTGTTTGTGGCGGACACTGTGCGCGAAGTTTTGAAATTGGATGCGGATTGGGAACCGCAAGCGCTGCTTACGTTGGGCTACGCGGCGGAGGCAAGAACAAAAGAGCGAGTAGCGCTTGATTTACGAGTAAAATTTTTGGACGCGGATGAACGCGGATAAACGCGGAAAAAGGAAATACAAACGGCACAAACATAAATTTATTATGGAACTCAAGCACAATCAGATTACGGGAAAAATCATTGACGCCTTTTTCCAAGTGTATAACAAAATGGGTTATGGCTTTCAAGAAAAGGTGTATCAAAATTCAATGCAGATCGAGTTGCGAAAACGTGGAATTCAGTTCGTGTCACAGGCGGAGATTCAAGTATTTTATGAAGGCGAGGCGGTTGGCGAATATTTCGCCGATCTGTTGGTAGAAAACTGTGTCATTGTAGAGCTCAAGGCGACTCGCGAATTGGACGCGGACCACGAAGCGCAGTTGTTGAATTATTTGAAAGCGACGAAATACGAAGTAGGTTTGTTGATGAATTTTGGCAAACGCCCGCGTTTTGAACGCAAAGCATATGATAATGAAAACAAAGGTTCGCTCGAATGGCTCGCAGCCGATTCCAAATGAATTTTTCCGCGTTAATCCGCGTTAATCCGCGTCCAATATGAATCTTCTAGCGTTAGCGGGCGGCGTTGGCGGCGCGAAATTGGCGGATGGGTTGCAGCGCGTCGTCGGCGAAAATTTAACGGTTATTGTCAACACGGGCGATGATTTTCAGTTGCACGATCTGTACATCGCGCCCGATTTGGATACGGTGATGTACACGCTCGCGGGCATTGCGAATCGCGCGAACGGTTGGGGCATCGAAGGCGATACGTACAATAATCTCGATATGCTTTCGCAATACGGCGGCGAAGATTGGTTTCGACTCGGCGACCGCGATTTGGCGACACATCTCTTGCGAACGCAAATGCTGCGCGGCGGCTACACACTGACGCAGGCGACGCAACATTTGGCGCGCGCGTTGAATGTGCGCGCGAACATTTTGCCGATGTGCAACGAAGCTGTTGCGACGATTGTGAACACAAACGCGGGCGAACTCGCGTTCCAAGAATATTTTGTGCATCGGCGCTGGCAGCCCGTCGTGAAATCGTACCGCTTTCACGACATCGAAAAAGCGCGCGTCACGCCTGAAATTCAGAACGCAGTTCAAAATGCCGACGCGATTATTTTTTGCCCCTCCAATCCATTCGTCAGCATCGAACCGATTTTGAGCGTAAAAGGAATGCGTGAGTTGATTCAAAAAACGCGCGTGCCAAAAATCGCGGTCTCGCCAATTGTTGGCGGCGAAGCGCTCAAAGGTCCCGCCGCGAAAATGTTTCAAGAACTCGGCATGGAAGCGTCCGCGTTCCAAGTCGCAAAATTGTTGCGCGGCGTCGTTGACCGTTTTGTTCTCGACCGCATTGACGAAGCGCAAGCGCGCAGCATCAAAGACTTGGGAATGAGAGTATGGGTGACGGATACGGTGATGCGCGATGAAGTTGGACGCGAACGCTTGGCGCGGGAGATTGTGGAGTGGGTGAATAGGTGATTGGAGACTGGAGACTGGAGATTGGAAATTGGAAAGCGTAAATAAAAAATCATAAATCATCAATCATCAATCACCAATCACAAATCATCAATCAAACATGGACTCTCTAGTCGCAATCGTTCCCGTGAAAACGTTCGCGGAATCCAAGACGCGGTTGGCGGGAGTTTTGAATGAAACCGAACGCGTCGCGTTGGCGCGCAAGTTGTTGGAGCGCACGCTGTTAAAGTTGACGCGCGCGCGCGGGCTTGCGCGCGTGGTGGTCATTTCGCGCGATGAAAAGGTTTTGAAAATCGCGCGCAAATTTGGCGCATGGAGTATTTTGGAAACGAATACAAGTTTGAACGATGCGTTAGACCAAGCGCGTCGCGTTTGTATTGCGAATGGCGCGCGGGCGTTATTGATTCTGCCTACCGATTTGCCAAAACTGCGCGTGCGCGATGTTGAAAACATCATCGCGTTGGGCGAACCCGCGCCGCGCGTTGTGCTTGCGCCCGCGCAGCGTGACGGCGGCACGAACGCGCTGCTTTTGAATCCCGCGCACGATTTTGTTTTTCAATTTGGCGAAAATAGTTTTAGCGCGCACATGGGGCAGGTAACAGGCAGCAAGTATCAGGCGAAAATTTATGCTTCAGATACGGTTGTGTTTGATGTAGATGTTCCAGAAGATTTGGAAATCGCCAAATAGAAATTAGAAATCGGAAGTTGGAAGTTGGAAATCGCAAATCGCAAATCGCAAATCACCCAATCTCTAATCTCTAATCTCTAGTCTCTAATCTCTAATCTCCAAAGGAGGAGCAGCAATGTCCCGTGTAGCGCTTTATCTTCAAGACAAACATGAAATACGTCAAGGCATGGCATACGCGCAGTACGCCGAACAGCGCGGCTTTGAAGCGGTGTGGCAGGCGGAATCGCGGCTCGTGCGCGACGCGATTGTGCCGATGGCGGCGTTCGCGGCGGTCACGACAAAATTGAAAATCGGCAGCGGCGTCATCAACAACTGGACGCGCAACATCGGCTTGCTCGCCGCGACGTTTCTCACGCTCGACGATCTCGCGCCGAATCGAATCATTTGCGGCATCGGCGCGTGGTGGGACCCGCTCGCGAAAAATGTCGGCATTGAACGCCGCAAACCGCTGCTCGCGATGCGCGAAACGATTACCGTGATGAAAAAATTATTGAACATGGAACGTGTGACGTTTCACGGCGAATTTCATCATGTTGACGGCATCGAATTGGACGTGGTGCATGGACGCCGCGAACCGCGCAACGTGCCGATTTATATTGGCGCGACGGGCGACGCGATGATGGAAATGACGGGCGAAATCGCGGACGGTTGCGTGTTGAATTATTGCGTGCCGCCCGAATACAATTTGAAAGCGATGGATTTGCTCGAAAAAGGCGCGAAAAAAGCGGGGCGTTCGATTGACGCGATTGACCGTCCGCAGTTGATTGTCTGCTCTGTTGACCATGACCACAAAAAAGCGGTGCAAGCGGCAAAAGAATTGTTGACGCAATATCTCGCGCAGCAGCCGCACATTGCCAAAGCGAGCGGCACACCCGAAGAGACGGTGAAAAAAATCCAAAGCATTCTTGGCTGGCCCGCGACGCGCGAACAAATTCACGAGGCGATGCAATTTGTGCCTGACGAATTGATCGAACGCATTTCCGCGAGCGGCACGCCCGACGAGGTTCGCAATAAAGTCGAAGAATATAATCGTAACGGCTGCACCTGTCCGATTTTGTATCCGATGGCGGACGATGTGAAACTGATGATTGATACGTTCGCACAGGTGTAAGGTAGCAGGTAGCAAGTTACTTGCTGCTTGCTACCTACTCTTTTTTCTTTGATGCTCAATCTTCAAACTATTCACAAACCGAAAACGCTCGATCACGCATTGCGACTCGCGCGCGAACCGGACACCGCGTTGATGGCGGGCGGCACGAGTTTGCTGGCGGAAAAACGCCGCGAGGCGCGCGCGGTGATTGATTTGAGCGCGTTGGAATTGTCGTTTATTGAAACGCGCGGTGATGCGGTAGTGATTGGCGCGACGACGACGTTGACGAGCATTGTTGATTCCGAATTGTTGCGCGGCATTGCCGATGGAATTGTTTCGCAAGCCGCGCGACAATCGCACGCGAACATTTTGCGGAATCAAGCGAGCGCGGCGGGAACAATTCTCGCCGCGCCGGATGGAATTTTTTCCGTCGCGCTCTCGGCGCTCGACGCGCGCCTCATCATCGCAACCTTAAGAGATTCGCGCGTTGAATTCGCGGACGTTTCTCTCGCGGATTTTTTCGCGGAACGCGCAACGCGTTTGCAAAATAGCATCGTCACCGCAATAACGCTGCCCGCGTCCGCGCGTCCGCGGCGCGCGCAAATTGAAACCGTCGCGCGCACGCCGCGCGACAAGGCCATTGTTTCGGTCTGCGCGGCGTTGGAAATCGAACGCGGCATTGCGCGCGCGGGCGCGCTGGCGTTGGGCGGCGTCGCCGAAACAGCATGGCGCGCGCGCGACGCGGAACGCGAAATTTTGAATCACGGTTTAACGGATGATGTGATTCAGCGCGCGGCGCTGGCGGCGGCGAGCGCCTTGAATCCGCGCGGCGATTTTCGCGGCAGCGCGGAATATCGCATCGCGATGGCGCGTGTGTTGACGGCGCGCGTATTGCGCAAGCTGTCGGGTGTCGCATGAGCGGCGCGCTCCGTTTCGGCATTCTCGGCGCGGCGCGCATTGCGCCGCCAGCGTTGATTCAGCCCGCGCGGGTTGTGGCAGAAGCGCAAGTGGTTGCGGTCGCGACGCGAGATCCAAGCAAAGCGCGACGTTTTGCGCAAACGCATAATATTCCGCGCGTGATGGATTCATACGACGCGTTGGTAAATGATCCGGACATTGACGCCATTTACAATCCGCTGCCCAATGCATTGCATTGCGAATGGACGCGCAAAGCGTTGCGCGCGGGAAAACATGTTTTGTGCGAAAAGCCGCTCGCGTCGAACGCGCGCGAGGCGCAAGAGATGCAGCGCGTGGCAGAGGAAACGGGACGCGTGTTGATGGAAGCGTTTCATTATCGCTATCATCCGCTCGCGCGGCGCGTGGAAGAAATTATTGCCAGCGGAGAAATCGGCGCGGTGCGCGAACTCGAAGCCGCCTTTTTTATTCCGCTTTTTTTGCGTCCGCGCGATATTCGTTTTCAATACGAACTCGCGGGCGGCGCGGTGATGGACACGGGCTGTTATTGCGTCAGTCTTTTGCGTTGGCTTGCCAAAAGCGAACCGAAAATTATTTCCGCGCGCCCGCGCAAATCGTCGCCTGAGGTTGACCGCTTGATGTTTGCGGAGATGCTTTTTGAAAATGGCGTGCGCGCGAAAATGAGTTGCTCGCTCGCGGCATTTCCGCCAATGAAAATTTACGGGCGCGTTGTGGGCGCGGCGGGCGAATTGCGAATCACGAATCCGTTCGTGCCGCAGCGTTTCAACCGCATTCGCGTCGAAACCAACAGCGGGACGCGACGCGAACAGGTGACGCGCGAACCGACGTATAATTTTCAACTGCGCGCGTTTATCGCGGCGACGCGCGGCGAAAATACAAATATCACGGACGGCAATGAAGGCGTCAAAAATATGCGCGCGATAGATGCCATTTACGAAAAAGCGGGCATGCAAATCAGGGGGACTTGATGAGTGTCGAAGAATTTTGGCAGTCGTATCTCGACGCGTTAGACAACGCCGCGGCAAAACCAGCTGCTTTTAGCGCGTGGAGTTTTGGCGATACGCCCGCGATGGCGGACGAGTTGGGCAAACTCGTCGTGGATGGCGTGAAAACGGGCACCGCTTCGCTCGCGTGGGAATACAATTATGACGGCGAACCGTTCCCGCGCGCGGGTGAACATTCAATCGTGTTGGACGGCAATGGCGACCCGCTGTGCATTATCGAAACGACGCGCGTATATATCGAACCGTACAATTTGGTGGATGCGGAACAGGCGTATGCGGAAGGCGAAGGCGACCGTTCGCTAGCGTACTGGCGCGACGCGCATTGGGATTATTTCACGCGCCGCTGCGAGGTGATTGGACGCGCGCCGAGCGAACACATGCCTGTTGTGTGCGAACGTTTTCATGTGGTGCGTCGGAATGAATGAACGCGCCGCTATTCGTTCGTATCAAATCCGAGTATAATAGCCCGACACATTCCGCGTTTGTGATTCTTTGCCATTTTTTTTGAGGAGCTGCGCATGCCAATCCAAGTCGGAGGCAAGGTCAAAATCAATGCCTCGCGCGACCAAGTATGGGAAATGCTTTTCGATGTCGAGACAATGAAAAACGTCATCGGGCGGATTCCCGGCATTACTTTGGAGCGTTTGGAACAGACCGATGCGGTGACGTACGAATTGACTGCCGTTGTGGGCGTTGCCGCGATCAAGGGCAAATACGATGGCAAAATTTCAGTGTTGGAAAAAACGCCGCCGATATACGTCAAATTCAAAGGCGAAGGCAAGGGGGGGGGGAATTGGACCAGCGGAGACGTAGTTCTTGAGCTCAACGCGCTTGAACACGCGACCGAGCTGGTATACAACGGGCAGGGTAATTTAAACGGCCCGCTGGCGAGTTTAGGGCAACGTTTAGTGGATACGATTGGCAAACAATTTATTGATCAAGGAGCTCAAGTGTTGGCGCAAGAAATCGAACAACGCGTAACGCCGGAAGCGGAAGCGCACGTCGAACCGCCGGCGCCGTACGGATGGGGCTTTCAGGCAGTCGTTTTTATTCTGGTTGTGGGCGCGGTTATTGCGACAGTGGTCATCTTGGCGCTGCAAACCAGTCCGCCTGCGCCGTGACCGCGTAATGTACGCGGCGGCATTCGCCGCGCGCTTTACGCGCCCTCTTTATGCTTTCGCTCGATACGTTTAAATTTTGCATGCGCTGCGGGCATGCCATCGAATTGAAAAGCGAGTCCGGACGGTTGCGCCCCATCTGTCCGCGCTGTGGCTATATCCATTATTTCGCGCCCCAAGTCGCGGCGGTGGCGATTGTGACGCGCGCGGCGGATGAAAAATTTTTGCTCGTGCAGCGCGGCGAAAACCCGGGCAAAGGTTTGTGGGGACTGCCCGGCGGTTTTGTGGAAATGGGCGAAACCGTGTCCGACGCGTTGACGCGCGAGATTTTGGAAGAGACGGGTTACGAAATCGAGATTGGAGAATTGGTTGGCGTGTGGTCATTTTTCAACGACGCCAGAAAAATCGCGGGCGTCGCGCTGATTTATGAAACGCGTGTCGCGCGCGGCGAATTGCGCATTGCCAGCGATTCCACGAACGCGACATGGGTGACGTATGAACGCGCGTTAGAGTTTCCACTCGCGTTTGAATCGCATCGCGAGGCGCTGCGCTGTTGGGCGGACGCAAACGTGAAAAAAATCGGATGATGCATTCATCCGATTTTTTGTTTCGCGCGCTTGGCGGCGTAACATTTCAATCTGCGACAAAGGCGTGATTTCGCGCGCGACAAAATAATTGGTGTGTCAACGAATTTCTACAGCGCCGATACCGCTTTCGATAATAATTTCAATATGGTCTGGTGTTTCCGCGTATCCGTCCGATTGCAAGATGCCCGCGCCGTGTTCGTGAAAGCGCGTGGTGTCCGCGTCGAGCAAGCCCAAACCGGGCGCGCCGTGAATGGCAACGCGCGCGTCGGGCGGCACGCGCAGCTTTACTGTCGCCGCGCCCGAATGAATCGCGACGCGCAGCGCGCCGCGCGGTTCGGGTAAAATAATATCCATCGCGCTCGCGCCCGCTTGAATGTCCAATGTCGTTAATTGAATGTCCGCGCAATCCAAGCGCGCTTGCCCGGCGCCGCCTTCATAGCGCAACGTGAGCGGACATTGTGAATTGACTTGAATGTCCCACTGCGGTTGCTTGGGCAGAGACCGTTGCGCCCACTGTTCGACCGGCGTTTTTAATTCAACCGCTGCCGCGTCGCCGTCGCGCGAAATTTTTTGGGTGATGCCGCCGACAAATGCGCCGATAAATAAAAGGTCGGCGGAGGCGCCGCCGCGCAACGTTAGTTGACCTGTGCCGTGTTTCAACTGGATGGTCGCGCGCGTCGCGTTTTCCAAAGGCGCGGATGCGGCGACTGTTTGCCACATCCGGGGCTTGGGGCGCGCGCTCCACAGCAAAAGCGCGCCGCCCAAAATGAGCGCCGCGGCGATAATGAAACTCCACGCTTGCGCCTCTAGAAATCCCAAAGTTCCCAGCAGCGCCAAACCACCCAGAACGATTAAAAAAATTCCAAAATTCACTCGCCACGTCATTGCATTACCTCGTTGCGGGGGAGTTTGCCGCGCGCTTGTTCAAGCGAATTCAGCATGGCATTATCATAGCACAATCCGCGTTGATATAGGTTGACCGAGACAAAGAACAAGCGCGCCGCGTACACGCGACGCGCTTGTTTGCGCTCATGCCATTTGCGCGCGCGTTCGGCGTTTGCGCCAAAACCAAAATAGCAATCCTCCGCCCAACGCCATCAACAGATATTCGTGCGGTTCGGGAACAGCGGTCACATCGAACGGACTTGTTTGCCCCACCTCTTCCACCTCGCGGTCAAAGCGGTCGCTCTGTTTTTCCAATTCGTCCAAGCGTTTCTGTTGAATCTCGTTCACCAGAACAATCATCGAAGAATAAGGCGAGACAACGCTGTGCTGTTTTGCGAGCGCGTGCAATTCGTCGAGCGTGTTCAACTGTTCAAGCGACGCGCGCGCGCGTTGAACATTGGTGAGTACCAAGCGGCGGGTGGCGAACGGCGCGAAAATCTCATCCGACTCAAATTCCGCGAAACGTTCGCGCGATGAATCGGCGGTGAGTGTGTACCAAAGATAGCCGTCCACAAAATCGGCGATGGTATCACCTGCAATGCCTTCAAAGAGCGGCCCATGTCGAACCGCATACGCGACCGCGACCCGATTGAGCGCGTCTTGAATCTCTCCAGTCACGCCGCCGCCCGTAGATTGAATTTCTTGCAACGTCGCGTCGTCATAGCCCAACGGAAATTTTCCGCCAAGATGGATGAACCATAGCGCGGAATTTACGCTTGCAGGTTTGGCATCACTGGCGCCGAGCGCGTAACCTGTGCCGTCCGTCAAAACGAAAACGGCATCATATTTTTCCGCGCCGCGCAGATTACTGAATTGCTGTAACAGTTCGGCGGGATTTTGTCCGCCCGAATATGTGAGCGCGCTTGGATTCAATTCATGGATTGAAACGCGCGTCGCGTTTTCGCCGCGATATTTTGGCGCGGTGAGATACACATCAACGAGATTGCCGCGTTCGGAAATTGTTTTGAATTGCGCGAGCGCGTTTTGCACGTCCGACGCGAGCGGCTGCATACTGCGCGAACGGTCAACGACAACGGCGAGCCGCAAATTCTTTGGCAGTTGCGGCATTGCGGCAGCGGGAAAGGGCTGCGCCACAACGGATTGTCCATCGTCGAAATCAAAGCGATGCGTTGTCGGTGTGATGGGCGCAGTCGCGTTCAATGCGGTCGGCAGCCACGCGTCGTCATTCGTTGTAAAGGTTTGCCCATTCGCCGTGCGCGTTGTTTTTTCATCCCAATACACATTTCGTTTTTCCGCGAGATACGGCAGCGTCCAACTATTTTGATTCGCCATCACGCGCCACGTCAACCACAAATGCAGCGGCGGACCCTGCTGCGCAAATGAAGCGCGATACCCAAATTCAGAGCGCGCTTCATAGCCGAGCGTTTTGGGTTCAATCGGAAAGACGCGCACGCGATATTGACGCGGACCGATTTGTTCCACCAGCGCGGGGTCAACGTTGACGCGCACTTGTTCGCGATACACCTGTTGCGCGGCGCCGCGCGGTGAAACGCGATATGCAAAACGTTCGTCGCGATTTTCCGAATTGCCGAGCCACACGCCTGTAATCACCGCCGATTCGGGCAGCGTGATGTAATACACCACCTCTTGGCGCGTGCCCGATTCGTTTTGATATTCTTCGTGCAATTCAAAATCCGCCCAATCGCCGTGTTCGGTAAAAGTGATTTCTTGTTTATTGAGATGCACCTCGCGGTCTGCCGCGTCTTGAATGCGCTGCTGCGCGCCCATCGCGTCCCACGTCGAACCGAGCGAATTTAAAACCGTCGCGCGTTCGCCGTCAAAAATCGTTTCGTCAAAATAATTTTCGTACAGCTCTGCCGCTTTGCTTGATTCACGGAACAGCGCGCCGTCATTCCCGCGCGCGTTTACGACGGGTTCGCCCGTTGGTTTGTACAACAATGGCGATGCAACGATTTCGTATGCGCGTTCGACGCCGACAAAATTTTCTTGCGGCAAATCGAACGCGCTGTGATACATTTCGCGGATATGCTGCACTTCGCCGACGGAACTGATGTAACGCTGCGGCGCAAGATACGCGTTCAGCAAGCCCGCGCGAAGCGTTTCTTCCTGCGCGGCGAGGCGCTGCGCGTGCGCGGCATCGGGCGCGGCGGTTTCGAGCAGCGCAAACGCCGTGTTTTGCGGTTGTTGATTCAAAAAGAAAAAGAGGAACACGCACACGCCGGCGGTGGCAGTGGCGAGAATTGCCGCGCGCGCTTTGCCAAAACGCGCAATGTATTTTTCAACCGCGCGCCACCAGCGCGTCAAAACGAGAATTGGCACGACGAGGGGTATCAACACAAACAGCGTTGCGCTGAACATGAATGTCAACACGCCAAAGAACATGAACGGAATCCACGCGAGATTGCGCGGAAAGTCCGCGAACATGGAAATTAGTCCACGCACGAAATCGCCGAGATGCGTCAGCCATTCAATCAAGCCGCGAATCAAAAAACCCGCGACAGGAAGGGCATAGAACGCGAGCCAGATGCTGGCGTACAACATGACGAGCGCAAAGAGCGTCAAACCCAACACGCGCAAATGCGTGAGCAGCGCGCCGCGTTCGGAAATTTTCTTGTCGAGCAAATCCCACACGAACGTCAACATGCCCAACGCCGCGACGATCATCACGAACAAGAGCGTCGTGTTCAATTCGCGGATGACAAAGATGCGAATTGCCACCAAGAGCATCAACGGCCCCTCGACCGCGTAACCGAGCGCGAACAATTTGCGCGGTTCGCGGCGCAAAAGCGTGATGCCCAAAATGACGGCGACGATGGGAATGAGAATGAGCAAGAGCGCGTTCGCCGCGAACGAAAGAGGAATGATGTTCGCTTGGGTCGCGAGTACAAGTTCGGGCAGCATGAGCGGCGCAAAGCCGAGCAGCATGAACGCGAGAAAAATGAGATTCCACGTCCAAAACAAACCGTAACACAACACGTCAACGGTTGTGCCGTTCCAAAGTATCTTTTTCATATCTTGCCTCTTTTCGCTTTGCAAACGTGCCTGTTCAATTCGACAACTGTCGCGCCACCGCAGCGCGCAGCGCGCGATAAAACGAAATTGCGCGCGCGTCATTCGCGTCGAGCGGCTGGTCAAAGAGAATCGAAACCAACACCCAGCGCTCGGCCGGCGCGACGGTATCCGCCCACATACGCGCGCCGTAATCGTCTGTGATGCGCGTGGCAGATTGAAACCAATACGTGGCGTTGAGGCGCGCGGCGCTTTTGGGATCGCGGAGCGTCACCGCGCGCGCGGAAAAATTTTCCGCGACGAGCTGCGCGTGCGATTCGTCGGTCGTCAAACCATACACTTGAAAACAACGCTCGGGATAATGGTGCGCGCGCCAGGTGCGGCTCGGCACGAGAATCATCGAACCCGTAAGGCCTTGCCATTGAAAACGCAAACGCGTCGCGGATTCCGCGCCATCGCGCGTGAGCCAAGCGCGTTCGTCGGGTTTGAGCGGCAGGGCGGTGGTTTGCAGCGCGGCGGGCAAATTCCATTGCGGCTCGTTGCGCTGCAATCCGGTGTGCGGGCGCGGCGCGTACAAAATTCCCATGCCAAGAATGCTTGTCAATAATAATGGCGCAAGCCAATACCGCGACGCAGGCGCGCTATCCGTTGGCGCGGCAAAATGCGTCGGCGCAACGCGCGCGATGCGCAACAGCGCCACCGCCGCCGCGCTTGCGCCGCCAAAACCTAGTATTCCCAGCGGCACGTGTAGCATCTGCGCCAATATTGGTAAATTCAAAACCTGCGCGCTGACGACGAGCGCGGCGACGCGCAAGAGATTTGACGCAAACAACAACGCGGCAAAAATCAACGCGATCAGCAGCCAGCGCATGTTGACGACGCGCCGATCGAGCCAGGTCGCCGCGAGCAAAAACAGCGCGCCCGTCCACAAACTTTTAACGCCGCTGCACGGCGAATCAATTTGCGCGACGCCATTTTCCAAAATTAGAATCGTGTCTGTGCCGGTGGAGGCGATACCTAAACCCGCAAACGCTTGACGCACGATTTCGGCGGTGGCAACGCGCATCGGAAAACCGAGAAACGTTTGCATATGTTCGGCGAACGGCAAGACGCCAATTAATAACAGCGCAGCGGGCAAACCTTGACGCCAACCGGACGGCGTGAGATACAAACCGAGCAAGCCATAACTTGCTACGCCAAATAAAATGGCGGACAAAGTATTGATGTCGAGGAAACGTTCGGCGGCGAGATACGCGAGCGACGCGCCGCCCGCAAGCAAAAAGGGCAGCGGATAGAAACGCGGCGTCGCGTGAAAGCGCAAACGCCATTGTCCCGCGTGAATTTGTCGCGCAATCAGCGCGACGACGCCGAGCAGCAGCAACTGATTCAGGCGAAAATCTTCGCGCGCTGCCAGCGCGCCCAAATATTCAAACATGGCGCGGTACAGCCATAGCCACGCCGCGACGATGGCAAGCGCAAAGAATAGGGTCATTGCGCGCGCGGGATTTTTAACCGCGCGTGCAATGTAAAAGTTGCGGGAAAAAAACATAGTTTGTGTAATTCGCGCTCATAGGACGCTTGGGCGGACGGTTTGGTTTCATTGACCATAACATGGGATGGCGGCGGTGTCACGCACACGGGCGCTTGCAATGTGTGTCACGGGGCGCGGCCGCAGAGATGTTTTGCGTTTTTGCGGACGCGAAAATGCTTCGGGACAGGTTTGCGAACCGCGCTTGTTGCGATGCATTTTATCGCTGTAATCTTCTCCACCCAGGGGATTGCTTTGGCCCTCGCAATGACAAATTCCAGACCCTAAGGGTTTTCGAGATGTGAGTAATCACCAGAGTGGCGCGCGTTGACAAAGCGGCATATGTTTTCTATACTCGCGGCGAAAATTCTCTGTGGCGGATTTATGCAAAAACGACAAACCTTTTTATTCCCCGGGCCGGACCCGGCGTTGGAAAAATTAGCGCGCTTGAACTGGGACGCGCAGCTCGCGCTTTCGTTGTACGGCGCGCGCATTGGCGTGCAAAGCAACTGTGTCGAGGGCGTGAACGCGCTGATGGAATCGTTTCCGCCGGCATGGCGCCCATATCGCGGCGCGCGCGTAGATTATGTTTTTTCATTGCGTCTTGCGCCGCCGACGCGTTCGGGGCGGAAATCATTTCACACGTTGTACGGAAACGGCGAGCAGCTGTTTCGTTCGCGCGACGTGGCGCAGTTGGCGATTATTTTTGAACACAAAATGCAGTTGGAATTGGCGCAAGCGGCGCGCGGTAAAATCTTTATCCATGCGGGCGTGGTGGGTTGGCGCGGGCGCGCGATTGTGATACCGGGGCGCACGTACACGGGCAAAAGCACGCTCGTGCGCGAATTGGTGCGCGCCGGCGCCGTGTATTATTCCGACGAATACGCCGCGCTCGACAAGCGGGGCTATGTCTATCCGTTCGCGCGTCCACTGGCATTGCGCGACGATAAAAACATCAATCGAAAATTATTGTTCCGTGACTTGGGCGGCGCGGTTGGCAAAAAACCGCTTCCGGTGGGCGCGATTCTGGTGACGAAATATCGCGCGGGCGCGAAATGGCGCCCGCAAGTTTTGACGCCGGGCATCGGCGCGCTCGCGCTGCTGTCAAATTGCATTACGGCGCGTTCGGGCGACCCGCGCATGTTAGAAACGCTGACGCGCACGGCGCGCAATGCGACGATTTGGAAAAGCGCGCGCGGCGAAGCGCGTGAATTAGCGGAACATTTACTCACGGCGCTCGCGTGAGCGCGCGGCGGATTTTATGAATTTGTCGCACTGACGGTATAATCCTCTTAATGTCTTTTGCTCGCGCGTCAGAAGAAAGCGCCTTGACGCCTGTCTCCTCGACATCGGTTTTGACTCATTTAGCGCCTGCGGCGGAATCCGGCTCGCAGGCGCTTCTTTTGACGCGTGTTTGGCGCATGGACGCGCGTTGGCTTGGCGGCATCGCGTTATTGTACGCGACGCTGAGCGTAGCGACGGCGCTAACATTGCACGCCTACTTTGCGCGCACGTGGGATGTGGTGACCTTTGTGGGCGCGGGCAAAATCGCGGGTTCGCTCGATTGGGTGAATTTGTACGCGCAATCGCGCGTGGACAATTATTGGCCCTATGCCTATCCGCCGTTGCACGCGTTCATCGTCGCGCCGTTTATGTCGTTGAGCGGATTTTTGCCGGAATGGCTCATGGCGCGCGTGCCGCCGTTGTTGTTTGACCTCGCGCTAGGAGTGTTGTTGTACGTTATCGTCATGCAAAAGACGCGCGCGCGAAACTTGGCGCGCGCGGCGATGGCGGTGTGGCTGCTCAATCCGGTGACGTGGTACGATACGACGGCGCAAGGGCATTTTGAAGCGGAATGGTTATTTTTTGTCGCGCTCGCGTATTTTTTGTTTGAACGCCAACGCGGTTGGATTGTGCCGACGCTGGCATTGGCGGTCGGTTTTTTATTCAAGCAAAACGCGATTTTATTTGCGCTGCCGTTGTGGGCGCTGCTGTTTTTCGAGCGCGAGAAAACGATGCCGCGACGCGTGGCAACGATCTTGGGTTCGTTCGCCGTCTTTGCGCTGCTGATTGCGCTGATCTCGCTGCCCTTTATGTTGCGCTCGAACGATTATTGGTTCATGAACGTCCAGTATGTATCCGCTGTGCCGCTGCAAACGCAATCGTGGCTCGTGGGGCTCGCGGGAATTTTTACGCCCGACAATTTATTTTTGCGCGCGTCGAGCGGGTTGACGTTTCTGGCGGCAGCCGCGATCGCGCTTTTCGGCGCGCGGCGCGGCATGAATCTTTGGGTGATGGGTTTGCTGCTCGCGCTGGCATTTTTTCTCTTGTCGAAAAAAGCGGTTGGCTATTATTACGCGATGCTGACGCCGTTCGCGTTGGTGACGCTGCTGCCATTACAACGCGCGCGCGCGCTGACGTTAATCGTCGTCGCGACCGCGTTTATTTTTGTCGCGCCCTATTTCGCGTCGTGGGCCAAGCCGACGCATTGGGGCTGGTACGCGCTGCTCGGCGTCGTCAACAGCGCGCTCTGGTTGGGTTTATTCCTTTGGCTGTGGCGCAATTATGCCGCGCCGGCGCAAGCCGCGCCGTCAACGCGCGTAACCGTGTTTGTTTCCGCCGCGCTATTTTTCGCGGTGTGCGCGGCGGCATTGGTTCAACCGCTGGTTGCCAGTTCGACCAGCCCCATTCGCGCGCCGCTCATTGCTCCCGGCGGCGAGATGCAAACGCTGACCGCGTTTTTTGTTTTTGCGCTTTTGGTTAGCGCAGGCAGCTTTGCCGCGCGCGCTTTATCGCGCGCCATCGCGCGCGCGCCGGCCCTCTCATTCGGCGCCTATACAGTCGTGATATTATTGGCTCCGCTCTATTTTTTGACCTTTGCGATGACCAAAGAGGCGACAGCGGGATTTGAATTATTGCTGAAACTCATTGAAACGTAACAAGCGCATATTCAAAAAATGGCGTGAAAAAATTTCTAGCTAAATGGATTCTCGCAAATGGGTTTGGCGCGGCTGTTGGTTGGGCGTTGGGTGAACGTATTGCCGCGGCGCTGGGCGCTTTTAATCCTTTGATTGGATTCACATGCGGGATTTTGGTCTTTCGGGGCATTATGTATTTCGCGCAAAAACGCGCGTTGGGGTTGTACGGCGCGATTCCTGAAATCGCGCGTTTTTGGCGCATCCTGCGGTTGGCTCTGGAAATCTTTACGATGCTTTTGGTAGAAGGATTTCTTGCCGCCAGCGCCACTCCTAACTGGGGAATGGTCGGCGCGATTTACTTTTTTATCTCGGACAGTCTGGTGTGGTTACTGTTCGGATTGGCTATGAGTGTTTTTCGGCGCGGCGGCGGACCCTTGCGATTTTTGCTTGCGATCATTGTGGGCGTTTTTGGAACGTTAGGTTCAAGTTGGTTGCTCGCTGCAATTATTACCGCCGCGTTGGAAGCGCAGAAATTTATCGCGGGTTCGCTCGGGTGGGCTGTGGCGGGCTTGTTGGTAGGCAGTTTTACCGGGTTGTTGTCGGGCATCGCGATTCTCTTGAGCTTGCGCGGTTTGCGCCGAGATTATGCCGCCGCGCGCGCCAATAAAGCAAAAACCTAAACATAGAGTTATGGACCAAATCTATTGCAGCGTCGGCATCACGGCGCATAATGAAGCGAAAAATATCGGCAAGTTGCTCGAGGCGCTGCTCGCGCAGGAACTTGTTCAAGTTGTCATTAGCGAAATCATTGTCGTGGCGAGCGGCTGCACCGACGATACTTGCGCCATTGTGCGCGCGTACGAAACACGCGACGCGCGCGTGAAATTGCTTGAACAAGCGCAACGCGAAGGCAAAACGTCCGCCATCAATCTGTTTTTGCAAAACGCGCGCGAAGAGATTTGCATTATCGAAAGCGGCGACACGATTCCCGGGCCGGTGACGATTGAAAATTTGATAAAGTTATTCGCGGACCCGAAAGTGGGCATGACGGGCGCGCAAAAAATTCCAACCAACGTGCCGGACCATATCGTCGGTTACATGTCGCATTTACGTTTGCAAATGGAACATGAATTGTGTCTCGAAATTCCGCGTCTCGGCGAACTCATCGCGTTCCGCAAAGTGTTTACGCATTTGCCGCCCGATGTGGCGATGGATGAAGCATTCGTGGAAGCGTTGGTCATCAAACGCGGTTTGGAAGTGCGCTACGCGCCCGAAGCTGTTGTTTACAACACGGGGCCTGAAACGCTGCGCGAATTTATCATGCAGCGCCGCCGCAACTACGCGGGCCATTTGCATCTCGTGCGCAAGTACGGTTACAAAGTTTCTTCGATGGACAATCTGCGCGTTTCCAAAATCGCGTGGACGGAAATTTGGAACGCGGTGCGGCTGATTTACACGCTCCTGACGCTTGCGTTTATCGAAGGACTCGCGCGTTTATTGGGCCGCTGGGATTATTTCGTCAAGGGCCGCAAGCACGAGATTTGGGATATTGCGTGGACGACGAAACAGGTCGAGCGGAACGTCGAGCCGACGAAACCCGCGCCCAAATAAAGCTTGCGCAAGCTGCCGCGTTTTTTCGTATGAAGTCAACTCTGATAAACCTATTCAAAATTTTGGTAACGCTCGCGCTGCTTGCGTTTATTTTGACGCGCGTAGATTTGCAGTTGGTGGCGAACATTATCGCGCGCGCGAATGTGCCGCTGTTGCTTTTGGCGACGGGAATGTATTTTTTCGCGATTTTTCTGGGCGCGGTGAAATGGCAAATTTTGGTCCGGGCGCAAGCGATTGACGCGTCGCTCGGCGATTTACTCGCCTTTACCTTGATGGCGTTATTTTTCGGCAATGTGCTGCCGTCCAATATCGGCGGCGACGTGATCCGCGCCTACGATTTGGCGCGCGTGACCAAAGGGCGCGCCGAAGCCGCCGCGATTTCGGTGGTCGTTGATCGCCTGATGGGTTTATTCGCCTTTTTCGCGGCGGCGGTAGTGACGGCGGCGCTGGCGACCATGATGTTGTCGCAGGCGCAAGCGTTGGAACAAATCGAAACCGCGACGGTGATTGCGGCGAGCGCCTTTGTCGCGTTGTGCGCGATGTTGTTTAGCCGACGGTTCGCCAAACGCATCGCGGTATTGTTTGAAATCGGTCCGGCAAAACGCCTGCAGCCGATCGCGCGCAATATGTATCGCGCGCTCCAAGTCTATCGTTTTCGTTATCGCGCGCTCGCGCTGAATGTTTTGCTCTCGATGGCGATTGTGGTCGTGACCGCCAGCGTGTGGTATGTCGTCGGACACGCGGTGGGCATTACAGACGTGAGTTTTTTCGCGTACCTGTTGTTTAATCCGCTAATCGCCTTTGTGCTGTTAATTCCGATTTCGTTCAACGGTTTGGGCCCCAAAGAGGCGGCGGTCGTTTTCTTTTTCGGCTTGGTTGGCGTGCCGAACGCGAACGCGTTAGCCATGTCGCTGTTATTTCACGTCATCGTCGTCGTAACCAGTTTGCCCGGCGGCTTTGTGTGGTTCGTGAAACGCCATCGCGCGCACGCGCACGAATACGATGCCGCTGAAATGCTGCAACCCGCGCCCGTGTCTTCTGATTCTACGCAGTGAAAATTCTTCTCGCCACAGATGTCTTTCCGCCGAAAAGCGGCGGCAGCGGCTGGAGCGCGTTTTATCTCGCGCGGGCGTTGGCGCAACGCGGTCATGTCGTGCGGGTCGTGATGCCGCGCGCAGGCAGCCAAGCCGTTCAGACGCGCGCCTATGCCGAGATAGAGGTTGTTGAAATCGGCTATCGCGTTAGCAATATGCCGGGCTTGCGCGCGTGGCAGCGGACGCGCGCGTTGGAGAAAACTTTTAGCGCGTATCTCGCGGAATGCGCGCGCGAATTTGATGTCATTCACGCGCAGCATACACTTTCGATTGGCGCGGCGATTGCGACGAAAAGAATCGCGCGTATTCCCGTCGTCAGCACGGTGCGCGATTATTGGGCGGTGTGTTTGTATGGCACGTTGTGGCGCGATGACGCGATTTGTCCGATTTGTCGTGGCGGCGAAATCACGCGCTGTTTGCGCCAAAAATACGGTAGCGCGGCGAACTTTATGCAGCCCGCGCTTCCGTTCGTCGAACGCGAATTGCGGCGGCGTCAGCAGACGCTCCGCGATTCCGACGCGGTAATTGCGGTGAGCGAATATGTGGCGCAATCGCTGCGCGGTATCGCGCGCGCGGCGCAGCTCCATGTTATCCCAAACTTGATTGACGCGGCAGAGACGCGCCGCCTTGCGACGCGCGATGCAGCCGACGCGTTGCGCGCTGCGCCGTATCTGCTCTTTATCGGCAAATTGAACGCGCTCAAAGGCGCGGATTGGCTGCCTCAAATTTTGGCGCAGAGCGGAGTGGCTGCGCCGCTCGTCGTCGCGGGCGATGGCGAATTAAAAACGGCTTTGGCGCGCCACCAGCAGATTGAATTGCGCGGATGGCTTTCTAATGCTGAAACCTTGACGCTGCTCGCGCGCGCCAAGGCGTTATTGTTCCCCGCGCGCTGGGCGGAACCGCTCGCGCGCACGCTTTTAGAGGCGCAGGCGTTGGGCATCCCGACAATCGCTTGTGACACGGGCGGAACTCGTGATATTATAGAGGATAATGTGAACGGCTTGCTCGCGAATTCGATTGCGGAATTCGCGGCGGCGCTGCGGCGTTTGATGAATGATGACGCGCTGCGCGCGCGTTTGGGCGAAAACGCCAAACGCGCCGCGCAAGCGAAATTCAGCCCACGCGTTGTAACCGAAAAATTGGAAGCGGTTTATGCGCGAGCGATTCAACACGCCGCATTGAATTTGTCCGATTCATGATGCATGTCGCTTTTCTTTCACGCGCGGTTTTTGGTTTGCACAGCTATGGCGGAATGGAACGCCATGTGCTGGAATTGGCGCGTCACCTGACGCGCGCGAATGTGCGCGTAACCATCATCACGATGCCGCCGACGCGCGACGCGCAATGGCACGAACCCGGCATTGATTTGAAAATTGTCGAGACCGCGCGCGTGCCGGTGCGCGGCATCGCCGACCGCGTGTTAAATTATCCGCGTTGGTCGCAAGCTGCGGCGCGTGTTGCCGCGGCGCTGCCGGTGGATTTGGCGCACGCGCAAGGCGTAGGCGGTTACGGTTACGCGCGCTTATTAGCCAAGGGCGGCGCGCGCGCGCCGCTGATTATCAATCCGCAAGGGATGGAAGAATTCAAAACGACTTTCGCCAAACGCGCGGCGTACGTGCCCTTGCACGCAGCGGCGCGCTATGCGGCGAAATGCGCGCACGCGTTGATTGCGTCCGATACGTTGACGGTGCAAGATATTCCGCGCTTTTTGCGCGTGCCGCCGGAACGCGTGGTTTTGATTCCCAATGGAATTGATGTGGATGCCGCGCGCAACTGGGTGAGCATTGACGTGCAGCGCGTATTGGTGCAGCGTTTGCAGCTGTCGCAGCGTTTGCCGTTGTTGTTGAGCGTTGGGCGCCTCGAACAAAATAAAGGGTTCGCCGTAATGCTCGACGCGTTGGCGCGCATTCGTTCATTCTTGCCGTCGAAATGGTTATGGCTGCTGGTCGGCGAAGGGCCCGAACGCGCGGCGCTGCAAGAAAAAATTCGCAAATATCAATTCCGCGATCATGTGCGTTTGCTTGGCAATGTGGACGATATTTCACTGCACAATTTGTATGAGCTGGCGACATTGTTTGTGCATCCGACCTTGTTTGAAGGTTCGTCCCTCGTGACGCTTGAAGCCATGTGCCATGCGCGCCCGTTGGTTGGCACGCTGGTCGGCGGTATCCCCGATAAAATCTTGCGCGGTCAGAACGGGTATCTGGTTCCGCCCGGCGACGCGCAAGCATTGGCGGACAAAATTTTGCTTGCGCTGCGCGACCCGAATCGTTTGCGCGGCATGGGCAATGTATCGTATCAAATCGCGCGCGAGCGTTTCGATTGGCGCGTGGTGTTGGCGCAGACGCTCGAATTGTACCAAGCCGTGTTGCCCGCGCGGGCGCCGCAGCCGCGTTTGGCGGATGTGCCGCTCGATTCGCCGCTTTAATCCAACGCGCTGCGCCGCGTGACGCTATGAATCTGTTGTTTATTCCGCTAGTTCTTCCGCTGCTGTTTTTTCTCCCCGGTTATTTATTCGCTCGCACGTTCATTCGCAACGCCGAATCTTTTTCAGAAGGCGCGCGCTGGTTTATTCCCATCGCCGCGAGCGTATGTCTGACAACGTGGCTTGGTTTGACGCTCGCGGAATTTGGCGCGTTCTCCATTGGGTATGTCGCCGCGTTGGATGCGCTGTTGTGCGCGCTGTTATGGTTATTGGGGCGCAAACATTTTGACGCGTGGAGTTTGCGCGTGTCTCGCCCGGATTGGATTTTTCTCGCGCTGTTGGCGCTCGCGCTCATATTGTTTGCGCGCCCCGCTGAATATGTGTTGGGCAATAGCGACGCGGGGACCTATATCAACACGGGCGCGAATATCGCGCGCACGGGCGCGATTGCCATCTATGACGCGCAAGTGGCGCAGCTGCCGTTTGATTCGGCGAAAGCGTTTTACTGGCAGCTCATTAATCCGTTCATGTTGTACAAAGCGGTGCGGCTGCCGGGGTTTTTTATCGCGGACATCGCGCAAGGGCAGACGCTGCCGCAGTTTCTGCAATTTTATCCGGTGTGGTTGGCGCTATGGGATTCGCTGTTCGGAGTTGAATGGGGCTTGTATGCGACGCCGTTGATTGCGCTATTGGGGAGCGCGGCGTTTTATTTTCTGACCTACGAGCTGGCGCGCTCGATTCGAAATGACGCGCGCGCGAAAAATTTCGCGCGTCTGGCATTCTTTTTATTGATTGTGTGCGTGCCGCAGTTTTGGTTCGCGCGTTATCCGGTCGCCGAAGCCATGACGCAGTTTTTGGTTTTGACGGGCATTTGGGCGCTGCTGCAATTCGAGCGCGCGCGCGATAATTCTATCGGCATGGCGCTGTTCGCGGGCGTCGCGTTGGGCGCAATCTTTTTTACGCGCGCGGACGCGATTTTGTTGTTGGCGCCATTGGGCATTTATTTTTTGTCTTGTTGGTTTGCGCGAGCGTGGCAGCGCGAGCATTGGGCGTTTTTTGGCGCGTTCGGCGTTGTGTTGGCGCAAGCGGCGATCCATATGTTTGTCTTTGCGCCGAATTATTTGTATTTCCAATATTCGCACGCGCTCCGCATGAAAAATATAGACAAACTGCTGCCCGGCGGTTTGCCGCCGGCTGAAGAATTATTTTCACGCGGCGAATATTTGGCGCTGCTCGTGGGCGCGGCGCTAGGCGGCATTGCGCTGTTGGTCGCGTTGGACCGCGTATTCCAAAGCTTGCGCGCGCGGTGGGGCGCCAAGCTGAGCGCGCGGCGCGCGCGCGGCGAAAAATATGCGCGCGTCGGCGGCGCGCTTTTGATTGGCCTGTTATTTGTCGCGTTCTATATTATTTTGCCGCGCCCTGAATCGTTGTACGCCTACGTGGGCGGCGTTACGCCGCTCGACCGCTCCGCGAACTTGATTAAACTGGGCTGGTATCTTTCACCCATTGGCATTGTTTTAGCGGCGTTTGGCGCGGTGATTGTGATATTGCGCGATTTGAACGCGCGCAATGTTTTCTTTTATGGCGCGGCGGGATTGTTTGCGGTTTTTTATTTAGAAGAGTTGTATTCCAATCCCCATTACATTTACACGACGCGCCATTATATTCCGTTAGTCATTCCGCTGTTTATCGTCTTGGCGGCGCGCGCGTTGGATTGGTTGTGGCATGACGCGCCGCGTCAGAAAAGCGCGCGCGCAGTGGCGGCGGGCGCGTTGGGCTTGTGGATGTTGTACAACGCGTATGCGATGGGTTTGGTGGACGCGAGTCGCGCGCAGGGCTTGGCGCTGCGCGCGCCGTTCGTGACGCAAACCATCGCGTGGGGCGCGCTGCGCCTCGAACCGATTGAAAACGCGATTGTGGGGGCGCGCGAGTTGGGCGGCGCCTACGCGCAAATCCAAGCGCTCGCGCAAACGCTCGACCCGAACGCGGTGATTATTTTTTCGGCGGGGCGTGATGAACCTGCCGCGCTGGCGACGCCGTTGAAATTTATTTTTGGACGCGACGCGTTCGTTTCCGTATTCAATAATCCGCCGGGCGACAAAATCGCCGCGTTGATTGACCATTGGCGCGCGCAGGGGCGTCCGGTGATTTTGGCGTACGGCACGAACGGCGGACGTTTGCAAATTCCCGGTTACGCGCTAGAGCGCGTCGGCGCGGCGACGTTGGATGTGCCGCAATGGGCGTTCGCGTATGATTTTATGCCGCGCAGCGCGTGGCGCGTCAATTTGAGCTATACGTTGTATCGCGCCGTGCCGGGGCGCGCGCCCGCTGCCGCGCCGACGCTGGTGGATTTTGGCGGCGCTGATTTTCCGCACTTGATGCGCGGTTTTATGGAACGCGCGCCGGAAGCGCATACGCGTTGGATTGGCGCGCTGGCGTCAGATGCGTCCAAGACGGCGGCGCCGCGCTTTGTGTCCGGCCTTGTGCGTTGGTCAAACGTCAACGCGCCCGAACAACTCCAAGTGACGCTGCGCGCGCGCGCGCCGCGCGACGGCGCGCGCTTGATTGTCAAAAGCGGCGATCAAAATTTTGGCAGCGTGTCTCTGACTACCGAGTTTGCCGATTATTCGGTGATGGTTGATTCGCGTTTGCTCGAACGAGATGGCGCGAGTTTCTTGCTCGAGCTTGTGGTCGAGGCGACGCCGGACGGGCAGGGGCGGCTGTTGGGCGCGGAATTGGAATGGCTAAAGATTGCGGCGCCAAAGTAAATTTCCGCTTTTGCCTTTTTACTTTATAATCTTTGCGTGCTTATGCAGACTGAAATCATTGAACAACGCTTGCGCGTGCAAGACCAATTTATCAGTATCATTATTCCCGCGTATAACGAACGCGAGGGCATCGGCGCGACGTTGACGCGCATTTTTGAAACGATGGATGCCGCGGCGTACCAATACGAGGTCATTGTCGTCAATGACGGCTCGACCGATGGCACGGCGGACGAGGTGCGAAAATTTCCGCGCGCGACGCTGGTGTCGCATGCGCGCAATCGCGGCAGCGGCGCGTCCACCAATACCGGCGTGCGTCACGCGCGCGGCGAGATTTGCGTCATGACCGACGCGGACGGCACGTATCCGGTCCAAGATATTCCGCGTTTGCTCGACGCAATGAACGAATACGACATGGTGATTGGCGCGCGTATCAAAGAGGCGGGAACGTTAAAAATTTTGCGCGTGCCGGCGAAATGGTTCATTCGCGCGCTCGCGTCATTTTTAACCGACACCAATATTCCCGATTTGAACAGCGGTTTGCGCGCCTTTCACAAAACAAACGCGTTGAAATATGTTCACATTTTGCCGCACGGACAATCGTGGGTTTCGACGATTACGCTGGCGCATTTATCGGATGATTTGGATGTAAAATGGATTCCGATTGATTACTATCCGCGTCTGGGCAAGAGCAAATTTCGTCCGGTGCAAGACACGTACAATTATTTAATGCTGGTCTTGCGGACGGTGATGTATTTCAATCCGATGAAAATTTTGTTTCCGGTGGGCGCGCTGATTTTGCTCGTGGGCGTGGCGCGCCAAATCTGGTGGTTCGCTATCGGCAATTTGGTGGTGCATAGTTCAAATGTGCTGTTGGCGCTGACGGGCATGCAATTTATCATGATGGCGCTGTTGGCGGATTTGGTGGTGCGGCGCGCGCGGAGATGAACGCGTGATTTTGGATTTATGATTGCGACGCGGCGCGCGATGAGGAGCGGCGGCGATGGTTGAGTCGCCACCAGTTGTTATTTCGGTCGTGATTGTGAATTACAACGGCGCGCGTTTTTTGCAAGTCTGTTTGGCGGCGCTCGCCGCGCAAACGTACGCGCCGTTTGAAATTGTTTTGGTGGATAATGCTTCAACCGACGACTCGCGCGCGTTCGTCGCGGAACATTTTCCGCGCGTGACTTTGATTCACAGCGAGACGAATGTCGGTTTTGCGGCGGGCAATAATTTGGGCTTGCGCCATGCGCGCGGCGCGTTGATTGCGACACTGAACGCGGATACGCGCGTCGAACCGGATTATTTGGAAAAACTCGCCGCGCCGTTTGCCGAAACGCGCATAGGCGCGTGCGCGCCCTTGATGTTGGAGATGGCGCGGCCCGACATTGTGGACGCGGCGGGCATTCGAGTAGACCGTTTTGGTTTTGCGTGGAACATTGGCGCGGGACAGGCGGCGCATTTATTCGACGCGGCGAGAGAGGTGTATGGCGCGTGCGCGGGCGCGGCATTGTACCGCCGCGCGATGCTCGACCAAATCGGTTTTTTTGACGACGCGTATTTTGGATTTTACGAAGACGCGGATTTGGCGTGGCGCGCGCGCAGGGCTGGTTGGGAAACTATCTTTGTTCCTGACGCGCGCGTCTATCACACACACGGCGCAAGTTTTGGTAAAATAAATCCACGCAAAACCTATTTGCTCGCGCGCAATCGCTGGTGGACGACGTTCAAGAATTATCCTCGACCGCGCTTTTATTTCGCGTTGCCAATGATTCTTGTCCTCGATCTAGTTTCTCTCGCGCAGGCGGCTACGCGTGGACACTTGCGCGAAGCGTGGCAGGGGCGCGTGGACGCGTGGCGCGGACGAAAAACGATGTTGGCGCAGCGCTCAAGCAAAAATCACTGATCTCCAATCTCCAGTCTCCAGTCTCCAATCTCCAATCACTCACTTCTAGAGGCATTCATGACCATTCCATTTGCCGTGGGCTCTCGGTTGACTCAAGCTTTTGGCGCGAATCCGCAAAATTACGCGCAGTTTGGTTTGGCCGGACATGAGGGTCTCGACTTGGCGCCGCAGGGCGCGGATAAAAAAGTGTACGCGGTCGAAAGCGGCATCGTGCGCGAAGATGTTGATGACCCCGTGCAAGGCAAAGCGTACGGCATTAACGTTGTGATTTACGCGCCAACGAATCGGCGCTTGTGGACGTACGCGCATCTCGCGGAAAATTACGTCAAAAAGGGCGACAAAATTTTGCGCGGGCAGGCGCTCGGTTTAATGGGCGATACGGGTAACACCACGGGGCCGCATTTGCATCTTGGGCTGCAAAGCACGGATGCGAACGGCAATCCCATCAATACGGGCAATGGCTTTAAAGGATTCATCAATCCCGCGCCGATTGTGACATTGCTGACGGGTTTGGAACAAGCGGCGCTTGACCGCGCGAACGCGGCGAAACCATGGATGCCGGTGAACAATACCGCCGCGCTATGGCGTTTTGCGCGACAGCGCGGTCTGCAAGACCAGCAGACGGATGAGATTCCATTCACATACGGCGGCGAACAATATATCGCGCAGGTGTTTAACAAGGGGATTGTGTACGTCAAGGCGGGCGATTGGGAGAATATCAAATTTATTCCGAAATGATTTGTGAGCGGTGCTCAGTAGGCGCCAAACAGTCCTCGATGATCACTGCTTGGCGCTACTGATTACGGCTTGGCGACAGAGAATCGAGCGATGCGCTGCTGGGTGGGTGGAGAAGAAGCGGAAGGAACATGTCGTTTCTGCGGGCGGGCGATATGTAAAAAACATGCCAAGACGCGTCCGTTTTTATTCGAGACGTGGGCGGATGGCGAACATTTGCGCGCGCTCGCGGTCCAAGACGCGTTGTGGTGCGGTGTCTGTCAAGTGCGCGAGACGCCGTTGGAAGTAGATTTTCTGCGTGTAAACAAATCTTGACTTGACGATGAAAGGAGGTGAATCACAATGTCGCAAAACGCAGTATCAGAAGTGATTGGACGCGCAGCTGCCGAACCGGAATTTATGAATTTGTTATTTAATGATCCGGGCAAAGCGTTGGCGGGGTACGAATTGGACGACGCTGAAAAGGCAATGCTGCACGGGCTTACGCCGGAAGATTTTGACTCTACGTCAGGCCAGTTGGATAAACGCGTCTCCAAGTTGAAATCGGAGGATGGCGAAGTGTTCCCCTTCCACAGTTGAATTGGCGATCTCGTTTTTTGCGCCCGATTCCGAATTGATTTACCAGATTCGGAATCGGGTGTCATGCTTTTGTTCAAACAAACCTGTGGAGCGAAAACGCGATGCGATTTGTATGTGTAAATGATGCAGCGCCGCTGCCGACTATCGAATCGTTGGCGGCGGCATGTCGCGCGCGCGCGATTGAATTTTTGGATGTGGACGCGCGTTCATTCGATTACGCGCCCGAACGCCAGTTGCAAGCGGGAGATTTGATGTATCGCCCGGCGGTTTCTCAGGCGGCGATGCGCGTCGAACAATTTTTATGGAGACAAGGCGTCGTCACGTTTCACGCGCATCCTGACGGCGTTTTTTTCGCGCCGCACACGCCGCCGCTCTGTTTTGAACGCGTGGGCTTGCCGATTCCGCGCACAGTGTATTGTTCCACCACGAATCGGAAAAGGATTGAACAGTATGTCGCGCGCGTCGGCGGGTTTCCGTTGATTGTAAAAATGTTGGGTTTGGCGAACGGCATTGGCGTCATGCGCGTGGATTCATTTCCAGCGCTGTTTTCATTGTTGGATTATGAATTGCGACAAGGCGCGAATCCGCTGCTGGTGCAATATATTCCCGATGCAATAAATTGGCGTTTGATTGTGTTGGGCGAACAGGTGATTGCATCGTATTGCAAATCGCCCATCGCGAATGATTTTCGCGCGCAGGTGACGGGCAAGCCAGCCGAATTTGCGTCTGCGCCGAATCTGTCAATCCAACACATCGCGGCGCGCGCGGCGCAAGCGCTGCATGTGGAATTCGCAGGCGTAGATATTTTGGAACAAGCCGACGGAAAACTTTTCTTGCTGGAAGCGAATTTTCCCTGTTACTATTTTCACGCGCAAGAATATGGCGGCATAGATATCGCAAGCATGATGCTGGATTATCTTGCCGCCAAAGCCGCGCCGCGCAAATAGATTTTATTTTCTCGTCATGTCTGCCGCGCAAACGTCATTTCCATTTGAAAATGAAATCATCAACGCGCTGAATACGCAGCCCGACCAAGCCGAAGCAAGTGTTTGGGCGGTGTTGCAGCGCGCGCTCTTGCCCATTCATGCTTGTCCGCGTGTGGTGACAACGCTCGAAGTTGCAGCGCAGACGACGACCTCGGGCAAATCGTATTTTGTTTTGCGTAACACCGCGCAAAATACATATCTCAAATTAGAGCCGCGCGAATATGAACTCGTCGGTTTGATGGATGGCACGCGCACGGTGCGGCAGTTGGTGGTGGAATATTTTTTGCGGACGGGCGCGCTGGCAGTGCCGCGCGTGACGGGGCTCGTGCAGCTGTTGGCGACAAATTCTTTTTTGGCGGAGCCGCCGCGCGATGTGTATGCGGACCTGCGCGAAAAAATGCGCGCGTCTGGCGTGGCGGAACGCGCGACGCGACTCGCGCGCGGCTTTGTATTTTCCGAATTTACAATCTCGAACATTGATGCGGCGCTCGCGCGTTTGTATCACACGGTTGGCTGGCTTTTTTTTACGCGTCCCGCGCTGTGGCTTGGCATCGCATTGTCCGCGCTGGGCCCTTTGATTTATGCGGAAGAATTCGCGCGCGGGCGGTATCCGTTAGCGCAATTTGGCGATTCGTACCTTGCCGCGTTCGCGCTCTTTTTTGCGTTTCAATTCGTGACGCTGATTATTCATGAATTGGGTCATGCGATGGCGGTCAAGCGCGCGGGGCGCGTTGTCCCGCGCGGCGGTTTTTTGATGTATTACGGGTTTCCGGCGGGGTTTGTGGACACAACCGATATTTGGATGGCGCCGCGGCGCGCGCGTTTGATTACTTCATTCGCGGGTCCGTACACCGGTTTGGTGTTGGGCGGAGTTTGCGCGGTGGGCGCGTTTTTCTTGCCGCAGGGTCTCGCGGGGGCATTGTGTTTTACGTGGGGCTTGGTCTTGCTTGTAAATACGGTTTTTAATTTCAATCCGCTGCTTGAACTCGATGGCTATTATCTGTTGGTGGATTGGCTCGAAAAGCCGTTGCTGCGCGCGCGCGCGTTGGGTTTTGTGCGCGGCGCCATGTGGGAAAAAATTCGCGCGCGCGCGCGATTTTCGCGCGAGGAAATTTTTTTTGCGCTGTTTGGCATTTCCTCGCTCGGCTATTCGGTGTTTGCGCTCTTGCTGGCGCTGCAATTTTGGCAGTTGCGCCTCGGTTCGTTGGCGGGGGAAGCATTGACGGGGAGGAACATTCTCGCGCAAAGCGCCGCGCTGTTACTCGGCACGCTGCTTTTCATTCCACTGGCGCTGGCGTTGTATGTGTGGGGACGCAAATTGTTTGAATACGCGGCGGCGCGTGTGACGGCGTTGAACGCGCGCGCGGAAAAAATTGTGCGGCGAGAAGCATTGGAAGCTCTGTCCGCGATTTCACTGTGGCAAAATCTGCCCGAAGCGCGCTTGTTGGAAATCGCGCGGGCAATGCGCGTGCAAAATGTTGCGGCGGGAACGGTAGTGGTGCAGCAAGGCGAACACGGCGATACCTTTTATGTGATTGCGCGCGGCGCGTTCGATGTGTATGTAGATGGCGCGTTTGTGGAACGGCTGGCGCCCGGAGATTATTTTGGCGAAATCGCGCTGCTCACGCACGCGCCGCGCAATGCGACGGTCATGGCGCACGAACCAAGCCGCGTGTTCACGTTGGATGCACAAACGTTCAATGCGTTATTGGCGCATGACCTTCAAACCAAGCGAAAATTGGAAATGGCAATGCAGTACCATGCCGAAATTGCCGCGCTGCCATTGTTTCAAGAATTGTCGCCGAGTGAATTGGATTTGGTGTTGACCAAATTGCAGCCGCAGTCCGTTGACGCGGGCGCGGTCATTATGCGGCAAGGCGAAGCGGGCGACCGTTTTTATATTATCCACAAAGGGCGTATCGAAATCAGCAAAGATGGACAACGCGTTGCCACGCGCGGCGCGGGCGAAGCGATTGGCGAAATCGCATTGCTGTACAATATTCCGCGCACGGCTACCGCCCGCGCGCTAGAGCCGACAGAACTTTTGACATTGACAGCAAACGATTTTCTAGATTTATTGGTGCGCTATTTGGGACGCGCCGACGCGTTGCAAAATCTTTCGGCGCAGCGTTTGCGCGGCTACAACTCGCTGCCCGCGTCACTTGGCGATTGATACCAATCGTGTTACAGTTTCCCAATTTCCAATCTCCAATTTTCCAGCAAGGAGTTTTATGCAAGGGCTCGAACAAATCGAAGAAAAAATCCGCCAGACTTTTGTCGCCAAGAACGCGGCGCGCGATGCGGCGCTGGCAAAATCGCGCGAAGTGATTCGACATTGTTCGCTTTCGATTCGCGCGTCGCATCGCGCGGAATACGAGAACGCCGCGCAAATTTTGGAAACGGCGCGCAATGTCGCGGACGCGATGAAACAAGATGTCGCGCCGTATCCCGATTTGCATTACACGGGTTACGTGCAGGACGCGCTCAAAGAAGTGACGGAGGCGCACATTGTTCACGCGCTCTTGACGAATCAACCGATTCCTGACCCCGACGCGTTGGGCATTGATTATGCCGCGTACTTGAACGGGCTCGGCGAAGCGGCGACGGAAATGCGCCGTTACATTCTCGACATTATTCGGCACGAACAATTGGAACGCAGCGAGGCGATGCTGCAAGCGATGGATGATATTTATGCAATGCTTGTGACGATGGATTTTCCCGACGCGCTGACGGGCGGCTTGCGGCGACAAACGGACATTGTGCGCGGGGTCTTGGAAAAAACGCGCGGCGATTTAACGGTGGCGTGGCGGCAGGAAAAGTTGGAAAAGCGGATGAAAGAGTTTGAGGGAAGGGTGGGATAGTTGGTTGGTCGGATTATCGCGTAGGAAGCATTCTCTAATGCGAGGGCTGAGAGGTGAAGAGGTGAACGGGCGAGAGAAAAAAGTGAAATCTACAGGAGTTCGGTAAATGCGTCCACCGTGAGATTCGCTTGCTTGAGGATGCTTTTTAGTGTTTTGAGTTTCAGTATTTTGCTTCCATGAATAGGGACAGTAACGCGCTCTGACCAGCGATCCCCTGTCCAACGATGCAAATATACATGACTGCCCGATTGATCAAACTCTTCAAAGCCAACGCGTTTGAGCGCGAATAACTTGTTTGCCTGAAACTCGTGGTAGATGCGGCATTTAAACCGTAACCTGTGCGAGTTTCAAGTTTTTTTTGCTTTTTAAGTTGTTGCACTTCTTTGGCGACTGCGCGCAAGTATAATTGAATCGCATCTTTTATATTCTCCAGCGCGTCATCGTAATCATCGCCCTCAGAGATACACCCGGGCAACGCAGGCACGGTAACCGTGTACCCACCTTCCTCTGCTTCTTCAAGCACAACTGTGTAATTCATTTTGAATTCTCCTTCACATCTATTCTAGTCACGCGAAAGATTTGTGTCAATGTCTCAAAACAATCAGAGCGACGACATTATTCGCGCAAGCGAAATCGGTGAGTATGTGCATTGCGAACGCGCGTGGTGGTTGGGGCGCGTGCAAGGTGTCGAGAACGCGAATCGCGCGGTGATGGAGGCAGGCACGTTACATCATCAAGAACATGGCAGACGCGTGTGGCACGCGACGATGATGCAGTATGCGGCGATTGCGCTTTTCGTGATTGCGCTTGGCGCGCTAATTTTGCTAGTGTTGCGGATGTTGAGTTTGGTTTGAGTTGAGCTCGGCGCGCTCATTCTACATTGTAGTGTTTGATTGCGTAAAGACCACGCCGCCTTGTTCTCCTGTTTCAACTACCAGCGTCATGCCCGGTGACAAATGCAATTGCTCACGCACGCGCGCAGAAAGTAGAATTGCGCCTTTGTCATCCAACGAAATTTGCACGACTTTTCTCATCTTGCTCATTTCCTTTCATGCAATAGCATGTTCCAATTGCTCACGATTCTCTCGCTCTGCCATCCACTCCTTGATCTTGTGTTCCAAAAAGAATTTTACCTCAGGATGCTCTAAATCACCGCGTTGAAAGGCATCGGCGATTTCTTTGAACCAATCATTCGCATACATAATCGTCGCGCCGACAATTTCTTTTGTTTCTGGATTGACTTGGAGAAAGGCGTTGTGTTCGTCGTCCACGAGCTCTGCGGATGTGGGTTGCGCTGGCAAGTCGTTGATGCGGATATTCAATTCATCAAAATCATCTTGGCGATAGTGGCTAAAATATGTAACGGTTACTTTTTCCATATTTGCCTCATTCTCTTTTGAATCCTGTTGGTTGAAAACGCGGTTTGTACGTATCCCTGTAGCTGCGTTTCTTCTTGGACAAATTTGACCGAGACATAGACCATATCATTTTCCAATGCGCCCGTCAAAAGACGCGCTCTATAGTAAGAGTAGATTTGACTGCCCGTACTTCTTTCTTTCGTTGATTTCGCATCAAAGTAGATTTCATCTGGGTTTTCAACCGTGATTCTGATTGTGTCAAAATACGACTCAAACTCTGAATGTTCGATTGCAATATGAAGTGTACCCCAAAAGCTGGACAGACTGGATAATGAATATAATCCAGCCAAGGAGTACACGAAATGGGAACCCGACGAATCTTTACCGCCGAATTCA
>JAJTXZ010000090.1 GCA_021463195.1 Anaerolineae bacterium
ACGTCTGGACAACCTGTCACGTCTGGACAACCTGTCACGTCTGGACAACCTGTCACGTCTGGACAACCTGTCACGTCTGTATCCAAGGTGGTGGAATGGTTCGGCGGTGTAAAACCATTCGTGGATTTTCATCTCGACGCGCGCGATGACCGCGCGATTCAAGGTATCATTGGCGAGGACCCGGATTAACCCGACCCCAAACGTGACAGGTCTCCGAGACCTGTCGCGTTTGTAACGTCGGAATTAAAAACGTGACAGGTTTCCGAAAACCTGTCACGTTTGATAATCGAAAATGAAAAAACTGGAACTGACCTGGATTGGCAAGGAGAATCGCCCGCGTTTGGAACCGCGCATTTTGCTCGTGGACGCGTCCAAGTCCTACCACGCGCCGTATCGCGTGACCGACCACGATATTTTTGATAATCGTCTCATCTTTGGCGATAACTTGCTCGCGCTCAAAGCGTTAGAGCAAGAGTTCGCGGGCAAGGTGAAATGTGTTTTCATTGACCCGCCGTACAACACGGGCAGCGCGTTCACGCATTACGACGATGGCGTGGAACATTCGATTTGGCTTTCGCTGATGCGTGACCGTTTGGAGTTGATTCGCAGTTTGTTGTCCGACGATGGTTCGTTGTGGATTACGATTGATGACAATGAAGCGCATTACTTGAAGGTGTTGTGTGATGAGATTTTTGGACGCGCGAATTTTGTCGCGAATGCAATTTGGGAGAAAAAATTTTCACCACAAAACGATGCCAAATGGCTTTCAGATAGCCATGACCACATTTTGATTTTTGCAAAGAACAAAGAAATATGGAGACCATTTCCTTTACCTCGAACCACCGAAATGGATGCCAGATACAAAAATCTTGACAATGACCCACGCGGTCCGTGGATGTCAAGCGGTCTCGACGTAAAAACTTATGCTGCTGAATACGACTATCCCATTACTACGCCTTCGGGACGCGTAGTCAATCCACCTGGTAGTGCATGTTGGCGTTTATCGAAACAACGATTTGAAGAATACAAAAAAGATAATCGAATTTGGTTCGGACCGAGAGGGGACGCCGTTCCGCGTATCAAACGATTTTTGTCGGAAGTAAAGCAAGGTACTGTTTCAAAAACAATTTGGGCTTATGAAGAAGTTGGTCATAACCAAGATGCAAAGAAAGAAGTTCAAGCATTTAACTCTGAAGATATTTTTGATACACCAAAACCCGAAAAATTATTGCAACGCATTTTGACACTTGCGACGCAACAAGGCGACCTCGTCCTCGACTCGTTCGCGGGTTCCGGCACAACAGGCGCCGTCGCGCACAAGATGAGGCGGCGTTGGATCATGGTAGAGTTGGGCGAGCATATTCACACGCACATTATCCCGCGTCTGAAAAAAGTGATTGACGGCGAAGATAAAGGCGGCATCACGGACGCCGTGAATTGGCAGGGCGGCGGCGGCTTTCGCTATGAACGGCTCGCGCCGTCACTGCTCGAACGCGACAAGTGGGGCAACTGGGTCATTCGCAAAGAATACAACGCCGCGATGCTCGCCGAAGCATTGTGCAAACTGGAAGGATTCGCCTACGCGCCGAGCGACAGCGTGTATTGGCAGCACGGACATTCCACCGAACGCGATTTCATTTACATCACCACACAAAATCTCTCGCACGCGCAGTTGCAGCAGTTGAGTGATGAGGTGGGCGCAGAGCGTTCGCTGCTCGTGCTGTGTCCCGCCTTTCGCGCCAAACCCGACGCATTTCCCAATCTCACTGTAAAGAAAATTCCCAAAGCGGTATTGAATCGCGCGGAATGGGGACACGACGATTATTCCTTGCGCGTCGAAAACCTGCCGCACGCGCCGTTAAAAGAGGGCGAACAATTAACCTTACCAGACGTGACAGGTTTTCGGAAACCTGTCACGTCGGAACCGCAAACGTGACAGGTCTCCGAGACCTGTCACGTTTGAATCCGACTTTCATGAACCACGTCAACGCAATTGCAAATCGTCTCTCGTTACGTCCGCCGCAGCGTCGTTCCCTTGAGGTGTTGGAACGCGTGACAGACGTGACAGGTTTTCGGAAACCTGTCACGTCTGAGGCATTGGAAAAAATCCGCGCGGAATTTCCCACCGTCACCGATTTCGAGCGCGAATTTCCATCGGTCTGTTTTGCGCTGGCGACGGGGGTGGGGAAAACGCGATTGATGGGCGCGTTCATTTCCTATTTGCATCTCGCGCGCGGGCTAAACAATTTTTTTGTCCTCGCGCCAAATCTCACCATTTACAACAAACTCATCACCGACTTTACGCCCAACACGCCGAAATATGTGTTCAAGGGCATCGCCGAATTTGCGACGAATCCGCCCGCGCTCATTACGGGCGACAATTACGAAATGGCGGCGGATACGCTCTTTGATGTGTTGCTGCGCTGCAAAATCAATATTTTCAATATCTCGAAAATCAATTCCGAAATGCGCGGCGGCAAAGCGCCGCGCATCAAACGGCTCTCGGAATACATCGGGCAGAGTTATTTCGATTATTTGGCGGGCTTGCAAGACCTCGTGATTCTCATGGACGAATCGCATCGCTATCGTGCGTCGGCGGGCGTGCGCGCGATCAATGAATTGAAACCGGTCTTGGGTCTCGAACTCACCGCGACGCCGTTCGTGGAAACGAGCAAGGGCGCCGTCGCGTTCAAAAATGTGATTGTGGATTATCCGCTCGGCAGAGCGATGGCAGATGGCTTTGTCAAAGAACCCGCTGTCGTGACACGCAAAAATTTTTCCCCCGCCGGCTTGTCGCCCGCGCAACTCGAACAAATGAAATTGGAAGACGGCGTGCGCTTGCATGAGAACGTCAAGGTGGAACTCGAAACCTACGCGCGCGAAAACGCGCAGCCGATTGTGAAACCGTTTTTGCTCGTGATTGCGCGCGATACCACGCACGCGGGACAATTATTGAAATGGATCCAGTCCGACGAATTTTTTCAAGGACGCTACAAGGACAAGGTGATTCAGGTGGACTCGTCCAAGACGGGCGCGGAAGAAGACGAGATGGTGGGGCGGTTATTAAAGGTTGAACAAAACGACGAACCGACGGAAATCGTCATTCATGTCAACATGCTCAAAGAAGGATGGGATGTGACCAATCTTTACACGATTGTGCCGCTGCGCGCCGCGAACGCGCGTATTCTCATCGAACAATCCATCGGGCGCGGTTTGCGACTGCCGTACGGCAAACGCACGGGCGTGACTGTGGTTGACCGTTTGAACATTATCGCACACGATAAATTTCAAGAAATCATTGACGAAGCCAATCGCGCCGATTCCGCCATTCATCTCCAACAGGTCATCCTTCCCGCCGACGGCATTCAAGAAAAATCCGTCACCGTCGTTTCAACGCCGGTGTTGGAAACGTTGTTGGGCGTTTCAAACGTGACAGGTTTTCAGAAACCTGTCACGTTTGAAACGCCGCAAGAAGCGGAGGTTGCGAAAATCGCGTATGACGTAATTCGTCAGTACGAAAATCAACCCGAACAGATTCCGAGCATCCATTATTTGGAAAAGCCAGAGATTCAAGAAATGATTACGCGCGAAGTGCAGGCGCAATATCACCCGCTTCAAATGACAATGGAAGGGGTTGCGCCGCCGGTGAACATTGCCGCCATCGTCGCCCAAACCACCGCGCTCGTGCAACAGAAAACGATTGATATTCCGCGCATCGTCGTCGTTCCGAAAACACAAGTGCGTTCGGGTTTTCATCCGTTCACGCTCCAGCTTGACGCGCTCCAACTCGCGCCGCCTTCAGATGAGTTGGTGATTCAAACATTGCGGACGCAGGAACGCGAAATCGTGGGGGTGGGGAAAGGCGGCGTTCAGGAAAAACGTTTGGAAGATTACGTCGTGCGCGGCTTGGTGGATTTTGACGATATCGCGTATGACGCGCACGCGGATTTGTTGTACGATTTGGCAGCGCAAACCATTCAACATTTCCGTTCGTATCTGGACGAGGAGGACACGCGCAAAGTTTTGATTGTGTATCAAAAACAGATTGCCGATTTTATTCACGCCCAAATGCAGACACACTATTGGGAGGACGCTGTGGAATATGAGGCAAAAATCACCAAAGGGTTCGATTCGCTCAAGACAAGCGCGTTCACGCAAACCGATGCCGCGCTCGATTTTCGTCAAGCGCCTGCGGACAAGAGCAACATGGCAAAATATCTGTTCATGGGTTTCACGCGCTGCCTTTATCCCTATCAAAAATTTCAATCCGACGCGGAGCGCAGACTCGCGGTGATTCTGGATCACGAATCAGAAAAATGGTTCAAGCCCGCCAAAGGACAATTCCAGCTGTTCTATAAATGGGGCAGCGACCATTTGGAATATCAGCCCGATTTTGTCGCAGAAACCGCGAACGCCATTTACATGCTCGAGTCGAAAGCGGCGAATGAAATGACGGACGCCCAAGTCCTCGCCAAGCGCGACGCTGCCGTCCAGTGGTGCAAACATGCAAGCGCGCACGCAGCCAGCCACAACGGCAAACCATGGCAATACGCGCTAATCCCGCACGATGTCATCGCAGGCAACATGACGCTGGATTGGCTGGTAAATCAGTACGGCGTGAAATCGGCGACTTGACTCTCCCCTCGCGCTCTGGAAAACAAAAAACGTCTCACCGCATCCTCCGGCGAGACGTTTTTATTTCGACGCAAACGGGTCTTGCAACAATCCCGGCGGCGCGTTCACGGGCGCGGTCAGCGTCAGCAAAAACGCTTCGAGTTGTTTCAATTCTGTTTCGTTCAAATTCAACGGTTTCAATTCGCTCGCGCCAATCGTCGCGGCGGGCGCGCGATTATAGTGATCGAGAATTTCGCTCAAGGTGACGTACTGGGCGTTGTGCATGAACGGTGGAATAAATTGCGTTTTGCGCAGCGAAGGCGTTTTGAACGCGCCCATGATTTCGCCCGCGCGCGCGTGCATGTAGCGCAGCTGCGGACAAGCGCGTTCGTCATCGTCGCTGAATTCGCTCCAACATTTGAACTCGTCCTCGAAATTGCCAATCGTGCCTTCTGCGCGTCCGAGATCGTGTTCGGTTTCCGCATCTTGCGGAATCCCCGTATTGTGAAATTCGTCGTCGCTGAACAGCGGCGTGTTGTGACATTTCACGCAATTCGCTTTGCCGATAAATAATCGCAGTCCCGCGCGTTCATCGTCGGAAAAAATTTCGTTGGCGCGTTTGTAATCGTTTTGCGTCACCGCGTCAACGTACTCGTCAAAGCGCGACGCGCCCGGTAAAATTTTGCGCTCGTACGCGGCGATGGCTTTGCCGATGTTTGCAAAGACGCGCGAGACATTTTCTTGGTCCGCGCGCGTCATTTTATTCCACGCCGCGCGCGCGTTTTCATCACCGACGGGACTCGCGTGCGCGGGGATATTTTTCAAATCGGGCAGCGCGCCGAACAACGCTTCATATTCGGCGCGATAGTTTTCGGAAATCAAACGCGCGTATTGCGCGCGGTCGCCGCCATGTTCATTCGCGCTTTCCAGCGGCGACAGCGCTTGGCTCCACAAACTATCGCGGCGTCCATCCCAAAAGAACCACTCGAAATAGGCGCTGCCCACGACGCTTTGCGTGCGCCGCCGCGTGTCCGCCATGCCGCGTCCATGCGCGCGCGCGTCTTGAAAATTCAATTCGGGCATGTGACATGACGCGCACGAAACGGCGCCATCTTTGCTAAAGCGCGCGTCGAAATAAAATTCTTGGCCCAACGCCACCGCGCGCGGGTCATCGGCGACGCGATTTGATTTGTCGGGGGCAAGCGGCGGCAAACTCGTCAGCGTTAGCGCGTGTAATGTTTTCAATTCCGTATCGTCCCAGACGCTGGCGGACGGCGGCACAAATAAAAATGCCAAGACGCCCGCGAACAGCGGAATTAGAAAACCGGCGATGAGAAATTTTCGCTGCGCGGTCATGGTTCAATAAATGAACGGAATTAATTTCTTGACGCGTTGTTGATACGCGGGATAAATTGGATATTTTTCAGCGAGCCATTTTTCTTCGCGGCGCGCTTTCATGTCGAACCAGATAAACAAAACAAATGAGAGCGCGATACCCAATAAGGTTCCCCAATATAATGTCCAGCCCAACGCGCCGAACGCAATGCCGGAATAAATCGGATGCCGCACATAATGATAAATGCCGCCAGTGACGAGCGTATGCGCGTCGTCTTTGGGTTTGGGATAGGGCGAAAGATTCGCGCCGAGGCGCAGCAAACCCGCGGTTGCGATGATGCCGCCGCCGACCAACAACACGCCGCCGAGGATTTGAACCGCCAGCGGCATTTCGACGCGCGTAAAAAAGGTCGCGATCAAAATCGTCGCGCCAATCACAAATTGTCCGATAACCCAACCTTCGCCGCGTGAACCCATTTTGTATCCTTTGCGTGAGCTGCGATTACTCTATCACAAAGGGCGCGGGAATTCAAAAAAATGCCGCCGCGCGTTTTACTCGCGCGGCGGCATTTTTCGCGGACCATGCCGCGTCAAGCCAAAATTTTTTCTGTTTCCGCTTCGCCCACATAGCGCTCTAGCACGCGGCCCAAACGCGCGATGCCGTCATGGATTTTCGCGGGCGGCATGTTGGAAAAATTGAGGCGCAGCGTGTTTTCGCCTTTGCCGCACGGATAAAAAGCGGCGCCCGGCACGAACGCCACTTTTTCTGGGACGGCTTCTTCCAAGACTTGGCGCGCGTTGACGCCTTCCGGCAGGATGCCCCACAAGAATAATCCGCCCGCCGGTTTGGTCCACTTTACCGCGTGCGGAAAATGTTCTTGCATCGCGCTCAACATCGCATCGCGGCGCGCGCGATAGACTTGGCGCATCTCTTTGATATGACGGTCGAGAAAGCCGCCTTGCGACATTTCATAAATCGTCATTTGGTTAAAGGTGGACGTTTGCAAATCGGCGCCCTGTTTCGCCAAGACCATTTTTTGAATTACGTTCGGCGGCGCAATGACCCATGCGACGCGCAGGCCGGGCGCGAGAATTTTGCTAAAGGTGCTGAGGTAAATGACATTGCCGGTGTAACAGCTATCGCAGTGTCCCGCGCGCTGCGCGTCGAGCGTGACGAGCGCTGGCAAATGTTCGCCTTCGTAGCGCAGTTGTCCGTACGGGTCATCTTCCACCAGCGGCACGCCGTACTGTTCCGCCAGCGCGACGAGCTGCTGACGACGTTCGAGCGAAAGGGTGACGCCGCTCGGATTTTGGAAATTGGGCAGCGCGTAAATAAATTTTGGTCCGGTGCGAAGCGCTTTTTCCAATTCGTCCGTGCGCATGCCATATTCATCCATCGGCACGGTGACGTATTCCGCGCCATACGCGTTCCATGCTTGCAGCGCGCCGAGATACGTTGGCGCTTCGACGACGATGCGGTCGCCGCGATTGATAAAAATTTTGCCGAGTAAATCGAGCGCTTGCTGCGAACCCGAAGTAATCATCACATTATCGGCGTTGACGCGGATGCCATAGCGCGCGGTATGCCGCGCAATCATTTCGCGCAGCGGACGATAACCCTCTGTGGCGCCATACTGCAAGGCGAGCGCGCCGTTTTCGGCGGTGAGCACGCGCGCGGCAGCGGCGAGAAATTCGTCTTTGGGAAAAACTTCAGGGGCGGGCAATCCGCCAGCGAATGAAATAATATCGGGGTTCTCGGTCAATTTCAATAATTCACGAATGGCAGAGCCCGCCATGCGTTCGGTGCGTTGCGCGAAACGATGTTCCCATAAAGTCTGCATGATTTTCTCTCCTCGTTGAGAGTGAATTTGGAATCGGATGATTTGACGGCGCGCGTCATGTTGTTAAATGTATTTTCGCGCCGCCGCGTCCGAATTGCGTCCAAAGCGCGTATCGGTTTCGATTTGGTTTTGACCTGTTCGTGACTCGATTTTGTCGCAAAAGAATACGCGACGCGCGTACAAACAAATTGGATAGGCAGACAGCTAACTGCGGGTTCATCTCCTCGGGTTTCTTGAATTTTCGGTTTCTGTTTGTCTATCCAGCGCGCGCAACATAGCGTTTGCGCGGCGATTCGTTTTTAAGAGGAGCGAGCTCATGCGTGGCGCGATTCGCATTGACGAAAATCGGTGCAAGGGTTGTGAATTGTGCGCGGTGGTGTGTCCCAAACAGGTGATTGAAATCGCCGATTATTTCACGGCGCGCGGTTATCGGCCCGCGTTGTATAACGATCCGCAGCAGCGATGCACGGGCTGTTTGCTGTGCGCGACGATTTGTCCCGATGCCGCGATTACAGTGTATCGGGAGGCGCGCGCGGAACGCGCCGTCTCGGTGTAACACTCGTTGGACGCTGGACGTAAATAAACTCGCGCGCAAGAGCTATTTCGCGCGACCCATCCCAAGGAGTCAAAATGTCCAGTTTATCCAATTCCGGCGCGTGGAAAATAAAATTTCTAGGTTTGGCGCTGGGCGCGCTTTGCGTCGGTATATTGCTGTTGACCGCGCCGCCGCGCGCGCAAGCGGCGGATTTTCGCGGCGGCGACCGCGTCGTCATTGATGCCGCGACGGTCGTTGACGACGATTTGTATATTACGGCGCGTGAAGTGGTGATTGATGGAACGGTCAACGGAGACCTGTACGCGTTCGGCGAAAATATTACACTCAATGGCAAAGTCGAACGCGATGTTATTGCTGCCGGCGCGAGCGTCGTAATTAACGGCACAATCGGAAATTCGCTGCGCGCGGGCGGACAAAATATTCAACTGGGCGCCCAGTCTAAAATTGGACACACCGCATTATTGGGCGCGTTCTCTGTCGAGACCCAAAGCGGTAGCGTGATTGGGCATGATTTGGTGTTGGGCGCGTATCAAGCGGCTATCGGCGGCGCAGTGCGACAAGATGTGGTGGCGGGCGCGAACGCGATTGAAATCAGCGGCAGCGTTGGACGCAATGCGCGCGTGAGCGTGGGCGAAAGCGATATGGGGATGTCGGCGCTGATGTTTATGCCGCCCGCCGCGATTCCCGTTCCCAATGTGCCGCCGGGTTTGACGATTGCGCCCACCGCGAAAATTGGCGGCGCGTTGGTGTACGAATCGAACGCGCCGGCGAATGTGACAAGCGGCGCGCAAGTGACGGGACCGATTACGCAGCAGACGCCGACGCCAAACGAGAATCGCGTTCCGCCCACGCCCGAACAAATTCAGGCGGAGCGTCAGCGGCAGACGTTCGATTATTTCTTGAACGCGCTGCGGCGTTTTATCATATTGCTGTTGATTGGTCTCGGCGCGGTGTGGCTGCTGCCTCAATGGATTGGCGCATTAGCCGAGCTCGCGCGGACCAAACCGTTAGGCAGCTTGGGGCGCGGTGTTTTGATGGCGCTCGGCTATTTCGTCGTGGCGGTTATGCTCGTCATTGTGATGGTGACGTTAGCGGTGTTCTTTGGCATTTTGACGCTCGGCGCGCTCGTCGGCGTGGTGATGGCGGTTGGCATAGTTTTGTTTGGCGTCTTGACCGTCGGGTATTGGCTGTTCGTTTCGTATGTGGCGCCGATTGTGGTCAGTTTCCTTGTCGGAAAAGCGCTGTTGGAACGCATGCAAGCGACATGGGCGCAAAATCGTTTCCTCCAATTCGTCGTCGGCTTGATTTTGCTCTCGCTCGCGCTGCTGATTCCGGTTGTGAATTTCTTGCTCGGCATTCTGGTCGCGTTGTTTGCGCTCGGCGCGTTGTGGTTATGGCTCGCGCCGCGCGTACAAGGCAGGAATGCGTTGGTGACGCCGACGTTCGCAGGGTGAGTTGAAAGCGGCGCGCCCCGCGCAAATTAAATGTAACTGATGTTACGCAGTGGTAGGGCAAATTTCAAATTTGCCGTACGGCTGCGCGCTCTTTTTTAGCGAATGTGCGTAACGTGAGATGTAAGAAAAACAGCGCGGCATCTAAACTGCCGCGCTGTTTTTTTGCCAAGGGACAAATTGGAAATTTGTCGGCGGGTCGCAAGACGTGGATCGAAATCTGGACTGGATTCGGACGAAAGTTTGACCGCGCAATCGTAGCATAATGAGTGTTGGCAATCCCAAAAGTTGGATGCCAGTCAAGACGCTAACATTGAAAGGGAACCTCAGCATGGACGCGAATTCAGCGGCTCGCAAACTCGAGCTATGGAAGGGCAACGAAGCGATCGCGGAAGCGGCGGTGCGCGCGGGCTTGGAAGCGTATTTCGGTTACCCGATTACGCCGCAAACTGAATTGCTGGAATATCTTTCGACGCGGTTGCCGACGCTGAAAAAGCGTGATGGCGGCAACCGCGTTTTTTTGCAAGCCGAAAGCGAATTGGCGGCGATTAATATGGTGTACGGCGCGGCGGTCGCGGGCGCGCGGACCATGACTTCGTCGTCCTCGCCGGGCTTTTCGCTGATGCAAGAGGGTTTGTCGTACATTGCCGCGTCGCAAGCGCCGTGCGTATTGGTGGATGTGATGCGCGGCGGGCCGGGGCTCGGCAATCTCGCGCCGACGCAAGCGGATTATTTTCAACTGACCAAGGGGGGGGGACACGGCGATTATCATCCGATTGTGCTGGCGCCCGCGACGGTGCAAGAAGCTGTTGATCTCACGTATAACGCGTTCGACCTCGCGGAAAAATATCGCGCCATCGTCATTATCGCGATTGACGGCAATATCGGGCAGATGATGGAACCGGTTGCGATGCCGCCCATGCGCGCAATCGAAAAACGCGATCGCGGTTGGGAATTGACCGGCGCGCGCAATCGGCCGCGCCGCATCAACACTTCGCTCTTTTTGCAACCGCATGAATTGGAACACATGAATCGCGTGTTGTCCGAGCAAGACGCGGCGGTGCGCGCGAATGAAACGCGGTGCGTCGAACAGTTTACCGACGACGCGGAATTGATTGTGGTCGCGTTCGGCTCGGCGGCGCGCATCGCGCAGACGGCGGTCAAGCAGGCGCGCGCGCGCGGTTTGCGCGTGGGTTTGTTTCGCCCGGTCAGTCTGTACCCGTTCCCCGAAGATCGGTTGACGGAGCTTGCGACGCGCGCGCGACAATTTCTGGTTGTCGAAATGAACGCGGGGCAGATGGTGCAAGATGTGCGGCTCGCGGTAGACCGCGCCGCGGGCGCGGCGCGCTACCCGGGTTATGCGGGTGGCGCGTTGAATTGGTCTTGGACGCCGCGGCCGACGGTGCAATTTTTTGGCACGATGGGCGGGTTGACGCCGATGCCGGATGAGATTCTCGAACGCATTGAAAAATATATGCCGGTCCTGCCGTTGAGCGAAACCATGATTGAGCGCGCGGCGTTGGATATTGCATATACAAATTGAGAGGCGGTCAAGGCGACGGATGAACCAAACATCCTATACTGTGCTGCCGTTTTCGCCTGAACGCCGCGTCATTGCGGACGGCGGACGCATTGCCGCGCGCCGCCATACGGTATATGGCTTGATTGAAGTGGATGTGACAACGCCGCGCGCTTTGCTCCGCGCGCACAAAGCGCGCACGGGCGAAACGATTTCGTTCACCGCGTTCGCGCTGGCGTGTCTCGGCAAAGCGATTGACGAAAACAAGCGCGTGCACGCGTACCGCGATTGGCGCAATCGGCTGCTGGTCTTTGACCAAGTGGATATCAATACGATTATGGAAATTAATGTGGATGGCCGCCAAATGACGTTGCCGCATTTTGTGCGCGCGGCGAATCAACGCGGCGTGCGCGCGATTCATGACGAGCTGCGCGCGGCGCAAGCCGCGCCGCGCCAAACGCGCGAATTCGGTTTGCGGTGGTTTGCGCGGCTGCCGCAATTCGCGCGCGATTTTTTTTATTGGTACGCTTACAATCATCCGACGCTGCTCAAACAAACTTTTTGCACCGTCGGTTTGACCGCGCTCGGTATGTTTGGCAAAGGCGGCTGGGCGATTCCGTTTGGCGTGCATACGCTTGATGTCGCGCTCGGCGGCATTACGGAAAAACCGGGTTGCGTGGCGGGGCGCGTTGAACCGCGCGAGTATCTTTGTTTGACGCTCTGTTTTGACCATGACGTTATGGATGGCGCGCCGGCGGCGCGCTTTGCCGCGCGCTTTCAGGAATTGCTCGCACGCGGCGAGGGTCTGACGCCGGAAGCGTTGTCGTCAACGACGTTGGCATAACGCAAACTTGAGGAGTGAATATGCTTACAGATTCGATGCGAACAGTTTACGAACGACCGCTCACTTTGACGCCGGCGCTTACGCATTATTGCCCCGGCTGCACGCACGGCGTCATTCATCGGCTGGTGGCTGAAGTGTTGGATGAATTGAATGTGCGCGAGCAAACTATCGGCGTCGCGTCGGTGGGCTGTTCAGTCTTTGCGTACAACTACTTTGATTGCGATTTTTGCGAAGCCGCGCACGGGCGCGCGCCCGCGATGGCGACCGGCGTCAAGCGCGTCCATCCTGATAAAATCGTTTTCACCTATCAAGGCGACGGCGACCTCGCTTCGATTGGCGCGGCGGAAATTATTCACGCGGCGACGCGCGGCGAAAATATCACGGTCATTTTTGTCAATAACGGCGTGTATGGCATGACGGGCGGACAGATGGCGCCGACAACTTTGCCGGGGATGAAAACAACATCGTCGCAAGGCGGACGCGATGTCGAGACGATGGGCTATCCGATTCGGATGTCGGAATTATTGGCGACGCTTGACGGCGCGAGTTATATCGTGCGGCGTTCGGCGCATGACCCGGGCCATATCAATCAGACTAAAAAAGCCATCAAGACCGCGTTTCAAACGCAGCAGCGCCAAATGGGTTTTGCGCTCGTCGAAATTTTATCGTCATGTCCGGTGAATTGGAACATGACGCCGGTGGATGCGCTGTGCCATATCAAAGAGAAAATGATTCCATATTTTCCGTTGGGCGATTTCAAGGTCGCCGAGAGCGTCAAACTGCTCAAGGGGTGAGTCGTATGCATCACGAAATAATTATTTCCGGTTTTGGCGGCCAAGGCGTTTTGTTCGCGGGGCAGCTGTTGGCGTACGCGGCGCTCGAAGAAAAAAAACATGTTACGTGGATTCCGTCGTACGGGCCCGAAATGCGCGGCGGCACCGCGCACTGCACGGTGATTGTGTCGGATGAAGAAATCGGTTCGCCGCTCGTGCAACATCCCACCGCCGCGCTGGCGCTCAATCCGCCGTCGCACGCGAAATATGCGCCTTTGATGAAAGCGGGCGGCGTGTTGATTCTCGACGCGACGTTGATTGAACAGCGCAGCGACCGCGCGGACATTCAAGAAATCGCGCTGCCCGCCAAACAGTTCGCGGACGAATTGGGCGTCCCGCAAATCGCGAATGTGGTCATGCTCGGCGCGTTAATCGCGGCGACAAAGGTGGTCGCGTTGGAAACAATGACCCGGACGCTGCAAGAACATGTCAGCGTCAAACATCGCGACAAATTAGAAGCGAATCAGATGGCGCTGCGGCGCGGCGCGGAATTTGTGAATGCGCGCGCGGCAGCGTTGGCATGACCGCCGTCCGCCGCAAAAAAAATGCCGCGTCTTGCGACGCGGCATTTTTTTGATTTTATTTTCGCGCGGCGTTATCGTTTAGCTTTCGACTTGGATTAATCCTTTGCGAATCGCGTATTTCACTAGTTCAGTGCGGCTGTGCAAACCAAGTTTCGCCAAAATATTGGCGCGATGCCGTTCGACGGTTTTGACGCTGATAATTAATTTGTCCGCGACTTCTTGATTGGACAAACCATCCGCAATCCAAGCCAAAACTTCGCGCTCGCGTTCTGTCAAACCGTCAAAGGCGGTTTGGTCGTCGCCCTGTTCCGCGCGCGTCAAATAATCCTTGACCAACGTTTTCGCCAGCGACGGATAGAGATACACGCCTCCGCCATACACCACGCGAATAGCATTGACTAACTCGGTGGGCGCGGCTCTTTTCGGCACATAGCCCGACGCGCCCGCGTTCAGCATTTCAAAAAAATATTCGTCGCTCTCGTGCATGGTCAATGCCAAAATCGTGACGTTGGGCATTTGTTGTTTGATGGCGCGCGTGGCTTGGTACCCCGGAATGTCGGGCAGAGCAATGTCCATCAAAATGACGTCGGGTTTCCATTCCAACGCGCGGTGAATGGCATCCTGTCCGTTCTCGCATTCGCCGACGATTTCCATGTCGGGCTGCGACTCGAGTAGCATCCGCAAACCGGCGCGCACAATCGCGTGGTCATCCACCAAGAGCAGTCGCATACTGTATCGCTTCCGCGCGCGTTACAGGGGCCAATCGCGCAGCAGACGTTCTGTTTCTTGCGCGTGGCCGCTTTCGTCCGCCACCATATTTTCGAGTTGGACCTGGAGTCCTTTATCGCCGAACGCGGCGGCTTGCTCGGCGCGCTCGGTATAATCGCGCGTCGCCTGTTGTTCCGCCTTCAAGACAGCTTCTACCATCTCGCGATTGTTGGATGCGGGTGGAACGGGACGCGGCTGCGTCACCGGTTCGCCGCCCAGCGCCGAGATTTTGTTGGCAAGGAATTGCGCGTGCAGCTGTTCGTCCGGCACTTCCGCCATGAAAAATTGGACGAGCTGCGGACGAAACGGTCCGCTCGCTTTGGCGGCGTAGGTGATGTATTGAATGATGGCGCCGAATTCGCCTGCGAGGTCTTGGTTTAATTTTTCGATCAAGGTTTGCTTGTCCATGCGAGAATCCTTTCGTGAATTGAGAAAATTTTTTTGACGCGTCGCGTCACGCCAGCGCGGGAACGAGGCGCGGCGACGGCATTTCGAGCGCGTCCAACGGAATGCGCGCGACGAGCCGCGTGCCTTGATGCGGCGCGGAATGAATTTCGAGCGTGCCGCCCGCCAAACTCACGCGCTCTTGCATTCCCAGCAAGCCCCACGCGCGCCGCGGGCCCTGCGTCTTTATAATTTCTTGCGGCGCAAAACCGACGCCGTTGTCGCGAATTTCGAGCGTTACCGCGCGGTCGGTAAAGCCAAGTTCGATTTCAACGCGCGGCGCGCGCGCATGCCGCGCCGCGTTATGAAGCGCCTCTTGCGCGAGCCGATACAAAATGGTTTCTAATTGCGTGCGTAGGCGGCGGCGCGTTCCGGTGATGTTGAAATCAATTTGCATCTGACTGCGCGCCGCGACCGCGTTTGCCATTTCGCGCAGCGCCGGCACGAGGCCCAAATCGTCCAACTGCGATGGGCGCAAATCCGCAATCATTTGCCGCAAGTCGTCCACCGCGCTTGCGCTCATGCGCTCCAATTCTTGAACGCGCTGCGCGGCGAGCGTCGGATTGGTCTGCGCCACCGCGCCGACGGAATGCAAGCCCATCGCCAAACCGGTGAGCGTCTGACCGGTCTGGTCGTGCAATTCGCGCGCGAGGCGTTTGCGTTCTTCTTCTTGCGCGGCGACGACCCGTTCCAATAGCTCGCCGCGCAATTCTTCTTTTGCTTGCACGCGTTCGTACAGGCGCGCGTTCTCGATGGCGATGACGAGCTGTCGCGCGAGCGTTTGCAAAACCGTCAGGTTGGAAAACGCGCCCGCGTGCGCCAGACTGATGACGCCAATCGGCGTGTCGCCGGACATTAACGGAAGTGCTAGCGTCGTCACCGGATGCTTTGCGGTCTCGTACGTCAACGCGCGCGTTTCAAAGGCGCGCTGCGCCGTTGTCTGCGCGCGCGCCGCCAAATCGGGCGGCAGCGCCGCCGCCGCGCGGTGATAGGTCGCGCGCGGCGCGAGGGCATGCGCGCGTTCATCGTACAAAAAAACCGTGCCGGCAATCACGGGGTCCACCATCGTCACGATTTTTTCAATCGCTTCGCGCAGCAGCACGTTCAAATCGAGCGAGGCGCCGAGAATGCGGCAGGTCTCGAAAAGGACGGTCAGCTCTTGCGCCGAACGCGCTTGCGCGTCAAAACGTTCGCGATGCAGGCGTTCGATACGCTGCGCGTATTCCGTTTCAAACACGCGTAAAACGCGCACGATAAAGACGGCGGCGAGCGCGCCGACGAGCGCGCGAAAGAGCTGCACGGGAATGCCGGTATAGTTGAGAAAGGTCGCCGTGTTGATGACACGCGCCGGATAAAATTCCGCTGGCGGCACGACGAGCTGGAAAATTCCGTACCAGGCAAACGCCAATGCCGCGCCAATCAAATCGCGGCTGAATTGAGCATACCCTTCGCGGATGAACGCGCGGCGCTGGACAAACATGGCGCCCGCGGCGAGCAGCGCGCCGGGAATGCCGAGCAAGTAACGCGCCATGATGTCGGCATAGCGCCAAAACGCCAGCTCGACGCCATCGAAATAAGCGAGGCGATAGATTGCGAGACTGCCGAGATATACAATGGTCAAACCTAGCGCAGCGTGGCGCAGCGGCAGATAGGTCTCATCGAGCCAGCGCAAAAGACGCGCGGCGAATTCAATCAGCAGCACGAACGATGTCGCGAGTAAAATAATGCTGATGCCTTCCAAGATTTGCAGAGTGGCAGGACTTTCGGAAGACATGAGCAGGAACATTTCGATCCACTCATGGATGCCGTGCGCTAAACCGAACGCGGCGAGAAAGGGCAGCGTGCGCGTCAAGATTAACTGGCTGTTGCGTCCGCTTTCGAGCGCGACAATGACGCCGGTGACAAAAAACGCCAAACCGTACAGACCGTAAATCAACGGCAAATTGGATTGACAAAAAGCGGGAAAACCGCCATCCATAAGCACATTCCTCACATCGCGCGCGAGTCGAGTGTAACGCGCGCGCATATCGCGGCGAGTCTTAATCAAGTCCAAAAGGCGTGCGAGACTTTTTTTTAGAGCAAAGTTCTGATTTGTTTGCGGACACAAAACCTTTCAGGTTTCTCGCGACGCAGTTCGTCGCGCAAAACCACGAAAGGTCTCATTCCCCAACCAAAGCAGGAATCCGCTCTGGCGCATCTTTAACAGAGTGCTTGGTCGAGAGACCTTTGGGGTTTTCGGATAATTTGCTTGAGCTGACGCGCTCGCGGCGAAAACCCCAAAGGTCTTGTA
>JAJTXZ010000091.1 GCA_021463195.1 Anaerolineae bacterium
CGTGGAAGCGGCGGTCAAGGCGGTGCGCGAAGGGTTGGTTTGAGCGTGGAGGCGCGTAGGGAAATCCCTATGCAAAATAGGGAAATCCCTACTTGAATGTGACCTCGCAAGGGTGTAGAGTGGCATTAGCACAGGTTGCTACGGTTGTTCTTGAGTCTTGAGGAAAACCCAAATGAAACGCATATAGCAACCTGTCTCATGTCGAGTGAAGCATTCAGTGACCGCAACTCATCATAGGAGACACGGAAATGTTGAAAGATTCCAGACCGGCGCCAGTTTTTGCAGCATGTCTCTTCGCACTCGCCCTCGTTATTTTGATAGGGCTTGTTCCGGCATTTGCCAGTGAGCATAACCCATCTTTTCCTTTTTCTTCCACAGCGTTAGTGCCCTCTTCATCGTTGGGCGATTTTGTGCTGGACAATGTTATTCCTTATCGCTCCACACACTGGAAGCCAGCCCCAGCGAACGAGCGTTGGTGGCCCAATACCCAGCAACAGGGAAAACTGAGCGGGGTTGCCATCATTATAAACGGAACAAGATGGATTCGAGCCAAAGCTACCGTGATTCGTTGGTCTCAGGATTCGATTAACTGGATATTGGCGGCAGCAAAGAAGGTTTCACCGGAAATGATCATTGGCTGCCAAACAATGAGAATATTGGGAATGACAATACACGATCCATCAAGGTCAATGCTGGCTGGCAAGTCCGTCTCTATACGGATTCCAACTATGGTCCTCCCGAAGAAATATTCAACAATGACGATAACGATTTAACAAACAACGCGATCGGCACAGGAACATCTTCCGTCAAAGCCATTACGAACGGCGTTGCGGTCTATCGGGATCACAATTTTTCAGGTGATGTCGAAGTCTTTAATAACTGTGACGACAACTTGGCGGATAACCTGATTGGAGAGAATCAGATCACTTCGGTGCGCGTCCCACCGGGCTGGAGGCTTGAATTATATGCAGACTCGAACGGCGGCGGGAAAAAACTCGTCTTTCAAGGGATTGACGATGCCAATATATGGGACAACAAAAATTTCAACGACATCGCGTCCTCACTCTGCGTGGTAACTCCGCAGGTGCAACAAGCACAGGGGGAGGTTGGGGACTGGACGGGTACCGACGATTAAGCGCAAGCAAATAAACAGGAGAATAAAACCATGAAACATAAAGCGTTCACAGCGTCTATAAGAATCTCGGCTGTTTTGGTCCTTGCAATGTTACTGGTTGGCGGCATCTTAGGATTTCAGCAGACCCCGCCTGACCTCAAAGTCGAGGGCTTTTTTGGTGACCAAAAGAAAATTCCGTATTTTGGCGGAACTGTCGCCAAGACGCCCGGATTTTATTATGCAATTCCCGGGTGGCATGGGCATGGCGTGACTCGCGAAGAAATTGACGCCTATGTTGCTGCCAGCAACGCCGCCGCGCAAGACCTCCTTCGACAGGGAGTCAAAAAATTCTATGTCGGAGTCACCTTTCGGCGTTACTTGTCACCGGCAGAGTTTGAATCCTTGGTCAGAGAAACTAGAGTTGACGCAAAGCATTATGTCCTTCGCGCAACGTTTCCAAAGATTGACCCGACCGAAAAGGTGAGTCTGTTCGGGTCGTCGGAAGCCGGGAATCTCATTAGTCCCGAAAAACTCAAGCGCGCCCAAGAAAGTCTGCACTATCAGGCGCGTGAGCTCAGGGCAAACAAAATTGCCGATGCGAAAAAGAGCGATCCGAACGATGATGAAGATTGGCAAGATGTGCTGACGAACGACGAGTTCAAAGCAATTGACGTTGCCGAGGATGATGCTGCGCTGAATGGCGTATACACTTTCAGCGGTGTGACAGATGCACGAGGATATGAGCGGCTTCGCGCACATCCGTTGGTCTATCATGTGGATGTGACAGCCAACTTGGTCTTTCAACAGCTAAAAGAAAAGGGCGTCAAATGGTCCGACTTTGCGGAGGATCTTGACCTCTCCGACTATGACACTTTCTGGGATATGGAGGTGATCGGTTTGGACAAGTTCCAAGCCAAGTGATTCTGCTAGAGTGGATAAGCAAATCCATGCCCTCGCGTCCAGATGCGGGATGCGCAATCCGTGCTCAGTCACGGCTTGCCCGTGCTTTCCTGTGAAAATGCCAAATATTCCCTTACCCAAATGGGTTAGTATCGGATTCTTGGGAGTCATCCTCCTCATTGCAGGGTTACTAGCGTTTCAACGCAGTCCGGTTCGCGTTGAAGGGTACTTGGACGATGAAAAAATGGTTTGGTACATAGGGGGTCAAGGACGTGAGGATCCGGATAATGTTGGGGTTGCAATCAATTGGCGTCACGGCGAAGCCGATCCAGCAATAGTGAAAGAGAGAATGGAGCACTATGTCAAAGTGAGCAACAAGTTGGGCAAGCAACTGCTCAAGCAGAACGTGAACCAATTCTATGTTGGCGTCGTCTTTCGCGATTACGTTTCCCCTGCGGACTTTGAACAAATAGTCACAGAGACCAGGATGCAAGTGCAGAACTTTGAAGTTCGAGGTACTCTGCCGGGGGTGGACGACACAGTTCGTCACACATTTTTCGGGGGACCTTCCGGCAACAAGATTATTGACCCGCACGCGCTTGAGAACGCCAAAGAGCAACTCAAATATCACGCGCGAAACATCAAAGCAGATCGAATTGCGGTGCAACGCACGGGGGACCCTGATGCCGAAGGCATGGAAGAGTTGAGCAAAGATGAGTTCAAGAGCATTTCCGTTGGCGAGAATGATACCATTCTGAATGGGATTTATACGTTCGAGGGAGTCACGGATGCAGAAGGATATCGTAAAATTCGAAACCATCCGCGTGTATATCACGTGGATGTGACGGCAACTTGGGTGTATGAGCAGGTCAAAGATCAAATCACATGGAACAAGTTCTTTGACGGTGTATTCAATCTAGGAGGTTACAATACCTTCTGGTATATGGAAAAAATGGGACTCGACAAGTTTAAGGAAAAATGATGTCGCTATGATGGAGAAAATCCATGCTCCCACGTCAAGCGCGCAAGCTGTGTTCAGTCACGGCTTGCGCGTTCGAGGTTTGAAAACATCCATGCGTATCATCACAATTCTTGTACTCGGCGCAACTCTGGTTGTCGGACTCGCTGCTTTCCAAAGCGGTCGCGTGACTCCATCAGTCTCTGTGACTCTCCCACTATTGCCTTCGGAAACAGGGACGCCACCAGCAACATTGACTCCAAATCCATCCTCGACTCGCCCGCCGCCAACTCATCCACCTGTGCCCACCCCGCATCCATGCGAAGGACGTACGCCTGCCGCGCCCAAACTCAAAGCGCCTGCGGATGGCGCCATCGTCCGCGCGGATGAAATCACGCTGCGTTGGTCTCGAACCAAGTGCGCGCTCCGTTTTCAAATCCATGTCGTTCAAGCTACCCGCCAAGCCAAGACCGTTTATTTTTTCAAAGATTGGCTCGGACATCGGATAAAGTTGTCGCCCCTTGAAACCGAAGCATACAAATGGCGTGCCAGTGGCTGCTTTCGTGGAGTATGCGGCAAGTGGAGTGACTGGAGTCAATTTATCGTTTCGCCGTGATGCGTCAAAAAAAATCTCGCCGCGTGCGGCGAGATTTTTTACGTATCAGAACGCCCGCGCAAACAACACCCCCGACACCACCAACCCAATCGCAACCACCGTCCAGCGCAGGACCGGCTGCGGAATCCGTTTCGAAATGCGCGCGGCGAAATAACCGCCCACAATCGCGCCGCACGCCATCCACAAACCAATGTGCCACACGATAAGCCCTTGCGTCGCGAAAAAAATCAGCGCGACACTGTTCACCATCACTGCCGACGCGGTTTTCAGACCATTGATTTCGTGAATATCGCGCAAGCCCATGATGCTGAACGCCGCCATCATCATCAAACTCTGCCCCGCGCCAAAAAAACCGCCATAGGTGGCAATGACGAATTGAAACACAAAACCGATGACGCCGCCCGCCGCCGTGACTTGGTCCGTCTCGGACGCGCCGCGCCGCGTCAATTTGTTAATGTAATCGCGTCCCGCGAACAACAGCGTCGCAAACAAAATCAAGAACGGCACGAGACGCTGGAAAATCTCTTCCGGCGTATTCGCCAAAAGAACCGCGCCCAATAAACCGCCGACGATGCTTGGCGCCGCCATGAACGCGACGAGCCGCCGCGAACGTTTTACCTCTTCCCAAAAACCGACGACGCCCGCGACCGAGCCGGGCACCAACGCCGCGTTATTCGTCGCGTTCGCCACTCGTTGACTAATATCGTGCGCCGCCCCGTACGCCAAAAGCGCGGGAAACGAAATCAAACTCCCCCCGCCCGCAATCGAATTCACCGCCCCTGCCGCCATCGCCGCCAAAAAGAGTCCGACGAGACCGCTTAGCTCTGGTATGTCCATTGTTGCAGCGGGACTAGAGACTGGAGTCTAGAGGTTCGGACCTCCAGTCTCCAATCTCCAATCTCCATCCGGCCAAACTTAAAGTAACGCTCTACCGCAAGCAAGGAACAAACCTCACATTTTCTCTTGAATCGCGAACGCTTCGCTAATCAGTTGAATCACGTGATCCACATCGAACGGTTTTGAAATAGCGCGGTCAATCCCGGATTCGCGCATCTTGTGCGCGTCAATTTCCGCCGCCCAACCCGTCATCAAAATCACAATCGTTTTTGGATTCAGCGCTTTGAGCGCGCGCGCCAATTCAAAGCCGTTCATGCCCGACATGCCCAAATCCGTAATCACCACTTCAAACGGACCTTGTTCTTGAAACACGCGCAGCGCATCCGCGCCCGAATCGGCGGCGACGGCGCGAAAACCGCGCAAATGAAAAGTGCGCGCGGCGATATCGCGAATTTGCGCCTCATCATCCACAATCAAAATACTCGCCCACCGCGCAATGCGCGCCTGCTGTCGCTCGACAGGCGAATCGGCGGGCGGCGCAATCGGCAGCTGAATCCGCACCGTAGTGCCTTGCCCCGGCGCGCTGGTCAACGTGAGCGCGCCATTCATCTGACGCGCGATATCGGCGACGGTTGCCAACCCTAAACCGACATGCCCCATCGCTTTAGTCGTGAAAAATGGTTCCAGCGCGCGCGTGCGCGTAACTTCATCCATCCCTTCCCCTTGGTCAATCACCAAAATCGCCACTTGATCTTCCGCGCGTTCCGTGCGCAGCGTCACAATGCCGCCCAACGGCATCGCCTCCACGCTGTTCAAAATTAATTCCACCAACGCATCGCGCAGCAGCGCCGCATAACCCCACACTTGCGGCACCACATCCAAGTCTTTGACAATATCAATCGAAATCCCGCTCGCCTCAGCGTCATCGCGCCACCGAAAGCGCGTCAGTTGAATCACCTGGTTGATAATATTATTCACATCCACGCGCGTCACTTCGCGCCCGTCGCGCTCTGACGCGAATTGATGCAGTTGGCGAAACGATTCGGCGCCCCCGCGCGCAATGCGTTGGAGCGAGCGCATCTCTTCGCGCAATTCTTGATTCGTCAACTGTTCCTCGACAATTTGCGCGCGCCCGACAATCACCGCCATCGTATTATTCATCGCGTGCGCGAGCCCTCCCGTCAAACGCCCCACCGAACGCAAATGCACGCCCTGCGTCAACTGATCGCGCGCCCCGTGTATGCCCATCACACCTACCAAACCCATCACCGCGCGCTCCTGCGCGTCCAACGCTTGGAATATCAACGTGAGCTCGGGGCCAGCTGAAAACTCGCGCAGCAACAGCGGCAATAACGCGCGGCGGCACTGTTGCCACAACGCGTATTGGTCATTAAAATCCAGCCCTTTGGCGTACAAATCGCCGCTCCACGCGGCAACGCGTTCAAGATATTTTTCCAGCGTCAAAGCGAGTCCATTCATCAACACGCTGGTCGCATCTTGCATAAATTCACCGCCGCCCACGCGCCGCAACATCGAATGTTCATCCATCTGTTCCAACAGCGCGCGCCATTGCGCCGCGAATTCGTCGGGCGCGTTTGAAATAACGATGCGCGCACGCCGCAGCATTCCAACATGCCCTTCCAGCAGCGGAATAACATCCTTTATAAAACGCTGTGTCAGAGAATTAACCGCATCCATAATTAAAACCTCACGCGCGCGCGGCGGCGCCCGAGCCACGCAATGCCCAAGCCCAGCGCGCCGCCTGCCGCCAACCCCGCGCCCAACATCCGACGCAGCGGAGCATCCGCGTCAATCAAAATACCCGCGCGGCTCGACGCCGCGCCGCGCGCAAAACTTTTGGCGACGCGTCCCCCCGCGCGCAGCGCGATAGACGCAGACGCTGGCGCCGCTTGCGATGCTGGCGCCAAAGCGACGCGCGTCGGCGCCGCTTGCGGCGCGACTGTCGGCGCAACCGTCGGTTTGCGCGTCGGTTTGCGCGTCGGCGCGACTGTCGGTTTGGGCGCGACCGTTTGCGTCGGCGCAGCGCGCGGTTTTTGACGCGGCTTTTTTGTCGGCGCGGCAACGGGCGCGGCGACTGCCATTTCCGGCGCATTGGCTGGCGCGCCAAAATCAGTAATCACAATCAGACCGCCGTTCGCGCGCGCCGCCACGCCAATTCCGATTTCACGAAATTTGGCGCGCAAAATATTTTGACGATGCGGCGGATCATTTAACCAAAAATCCATAATCTGATCGAGCGTGCGATACGCCGCCCAATTTTCGCCTGTGACCGCGCCGCCATAACCCGCGCGCTCCAGCCGCTGTTTAATGGTCGAGCCATCCGAACCGCGATGCCCCAAGCTCACGCCATTTTTCCGCAAATCGTCCGCATGCGCTTGCGCCGCCGCGTCCAGCTGCGCGCTGCGCGCCAACGCGGGCAAACCCGCCGCCGCGCGCGCTTGATTGATGCGCGCCAACACTTGCGCCGCGACATCCTCCTGCGCCGCCAAACTGCCCGCGCTCGCAAACCAGAGCGCCAGCAAACTGAATGCCAACACGCCAAGTCTACAAAGCATATTCATAAATCAACATGCCCGCGTCATCGAGCGCAAAACGATTTTGCGCGGCGAATCTCTCCGCGCGCGCGGTATGCGGCGTGAACCAATAGAGCCGCGTCCGTTCATGTTGATGCGCCAAAAATTTCGCGCCCTGCGCCAACTGCGTCATGCCGCGCTGCGAACCCGCCAGCGCGAGAATTTGAAACTCTTGGTCGCAATGCGTCACCATGAACGCGCGCGCGTCATCCGCCAGCCACACCTCGCGCGCGCGAATCGCCGCGCGCAAACGCGTCGGCGACCAAATCCACCAACGCCATCCGAACGGCGCGCGCGTCAACGCGTGCGCGCGATGTCCGCGCAATGCCGTTTGCCACAATTCCCAACACGCGGCGGCATCCGAATTAACCGCGCGACGTATTTCCGCCGCCGCGCGTTTCGCGCTGCGCGCGCGATAGCGCGCGTATTCCACGACGCGCGCATAACCCATTTTTTCAAACAGACGCTGCGCTCTGACATTGTTGGACGCGGTTTCGAGACGTATCACGCGGCAGTGTTTTCGCTTGGCGCGCGCGTGCGCGGCATTGAGCAGCGTTGTCGCGAGATTGTGACGGCGAAACGCGGGATGCACGCGCACGCCTTCCAACCATGCCTCGCGGTTTTCGAGATACCGAATGTGACAAGTCCCCATCAAAACGCCATTCACTTCCGCGACCATCAATTCGCCGCGCGACGATTCGACCCAGCGCGGCCACGCCGCGTGAATATAGTCGCCCCACGAAAATGTCTTGCGCGTAAACGCCGCGATGGCGGGCAAATCCTCCATCCGCCCTTGACGCAGCTGTATCGAGTTTTCGGTCACGCGCCGCATCATATCACAAAAAAACCTTCGAGACAGCAATGCCCCGAAGGTTTCCATTCCATTGACGCCAAGCCGCGTTCAGGACGCCGGCGCCTTTTCTTGGCGGCGAAACACGCGGCGAAAGAAATTACCGACATCGCCATCTTCCCACACAACCAAAATCTGCGCGGCGTTGAAAATGGACGAATACGTGCCGCTAAGAATCCCAATCAACATTGTCAACACAAAATGGCGAATCGTGATGCCGCCGAATAACGCGAGCGAGGTGAGCGTAAACAACACCACCAGCTGCGTATTGATGGAACGGTCCAGCGTCTGCGTGATGCTGTGATTCACCACACTATCGAACGGCATCCCGCGCAAACGCGTGAGATTTTCGCGAATGCGGTCAAACACCACAATCGTGTCATGCACCGAAAAGCCGATGACGGTAAGCAGCGCGGTGAGAAACAGCGCGTCCACTTGCCAGCCAAAGAACAAGGCGAAAATCGCCGCCAAACCAATCACGACCAAAATATCGTGGAACATGGCAATGATGGCGGCGACACCATAACGAAACGGATGCGGCGCTTTGCGAAACGCGAGCGTCAAAAAGAGCAGAATCGCCAATGCCGAGAAGCCAACCGCTTGCGCCGCGCGCTGCGACACTTCAGCGCCGATAGCGGGCCCCGCCGATTCAAAATGAACTTCGGTAAAATCGCCGAGCAGCGCCTTGAGGTCCGCCGCAATCAGCGGTTTCACCTCGGGACGCACTTCGCTAGAACGAATCAAAACGCCCTGTTTGCCTTCGAGAATTTCCGGCTGCGGCACCGCGTCGCGAATCCCGTACTTTGCGAAAATTTCGCGTACTTCGTCTGTCGTCGGCACGCGCGCAATGTCCACAATTTCCCAGTTCGTGCCGCCCGTAAAGTCAATCGCCATCGCAAAGGGCGTTTGATATTGCACCCAATGCACCGCAATCGCCAACATGCCCGGCACAATAATCAGAACCGAAATGAGAAAATACAGATAGCGTTTTCCGACAAAATCAATCACGTTGCGCCTCGCGCCAGCAAGTCACCTTTGTCCGTGACGCGCTGGCGTCTTCCTTTCATTCTGCGGTAGGAGCGTAAGAATTGGAACCGCGGCGCGACAGTGAACCCACTCCGTACCACCACAGTCCGATATTCGGAAATAAATCATAGACGACGCGCAAGAACGTGCGTGTCACAAAAACCGAAGTGAATAGACCGATCACCACGCCAATCATGAGCGTAATCGCAAACCCCGCGACGATGCTCGCGCCGAACGATGAACCGAACCACAATAGAATCGCCGACGTAATCAACGTGGACGCATTTGAATCGCGAATCGAGGGCCACGCGCGTTCAAAGCCGGCTTCAATCGCCAGACCCAAAGGACGCCCTTCGCGCAACTCTTCTTTCATGCGTTCAAAAATTAAAATATTGCCATCAACGGCAACGCCCAACGATAGAATAAATCCCGCAATCCCCGCCAACGTCAACGTCACATATTCAAAAATTCCGGGGATGCCCACTTTATAAATCGCAAAGACCACAAAGCCATAAATCGTCAGCGCAATCACCGCCAACACGCCGGGCATCCGATAATACGCAATCATGAAAAACGCGACGATAGCGACGCCGATAATGCCCGCGAGCAAACTGCGCTGAATAGATTCTTGACCGAGCGTCGGCCCGATGTTGGTGGTCGTTTCGATTCGCAAGGGAATCGGCAGCGAACCGTACTTTAGTTGCACCGCCAACGAATTCGCTTCGGGAATCGTAAAGCTGCCTTGAATGACGCCGCGCCCGCCAGTAATCGCGGAATTGATAACCGGCGAAGAAATCACGCGTTTATCCAACACAATCGCGAGATAACTGCCAACGTGATTGGTCGTATGATTGCCGAAAATTTCCGCTCCCGCGCTGCGCAATTCAAATTCAATAACAGGCGTGTTGGTATTGGGTTCAAAACTGACTGTCGCCGACGACAAACAATCGCCCGTCATCACAGTCGTAAAGACCTGACTCGCCGTCACCGGATTGGTATCCGTCACAGGAATCGTGGGCGAAATCGTATCCGAGGCGCCGACTGTCGGCGTTGGCGTCGCGTTCGTCACCACCCGCGCGCAAGAATTTTGCGCCGATGGACCCGTCGTTTGCACAATGGTGCCGGGTTGCAGCGGCGTACTCCCCGCGTCCACAAATTCCAACAGCCCCGTATTGCCAAACGCCTTTACCGCTTCATCGGAATTTTCTATCCCGGGCAATTCCACCACAATCCGATTCGTGCCTTGCACTTGAATCAACGGCTCAGAGACGCCCAACGCATTCACGCGCTTGTCAATAATGCCGCGCGCCACCTCGATTTGTTCCGGCGTCACCACAGTGCCTTCCGGCAAATCCGCCTGAAGCAACACGCGCATGCCACCCTGCAAATCCAAACCCAGATGGACTTTGACCTCTCGCTTGGCTTCGCCTAACTGAATTATCGGATTGCTCAATGCCAGCCACCCGGCAAAAATGCCGAGCAAAATTATAAAGGCAAGCGAAATATAAGTTCGTTGACGCATGGGACCTTTCAAATCTTGAGAATTAATTCGCAAACTTGCGACAGCATTAGCCAAAGAGCTACCGCTTTTGCAAGCAAAACAGGATTATAGGTGAATCAACCAACGTGTCAAAGTTTTTGGTCGCCGCTCCGACGAGTTTTCAGGAACGCCACCGCCTCCGCGCGCGTCGAAATTTGTCCCAACGCCTGCGCTTCGCGCACTTGTTCCAGCCAATCGCGCACGCGCGGCCCCGACGCGATGCCCAAAAGCGTCATCACATCCTCGCCGTTGATGAGCGCGGGCGGCGCGACCACCTGCGCGTGCGCGTGAAAATACGCGTCGAACATTCGCCCATTGACCATTCGCAGCGTCGCGTCAATCTCTGGCGGCATTGCGGCGCCATACGTCGCGCGCTGATCGCACCACGCGTGCGCCGCCACATCCACCCCCATCGCGCCCAAATCGCGGAAATAGCGATACAACGCGCGCGCGCTCATGCCATTCTGCGCGAGCAAAATCGGACGCAAATGATTTTCAATAACCGTTTTGACCCAAGCCGTCTCTTCATTGCTAAATTTTAAACGTCGCAGCGCCGCCACTGCCAATGCCGCGCCCGCGTCCGCATGGCCAAAAAAATGGATGCGTCCCGACGTTTCGACAGTGCGCGTAGACGGCTTGCCAAGATCATGCAGCAGCAAAGTGAAACGCAGCAATTCGCGTCGCGTGCGCGCGCCGCCCACCCTTTGCGCGAAATGCGCCGCGAGCTGGGCTTGAAACGCGTCGCCTCCGCCAATCGCATAGCGCGCGCGTTCCATTTCCTCCGCCGTCGCGACGGCGCGCAGCGAATGTTCAAACACATCGTAAAGATGCGGCGGCGATTGGGTCACGCCGCGCAGCGCGTTCATTTCAGGCAAAATCCGTCCGAATAAATCCAATTCGTCCAACTGGCGCAGTCGCGACAACACGTTCGCGCCGGCGACAATCCGCATCCATTCATCCCGCACGCGTTCCATCGGCGCAGTTTGGAGCAACGGCGCGTCGCGGCGCAGCCACGCGCGCGTCGCGTCATCCAACTCAAAATCCAATTCGCCCGCCAGCCGCGCCGCGCGCGCCAAACGCACGGCGTCATCGCGAAATACCGTTTCCGATACCGCGCGCACCCGACGCGCGCGCAAATCCGCCAACCCATGCAGCGGATCAATCACTGTCTCGGCGGCGCCATTCCAAGTCAATGTCGCTGCCGCCATCGCGTTGATGGTGAAATCACGCGTCCGTAAATCATTTTCGAGACTGCCGCCGCGCAGACGCGCGAAATCCGCGATGGCGCGCGCCCCGTTCGTTTCCCAAATCACGCGCGCGACATCGAACGATTCGTCCATCACATAAACCAGCGCGCCGATTTCATCCGCGAACGCGCGCGCCAATTTGGACGCGCTGCCCTGCACCGCGACATCCACATCGTGAATGGCGCGCCCGAGCAGCAAATCGCGCACCGTGCCGCCGACGAGATAGGTTGACGCGTCACGCGTTCGCAAATACGCGCGCAGAGTTTCAAGCATGCTCATGCTCTCTGGTTATTATTTCTTGGCGCCGCTTGCCCGTCCATATTTCATCGCGGTCTGCCGTTTAACGACGCTCTGGCGCTGCGGCACAAAGCGCAGCGTCGGCTCGTCTTTGAGTCGCATTGCGCGGCAATGCGTGAGCGCATCCTGCGCGCAATCGCCCGACGCGACCACACGTCCACGGACCAATGCCACCCACAAGCCCGCATAGGTTTGCAATTCTTCTGAACGCGCGCGTGACATCAAAAAAAAAGGGCTTGCCTTTCATCGCTGAAATGCCCGCCCGTTCTCTTTACAAGACTTGCGCAATCAATTCCGCGCATTCCACCGGATAACGCGCGACGGGGACGCCAACCGAGCGAAACGCCTTGATTTTTTCTTCGGCGGTTCCAGTGCCGCCTTCGATGATGGCGCCCGCGTGACCCATTCGTTTGCCGGGCGGCGCCGTTTGACCGGCGATGAACGCGACCACCGGTTTGGTCACGTGCGCTTTGATGTACGCCGCGGCTTTTTCTTCGTCCGTGCCGCCAATTTCGCCAATCGTGATAATGGCTCGAGTTTCAGGGTCGTTTTGAAACAGCTCCAAAATCTCGATAAAATTCAATCCGCGCACCGGATCGCCGCCGATGCCGACGCAGGTAGATTGCCCGTTGCCCTGCCGCGTCAGCGCGTCCACCACTTCGTACGTCAATGTGCCGCTGCGCGAAACTAGCCCAACTGGACCGGGAATGCAAATATCGCCGGGGATGATGCCGACTTTGGCTTGAGCGGGACTAATCAACCCGGGGCAGTTGGGTCCGATGAGTTTTGTGCCGCGCGCATTAAATTCGTTTTTGACGCGCATCATGTCTTGGACCGGCACGCGTTCGGTGATGCACACGACGAGCGGAATGCCCGCCGCGCTCGCTTCGAGCATCGCGTCCGCCGCGCCGCCCGCTGGCACATAAATAACGGAAACGTTCGCGCCCGTTTCGCGCACCGCCTCGCGCACCGTATTAAAGATGGGAACATCCAATACCGTTTCGCCGCCGCGTCCGGGCGTGACTCCGGCGACCACGTTCGTGCCATACTCGATTGAATTTTTTGTATGGAACATGCCTTCGCGTCCTGTGATGCCTTGCACCAGCAAGCGCGTATTTTTGTCAACCAGAATGCTCATAATTTCCTCGTGGAATAGGATTGTTGTAATTCACGCGCAGCGCGTTGAATGGCGCGCCGCGCGCGCGCAAAATCATTTTCAATCTCGGCGGGCGTCACGACGCATGCCAGCTGTCGCGCGCCGATACTCTTTTGGCTCGGCTGTTCGCCCAACGTAATGGCGATTTGACCCTGCGGTAAATAGATCAAGAAATCCGCGCGATACCGCGCGCGCCCTTCGCGCACGACAATTTCACGTTCAATGTCCAGATCGTCCGCGCGCAAAGCGGCGTATAATTTCTCGTGCGCGGGCGTCCGCAGATACAAATCGTTCCACTCGCGCGCGTTGGAAAATTTTTCCCAGTTCGTCCACAAGAATAAAACGCGTCTGCCGCGTTTCGACACAATCGGCGGCACGCGCGCTTGGGTCGCGCCCAACTGCAATTTGTAATACGTTTCATCCGCGCGCGGATGCTTGGGCTCGTCGGGAAATAAATCGCGTCGCCGCGTCAATTCATGACCGCGCACCGCCGCGTACGTGTCAATGCTCCATTTGCGCTCGCGAAACGCGGCAGGCAAATAAAACGCCAACGCTTGCGCGCCGCTAAAATATTTTGGCGCATGACGCGTCGGAAGCCGATACCAATGTTCGCGTCGCGCGATTTCCAAATCACGCGGCGCGTTGATTAACGCGACCAGCACAACATCGTCGGGATTCATTCGCTTACGCGAGCGAACTCGCTCACCACTTCGTACAACACGCGCGCGCCAAAACCAACATTGTTCAAGCGAATGCGTTCGTCGTCGCCGTGCACACGCTCCATTTCGCTCGCATCGTCAAACATTGGACAAAAGCCATAGACTTTGGTTCCAAGTTTGGTAATGTGCCGCGCGTCCGTCGCGCCAACCACCAAATCGGGCAAGACAATGGCGGCAGGATCATGTTGTTTCAACACACGCACCATCGTATCGTACAGCGGAGATTGCGGATCGGCTTGGAGCCCTTGCGTCGTCGGCTGATGAAATTCGATTTCATATTCATCGCCTAGCGCCGCGCGCAGCTCGCGCAAAAATGTTTCGGCGGTTTGGCCCGGAACCAAGCGCGCGTCCACTTGCGCTTCGGCGACGGATGGAATCACATTGATTTTGCCGCCCGCGTTCAACTTGGTTGGCGTCGCGGTATTATGCAACATCGCGTACAACAAGCTGCGCATTCCATCATCCAACGGCAGCGTTTCTAGCGCGCGTTTGCCGCGCTTGGCATCCAACACCTGACGCAAACTTGCGGCGACGTTACCGCCCAGCGCGTTCGCCAAACCTTCGATGTAATTGCGCGCCGTCACGCTGACGTGCATCGGAAAATCCGTGTCGCCCAAAAGTTCTAACGCGCGCGCCAATTTCAACACAGCATTATCGCGCTGGGGAATGGACGCGTGGCCAGGCTTGCCGAATGCGCGCAGCGTAAAGCGCGCGGTCCCTTTTTCGCCCGTTTGAATTGTGTAAATTCGTTTGCCTAAAATATTCGCGCCAAAACCGCCGCCTTCGTTGATGGCATATTCGGCGCGAATCAATTCGGAATGTTCGCGCGCCATCCACGCCGCGCCGAAATGTCCGCCGGCTTCTTCGTCCGCGTTCGCCATAACAATAATATCGCGCGCGCGCGGAACTTGGTTCCGCTTGAGCCACAAGAACACGGCGAGTTCCATCGCGACCAAATCTTTGGTGTCGAGCGCGCCGCGTCCGTACATGAAACCGTCGTGAATTTCGCCGCCGAACGGGTCGTATTTCCAGCGCGCCGCTTCGACCGGCACCACATCGAGATGCGCCATTAACAGCAGCGGCGCAGCGCGACCATCGCCGCGTAACCGCGCCACCAGATTGCCGCGGCCCGGCGCCGTTTCCAAGATCGTCGCGTCAATTTCTTCACGCGCCAAAACGCGAGCAAGATATTCACATGCGGCGCTTTCATTGCCCGGCGGATTGACCGTATTGATACGAATCAAATCGCCGAGATAGCCCACCGCTTCGTCGCGTACAAGAGACCAGTTCATCGAGATGAAACTTGATTGAGGCATGGAGACGAGAGATTATAGAATTCTTTACGCCGCGCATAAAAAATTCTCCAGCCGCCATTCACTAACTCATGTTACGCAGTGGTAGGACAGATTTGAAATTTGTCGCGCCACGGCGCGCTATTTTACAGTCAACCTGCGTAAGCTGAGTCGCTAATTAGCTTTTGCGATTTCGACCGCAAGTTTCGCGCCTTCTTCCAACGACGCGGCGGTTTGCATATGCGCGTCGGCGAGAATGCGGCGCCCTTCTTCGGCGTTCGTGCCAACAATGCGCGCCACCATCGGCACATTCGTTTTCACTTGACCGAGCGCCTCGACAATGCCGCGCGCGACTTCGTCGCCGCGCGTAATCCCGCCAAAAATATTAAATAGCACCGCTTTGACATTCGGGTCGGCGAGAATAATCCGCAGCGCCGCCGCCACTTTGTCCGCTTTGGCGCCGCCGCCAATATCCAAAAAGTTCGCGGGTTCGCCGCCGTAAAATTTAATGACGTCCATCGTCGCCATCGCCAATCCCGCGCCATTGACCATGCAGCCGATATTGCCGTCCAATTTTACAAACGAAAGACCGGCGGTGCGCGCTTCGCGTTCGGCTTGATTTTCCTCGTCGGCATCGCGCAGCGCTTCCAAATCGTGATGGCGGTCTAACGCGCTGTCGTCCAACACTAATTTGCCGTCGGCGGCGATTAGCGCGCCGTCGGTGGTGATAAACAGCGGATTGATTTCAACGAGGGACGCGTCCGTATCCACAAACACGCGATACAGCGCCAACGCGATTTTCGCGAATTCGCCGACAAGTTTTTTGTCCAACCCAATGCCAAAACCCAATTCGCGCGCTTGATACGCTTGCAACCCAAGCACCGGGTCAATCGTTTCGCGTTTAATTTTTTCTGGCGTCTCTTGGGCGACCTGTTCGATTTCGACGCCGCCCGCTGCCGAAGCCATCATCACCGGCGCGCCCTGCGCGCGGTCCACGACAATGCCCAAATAAATTTCCGCTTGCGCCGAGACCGCCGGATCAATCAACACTTTACGCACCGGCAAACCTTTGATCTGCATGCCGAGAATGACGCCCGCGTATTCTTCCACTTCATCGGCGGTTTTCGCCAATTTTACGCCGCCCGCTTTGCCGCGTCCGCCGACCAACACTTGGGCTTTGACGACGACGGGCAGACCGATTTGTTTCGCGATTTCACGCGCGGTTTCGGCGTCATACGCCACTTTGCCTTTGGGCGTAGGGATGCCATAGCGCGCGAATAATTCTTTGGATTGATGTTCGTGTAATTTCACAAGAGGTCTCCAAATGGGGATACGTGTTTGAATTATACTAGAGCTGCGATGTCGCGACAAAAAAGCGCCGCGATACGTTGCGCGCGCGCGGCAGCTGCGTTAGAATCACGCGCAAGGAGCTGCGATGATTTTTTCGAGACGACTGCGAGTCATTCTTGTTTTACCGCTTATTATTTTGGGCGCGTGCGACAGCGCGCCCGTCGCGCCC
>JAJTXZ010000092.1 GCA_021463195.1 Anaerolineae bacterium
TTGTACCATTTATCGAGACCGGCTTGCGCTTCTTTGCCCGCGTCTTGCGGCGTAATCGTGCCGTTGATGACGCCTGCGCTCAAACGCCACAATTCATTTTCCAAATTCGGATCGCCGCGCGAAAGAATCTGATACGAATTCCGAATCGTGGATTTGCATTGCTCGCGCCATGAAACAAATTGTTGCGCCACCGGATCAGTCAAATCTACTTTGGTGTTTTGCAGCGTGAAAAAGCCGGGCAGCGCATTGCTGTAGATGCCCGCGAATTCGGACGACGCTACCCAATCCAAAAACGCTTTCGCCGCTTCCGGATTCTTGCTCTTGCTGTTCATCCCCAACGCAATGTCCGTGTGGTCGCTAATGTAGCATTGGTCGCCCGCATTTTGCACCGGCGGCTTGAACGCGCCAAATTTGAATTTCGCTTGATCGTTGAACGTCGTAATGTCCCATGAACCCGCCGGATAAATCGCGCCTTTCCCTAACGCAAAATAACTCTGCGCATCCGGATATTTGATCGCCTCAAATCCTTCCGGCAGATAATCTTTCCACTTGGCCAGCTCCGCAAAGGTGTCTATATACGGCGCATCCGTGAATTTCGCCGTCCCTTTGATTAACGCCAAGCGTCCTTCTTCGCCCTTCCAGTAGTTCGGCCCAATGTTCTGAAAACCCATCGTCGCCGCTTCCCACTGATCCGCCGTCCCCATCACCAACGGCGCATAGTTCCCGTCTTTTTTGATCGCATCCAATACTTGGAAAAACTCGGCGTTCGTATTCGGAACTTGAAGCCCCAACTTGGCAAAGATGTCCTGATTGTAAATGAAACCGTGAATCACCGATGCCATCGGCACGCAGAATGCATCTTTCCCATCATCCGTAATCCACGCGCTCTTGGCCACATCGCTGAAATTCTTCATCCCCGCCAAATCGTTTAGATTCGCCAGATACCCTTTTTGATACAGCGTCAGCGAATTGTCGAACGGCCGACACGTAATCAAATCGCCCGCTGTCCCGCCTTCCAATTTCGCATTCAACGCTGCATTGTATTCTGTCGGCGCGGTCGGTTGAAAGACGACTTTGATGTTCGGATGCGTTTTCTCAAACGCCGGAATAATCTGATCTTGCCAAATCTTTAAATCATCATTGCGCCACGATTCAATCGTCAGCGTCACTGCCCCACCGGCAGGCGCCGTGGTGGGTTGCGCAGGCGCAGCGGTGGACTGGGCAGGCGCAGCAGTGGGTTGAGTAGGCGCGCTGGTCGGCGGCGCGGAGGTCGGCGAAACCGCCGGACTGCCGCAGGCAGCCAACGCGGCAAGCGCCACAATCGTGATAATTAACATGAACCACTTGGGCATTTCCATTCTCCTTTTCGAGCTCCTTACAAATTGATGTTATACCGTAACAGAATCGAACCTTTGCGAATTTTGACGGTCATACAGTCTTGAGCGCCACCTCCTCTGAAAATGCGCGACAAAATTGAATGGGTCGCGCTCGCCGCCCATTTCATTGGCTATGAACAAGCCAACGGCGCATGAGCAACTTTTCGTATCGCAAACAAATTAAATTGAATTGTCAAAAAACGAGTGCGCGCTATTGTAAACTCAATTTACAAAGAATGCAAATAAAGGACAAGCGCTAGACTCTTTGTCATTAAAAACAAAGATACAAACGCGGATTGTTGTCAATTCAGTTTACAAAGAGCGCAAAAAATTCGCAAACGCCGCCCATTCCTCATCGAATTTTTCCGCGTGCGGCAATCTCAAACGCGCCAACCACTTGGTCGCCGCGCGTCGCCACAAATTGATTATGCAAATTCATCACCGCGCACGCGTGATTTGGAATGACCTGCACCTTGGCGCCGATGTCGGGCAAGGGCCCAGCGTCACGGCTTTTCACGTGCGCGTGCTCTTCCGACAGCGCGTAAATTTCCAAATTCGGAAAACCGACGACTGCGCCAAACGTTGCCGCGCCGTCGGGCCCCCGATCCGACGTCAAAGTCTTGCTGCCGCCATCAAAAATCAAACGATCAGAATGTTTCGCCACAACCGTCAGCAAAACGGTCTGCGCGCAATCGTCCCACGCGCACGCGAATTTATGCGTTTGATTCGTGTCATACAACGCGTACGTGCCGGGTCGAATTTCCGTCACGCCTTTAACCTGCGCGGCAAACCGCGCGGTCGGCGTAGAACCGACGCTCACCTCGCGCGTCTCAATTCCATCCGCGCGCAACATTTCCGCCGTCTCGACCATCACCTCGCCCTCGCGCTTGCCGAGCGCGGCGATTTCGTCCAACGTTTTCGCCGCGTACGCATGCCCCGCATGCGTCATAAGGCCGAAAAACTCAATACCGCGCAACTGCAGCATCGCGCGCGCAAAATCGCGCGTCGCTTCAAACGGCGGAATTCCAACGCGATGCAACCCCGTATCCACTTCGATATAAAATGGAATTTTCAAACCGCGCTGCCGCGCCGCTTCGGAAATGTCCTGCGCCACCTTGAGCGAATCAAACGACACGCGCATTTGCGCGCGTTCCGCCAAACACAGCAACCGTTCTATTTTTGCCGCGCCTTGCAGCGGAAACGCGACGAGAATATCATCAAGTCCCGCCGCGTTCATTACTTCCGCTTCGCCCAACTTGGCGACGGTGATGCCGCGCGCGCCCGCGCGGCGTTGCAAGTGCGCGATGTACGGCGTCTTGTGCGTCTTGGTATGCGGACGCAATTTCACGCCATTCGCATCCGCGATTTTTTGCATCGTCGCGAGATTATTTTCAAGTTTATCAAAATCAATCAACAGCGCCGGGGTATCGAGCTCGAATTTATTCATCGGTTCTCCTTTGCGACACAGATTGTAACGGGCTTCGCGGCGCGTTGTCAATCGCAATCGTCCAACCCCGCCCATATTTCAAAACATCATTGACCACGCGCGCGACTTGATTTAGAATCTTGGCGCGTCATCGAGTCAGGGCAAAGCATTCACAGACACGCGAACGCTTTGACACCTTGCCAATCCCATGAAAAAATCCAATCCAAAATTATTTCTCGAAATCTGCGTGGACTCTGTAGAATCCGCCCTGCGCGCGCAAGCGGGCGGCGCGCAGCGCGTCGAACTCTGCGACAATTTGATGGAAGGCGGCACAACGCCGAGCGCGGGAGCGCTTGAACTCGCGCGCCAACATTTGGCGATTGCGTTGAACGTCATCATTCGTCCGCGCGGCGGCGATTTTTTCTATTCCGCTATCGAATACGAAATCATGCGTCGCGACATCGCAATCGCCAAACAAGCGGGCGCGGACGGTGTCGTCATCGGATTATTAAATCCGAACGGCACCGTGGATAAAAAGCGCGTCAAAACGTTGATTGATTTGGCGCGCCCAATGAGCGTCACGTTTCATCGCGCCTTTGACATGACGCGCGACCCATTCGCCGCGCTCGAAACGCTCATCGCGCTTGGCATAGACCGCATTCTCACTACCGGCCAAGAAGCGACCGTGAGCGAAGGCTTGGAATTGATTGCGGAGCTGGTGAAACGCGCGGGCAACCGCATCATTATCATGCCCGGCGGCGCCAAAGAACACAACATCGCCCGCGTGGTAAAAATCACCGGCGCGCGCGAATTTCACATGACCGCGTCTACCGTTATCGAGAGCGCGATGCGGTATCGCAACCCGCGTCCCTTTATGGGCGGCGCGCTCCGTCCACCCGAATACGCGCGCAATCTCACCGACCCGCAGCGTGTGCGCGCGCTCATGCGTCGCGGCAGCCAAGGAATATAACGCGCGCCGCCGCGCGCGGTTTGACAAAGCTTGTCGTCGTGATACAACTAGAGCGCAATGCGCGAAATTTATATTCGGATAAACGCGCCCGCGCGCGCCGCTAAAACCGCGCGTCCGTCGCGTTTTTTATCGAGACAATTATGAATATCCGTCGCAAGTTCCAAGCGCGTTTCGGTTACGCGCCCGCGCGCGTCGTCTGGGCGCCGGGACGCGTCAATCTGATTGGCGAACATACTGATTACAACGAAGGTTTCGTGCTGCCCGCCGCGATTGACCGCGGCTTGTATCTCGCGGTCGCGCCGCGCCGCGACCGCAACGTAAGCGTCCACGCGCTCAATTTTCACGACGCAACCGCTTTTTCGCTCGATCACTTGCAGCGCGACTCGACCCATCGGTGGAGCAATTATTTGCAAGGCGTCGCGCTGATTTTACAAGAACGCGGTTACGCGCTGCGCGGCATGGACGCGGTGTTGTGGGGCGATTTGCCGATCGGCGCAAGTTTGTCATCATCCGCCGCGCTCCAAGTCGCCGCCGCGGTCGCGTTCAAAACTTTGCGCGATTTAGCTTTGCCATTGGAACAAATTCCCGCGTTATGTCAGCGCGCGGAAAATGATTTCGTCGGCGTTCAATGCGGCATCATGGACCAATTCGCGGTCACCTTTGGACAGCGCGAACACGCGCTTTTTCTCGATTGTCGCACGCTCGCGCATCAGCATGTGCCAATTCCTTCCGACCTAAAAATTGTCGTGTGCGACACACGCAAACCGCGCGCGCTTGCCGCATCGGCGTACAATCAACGCCGTCAGGAATGCGAACAGGGCGCGCGCTTTTTTGGCGTCGCGGCGCTGCGCGATGTGAGCGTCGAAATGTTTCACGCGCGCGAAACGGAATTGTCTGAAACGATTCGCCGACGCGTGCGTCATGTCGTCACCGAAAATCAGCGCGTGCGCGAAATGGTCGCGGCGCTCGAACGCGGCGATTTAAAAACCGTCGGCGCGTTAATGGCGGCATCGCATCAGAGTTTGCGCGATGATTATCAAGTGAGCGTGCGCGAATTGGATGTGATGGTGGAATTGGCGCAGGCGCACGCGGGCTGCGTCGGCGCGCGCATGACTGGCGCGGGTTTCGGCGGCGCGGCGCTTGCGCTCGTCCACCAAGACGCAGCGGAAACTTTTGCGAATCAAATCAGCGCCGCATATCAAGCCGCGACCGGCGTCGAACCGCAGCTGCTGGTCACGCGCGCGCAGGATGGCGTGCGCCTCCTCGCAGACAACGAGAACGCGTGAACAAGTTGAATCTAACCGCGCAGCCGCATCGTCGTCGCAATCCGCTTACAGGCGAATGGGTTTTGGTTTCGCCGCAGCGCACCCAACGTCCATGGCTGGGCCAAGTCGAAGCGCCGCCACCGGATGCGACGCCCGCGTACGACCCGCAATGTTATCTATGTCCGGGCAACGCGCGCGCGGGCGGTTTAAAAAATCCGCAATATGACGACACATTTGTTTTCGCAAACGATTTCGCCGCGCTGCGGCCCGACACGCCCAAAATATTTTACGCGCCGCATCCGTTGCTGCGCGCGCAAAGCGAACGCGGCGTCTCGCGCGTGCTTTGTTTTTCGCCGCGCCATGATTTGCATCTGGCGCGTCTGCCCGTTGAAAAAATTCGTTTAATCGTGGATTTATGGGCGCAGCAGCTTGAGGAACTGGGCAACACATATCGCTGGGTCCAAGTATTTGAAAATCGCGGCGCGGCGATGGGCGCATCGAATCCGCATCCGCACGGACAGGTGTGGGCGAGCAGCGCGCTGCCGAACGAACCGCGCCAAGAAGAAAAAAATCAACGCGCGTATTATAAAAAATACCACGCGCCGCTGCTGTTGGATTATGCGCGTTTGGAAATGGAGCGCGGCGAACGCGTGGTTTTGCAAAACGCGGATTGGTTGGTCGTCGTGCCGTATTGGGCGGTGTGGCCCTTTGAAACGCTGCTCGCGCCCAAACGCCCCGCGCGGCGTTTGAACGATTTGCGCGCGGGCGAACGCGATAGTCTAGCCGACCTGCTCAAACAATTATTGACGCGCTATGACAATTTATTTGAAACCGCGTTTCCATATTCGATGGGCTGGCACGGCGCGCCGACAGACGCGGGCGAGTATTCGCATTGGCAGCTGCACGCGCATTTTTATCCGCCGCTGCTGCGCTCCGCGACAGTGCGAAAATTTCTAGTCGGTTATGAAATGCTCGCCGAAGCGCAGCGCGATTTAACGGCAGAGCAAGCGGCGGAGCGTTTGCGCGCGGCGCCGCCGGTTCATTATCGCGAACGCTAAGCGCACCTCTCGCGCCGAATTACAGCTCCTCTATATCGCGCGGTCGCGACAATGCCGCCACATGCAAACGCATCACCTCGACGCGTTCCAACGTCGCGCGCATCATCTGGCGCAAGAGTTTCAAGCCCAACGCGCAATCTTGCTCCATCAACGCGCGCAATGCCACGGCGTCTATTTTCAAAAAACGACTTACCACTAACGCGCGTCCAGAGGTGCGGTACACGTACGGCTTTAACAATGCCGAGACGCCGAACGGGTCGCCCGGATTAATTTCGCCCGCGAACAACCGCGTTGGATTCGCCGCGCCAACCGTCGTGTACAAATCCACTTCGCCGTCCAACAAAAAATACAGCGCGTCCGCCGCCGCTTGTTCTTGAAAAATGATCGTATGCTCCAACACTGACGTATCGCGCGCCAGCGCCGCCAATTTTTTCAATTCCGCCGCGTCAAACACCTCGAAAAATGTATAGCGTTTGAGCAATGCGCTTTCTACCATACGCCCCTCCCGCTCTAGCGCGCAAAAATATTTTACGCTCTTGCGCCGCGCGCCCCAGTCTGCGCGCGATTATATCTCAATCGCGCCGTCAAACCATCGCGCGGCCGGTTGAACTAGCTCGCCGCGCCACGATTGTGCGCGCTCGATGTAGCGTTTGCCATACAAATCCAGTCCCGATTCGGTCAAGATAATCGTCGTGAGACACCGCCCAAGGGTTTGCGGCGCGCCAGACGTTCTCGTTCAAAAAACACGTTTTGACGCGCCGCGATTTGTTCGAGAAAATCGCCGCCGCGCCGCCATTAAAGCGCGTAAATATGTAATATAATATTTATATTCTGCGGTCAACCAGAAAGAGTGCCGATGAGCGAATACGCCGATTTAGAGATTACGTTGGCGCGTTGGGATAAAGACGCGTATCGCGTTGAATTACGTTACAGTCAACCGGGCAGCGAAACCGATACACGGCTCAACGCGCCGGCAGCAGCCCGCTTTGACCGCGCCGCCCTGCGCGCATTGGAATTGCAGCCGAACGAATATGGCCAAGCGTTGGGCGCGAGTTTGTTTGGCGACGACAAGGTAAAAACAATGTTCGCGCAATCGCGCGCGAGCGCGCAGGCGCAGCGCTTGGCTTTACGCTTACGTCTCATCATTGACCCGACGGCGGCGGAACTGCATGAGCTGCGTTGGGAAACCCTGCGCGATCCGTCTGACCATTCTTCGCTCGTCACTTCGGAACGAATTTTATTTACGCGCTATCTCGCCTCGCAAGATTTTCGACCCGTCAAAATCAAACCGCAAAAAGATTTGCGCGCGCTGGTTTTTATTTCCAATCCGACGAATCTCGCGGATTTGGAAGGATTCGCGCCCATTGATCACGCGGGCGAGATGGAACGCGCGCAAAAAGCGTTGGGCAATCTCGCGCTTGTAACGCTTGCGCCAAATGAATTTGCCACGCTCAATCAACTTGTCGAAAAATTGCGCGATGATATTGATATTTTGTATCTGGTCGCGCACGGCGCGCTAGGCGCGGAGGAACCCGTTATTTTTTTGCAGGACGATACGGGCAAACTCAATGATGTAAAAGCGTCTGAACTCGTCGCGCGCATCAATGAATTGCCAGATCCGCCGCGGCTTGTCGTGCTTGCGTCATGCCAAAGCGCTGCCATGTCCGCGCAATCTGAAAATAGTGGCGCGCTCGTCGCGCTCGGTCCGCGTCTGGCGTCGGCGGGCGTGCCGGCAGTGATTGCGATGCAGGGCAACATCACCATGCAAACGATCGCGCAGTTCATGCCTGTATTTTTCCAAGAACTCGCACGCGATGGGCAAATTGACCGCGCGCTAGCGGCGGCGCGCGCGACGGTGCGCGATAACGCGGACGCGTGGATGCCCGTTTTATTTCTAAGATTAAAGAGCGGAAAAATCTGGTACGTCCCCGGCTTTGGCAGTGACAAAGCCGCGTTTCAAAAATGGCCCACGCTGATGGCGGCGATTCGCCGTGGACGCTGCACGCCGATTCTTGGACCCGGCGTTTCGGAAGGCGTATTCGGTTCGCGCAGCGCGCTCGCCGCGCGATGGGCAAAGAAATATAGTTTTCCGCTTGCGCCATACGCTGCCGAAGATTTACCCGAAGTCGCGCAGTACATTGCCGTTGACCAATCGCGCTTTTTGGTGCAGGACGAATTGGAAGAATCGCTCAAGCAAGCATTAAAGCAGCGCTTTGGTTCGCAGCTCGCGCCGAATCTCCAAGGGGACGAATTGACCGCGCTGGTGAATGCCGTCGGCGCAATCGCGCGGCAGCGCGCGCATGACCCGCATGTTGTTTTAGCGAATTTGCCATTTCCGGTGTACATCACGACCAATCCGGACAGTCTGCTCATTGATGCGTTAAAAGCGGCAGGCAAGGAACCGCAAATCGAATTGTGCAAATGGAATGACAATATGCGGACGCCATCGCTCGCGCAAACACAAAGCAATTATGTGCCAGATGAAAAACATCCGCTGGTCTATTGTTTGTTCGGACAATACAGCGATCCCGATTCGCAGGTGCTAACCGAAGACGATTATTTTGATTATCTTATCGGCGTCACGTCCAACAAAGATTTGATTCATCACGAAGTCAAACGCGTGTTGGCGGATTCGGCGTTGTTGTTTCTCGGTTTTCAATTGGACGATTGGGATTTCCGCGTGGTGTATCGCAGCATCATGTCGCAGCAGGGCAGCGAGCGCCGCAAAAATTTGCCGCACATTGCCGCGCAAATTGACCCCGAAGAAGGGCGGCTCATCGAACCTGAACGCGCGCGCAAGTATCTGGAAGAATATTTCGGCAACGCGGACATTAGCATTTATTGGGGCAGCGCGGAAGATTTTATAAAGGAGTTGGAAAAGCAGGGAGGAAATAAATAATGTCCAACCTCCGCCCCAATCCCTACGTCGGTCCGCGTCCGTTTCAAACGGGCGAAAAAATGTACGGCCGCGAACGCGAAACGCGCGAGCTGCTCAATCTCTTGATTGCCGAGCGCATTGTTTTGCTCTACTCGCCGTCCGGCGCGGGCAAAACGTCACTCATTCAAGCCGCGCTGTTTCCGAAATTGCGCGAAGAAGAATTTGTCGTTTTGCCGACCATGCGCGTCAACAGCGAACCGCCGGCCATTGACAAAAACGAAACGCGCGCGACCTTTAATCGCTATACGCTTTCGACCCTGCTCTCGCTCGAAGAGGCGCAGCCGCGCGAAAAACGTTTGTCGCTCACGCAGTTGGCGGGGTTGACGTTTCATGAATATCTAAAGCAGCGCGCGGATTTGCAAGACAAAAACCCCGTTTTGCTCTTTGACCAATTCGAAGAAATCATCACCACCGCGCCGATGGAGCGCGACGCGAAATTTTTATTCTTTGAACAGATCGGCGAGGCGCTGCGCGACCGTTCGCGATGGGCGCTGTTCTCGATGCGCGAAGATTACATTGCCGGGCTCGACCCGTACATTCGCCCACTGCCCACGCGTTTTTCCACGCGCTATCGTTTGGATGTGTTGAATACGGATGCCGCGCGCGAGGCGATTCAACAACCCGCGCGCGATGCCGGCGTCGCATTCACAGATTCCGCCGCGCAGAAATTGATTAATGATTTGCGGCAGGTGCATATCCAGCGTCCGGACGGCACGATGGAGACACAGCCCGGTTTGTATGTCGAACCGGTGCAATTGCAAGTTGTCTGTTTGCGTTTGTGGAACAATTTAGGCGCGAACGACACTGAAATTTCCGAAAGCGATATCGCGCAGGTGGGCGATGTCAACAGCGCGCTCGCAAGTTATTATGCTTTGCGCGTCAGCGCGGTTGCATCAGCGACAAACGAATCGGAACGCGCGATACGCGAATGGTTTGACCGACAGCTCATCACCGAGCAGGGCATTCGCGGGCAGGTGCTGATGGAACCTGAACGCAGTCGCGGTTTGTCCAATGCGGCGATTCGGATGTTGGTGGACGCGCATCTCGTCCGCGCGGACGAGCGGCGCGGCGCGACGTGGTACGAACTCGCGCACGACCGCTTGATTGAACCGCTTCGCAGCAATAACGCGACCTGGTTTCAGGAAAATTTGAGCGCGTTCCAACAACAAGCCGATTTGTGGGAACGGCAAGAACGCCCCGATGGTTTGTTATTGCGCGGCAAAGCGTGGGATGAGGGCTATCTCTGGGCGCAGCAACATGCCAAAGAATTGACGCCTGTCGAACAAGCGTTTTTCAAAGAAAGCGACCAAGAACATTTTCGCATGGAAAAAGAACGTCGCACGCAAAGCCGCATTCGTTATCTGGCATTTGGCGCGACGATTTTGAGTGTCATTGCCATCCTCGGCATTATCGTCGCCTTGATTGCGCTCGCGCAGTTGGGCAGCTCGTTACAAGAAACGGACGAGGCGCGCGCCGAAGCGATTGCCAAAGGCGACGAAGCCAATTCCGCGCGCGTGCAAGCGCAGCAGCAAGAACGCGTGACCAAAATGACGAACGCCGCGCTTTCACAGTTGAATGTGGACCCCGAAACGAGCTTGCTCTTGGCGATGCAAGCATACAGCACGACGCAATCGGCGCAGACTGATGACATTTTGCGCCAAGCCGTCATCGAATCGCGTGTGCGCGGCACACTGCGCGGACACACCGACAGCGTGGATTCGGTTGCAATCAGCCCCGATGGAAAATTATTCGCAACTGCTTCCGGTGATTCCACCGCGATTCTTTGGGATGCCGCGCGCGGCAAACAAGTTTACGTTTTAAAAGGACACACCGCGCCGGTGTGGGGCATCGCTTTCAGCCCTGACGGCAAAACAGTGTTGACGACGAGCGCGGACAATACCGCGCGGCTTTGGGATTTGACCAAGTGCAATGGCGACACATGCCCCGCGCGCGAAATCAAGGGGCACAGCGCGCCGGTGTGGGGCGGCGCGTTTAGTCCGAACGGCGAGGTGTTTGCCACCGTCGGCGAAGATGGCATCGCAAAACTTTGGGAGACCGAGACCGGTCAGTTTTTAGGTGATTTGGACACGCACGCGCAAGGCATCAATGCCGTCGCGTTCAGTCCTGACGGAAAATATTTCGCGACTGCCAGTTCCGACCAGACCGCGCAAGTGACCGATCTCACCGCGTGCGACAACGGCAAATGCTCGGTTCAACCGTTTGAAACCCAAGCGGCATTGTGGAGCGTTGCCTTTAGTCCCGATAGCAAATACATGGTCGTGGCGAGCGACGATCAAAACGCCTATAAAATCAATCTCGCCGCCAACAGCATCGAAAATCAGTTGAGCGGACACAGCGATTCCGTGTTGAGCGTCGCGTACAGCCCCGACGGAAAATATATTGCCACAGGCAGCCGCGACGGCACCGCGCGCGTGTGGGATGCGAACACCGGACAAACGATCGCGATTTTACGCGGACATGACAATTCGGTGTGGAGTGTCGCATTCACGCCCGACAGCCGTTTGTTGCTGACGGGCAGCGCGGACACGACGGCGCGCGTGTGGGATATTTCCGACAATGACGCGCAGCGCGTCTTGCGCGGTACTTTGAATAAAGCGCTCGGCGCGGCGTACAGCGACGATGGCAAGCGCGTGATTTCGACGGGCGCAGACAGCGTCGCGCGCGTGTGGGACGCGGCGACGAGCGCGCTGATTGAAAAGCTCGTCGGGCACAAGGGTTGGGTTAGTGATGGCGCGTTGAATCGCGATGGCACGCGCGCGGCGACGGCAAGTTTTGACGGCACCGCGCGCATTTGGGATTTGACAAATTGCGCGCCCGATTGTTCCTTTATTGAATTGAAAGGACATGAAGGCATCGTCCGCAGCATCGCCTATAGTCCCGACGATAAATTTGTTTTAACCGCGAGCGATGACCACACCGCGCGCGTTTGGGATGCAACAACAGGCGCGTTGGTAAAAACATTGACGGGCCACGAAGGCGAGGTGTATCACGCCTCCTTTAGCCGCGACGGCAAATGGATTGTCACAACAGGAAATGACCGCGTCGCTATCATTTGGGACGCGACGACGGGCGAGCAAAAATTTGTTTTGCGCGGACACACCAGCGCGGTCAACAACGCGTCGTTCAACGCGAACGCGACATTGGTTGTCACGGCCAGCGATGACCGCACCGCGCGCATTTGGGATATTGCGGATTGCGCGCCCAATAGTAGTTGTCCATTCAAAGAATTAAAAGGACATCTCGGCGCGGTGACCGGCGCAGTGTTTACGCACGACGGAAAAAATATCGTCACGAGCAGCGCGGACAAAACCGCGCGCGTGTGGGACGCGAACACTTTGGAAACTGTCAGCATTTTGCGCGGTCACACAGATAAGGTGCAAACGGTCGAAACGAGTCCCGATGACCAATTTGTCTTGACCGCAAGTTCTGACAAGACCGTTCGCATCGTGCCGCTGGCGATTCAAAAAGTTTTAGAATTGGCGCGTTTGCGCGTCACGCGCGCGTTGACGTGCGACGAATGGGCGTTCAATTTGGGCGATCCGAATTATTGTCCCGGCGGCGGCATCACTCAAAACGCGAATCCGCTGCCAACCCTCGCGCCCATTACGCGCATTGCGATTGTGTCGCCAACGGAAAGCGCGCCAACGACCCCAACAGCGCACGTCACCGTAGACTTGGCCAAGCCATCCGTCACATCCGAAAGCGTAATGCCGACCGCAACCGCCACCATTCAAAAAAACGCGCCGACCGCGTCGGTAGAAAATACTGCCGCGCCAACATTGCCCGTTTTAGCCACCGCGCCCGCCGCAACACCCACACCCAAACTCGCGCCCGGCGTTTACGTTTCGCGCATCGTGTATCAACCGCTCGACGCGCCAAACTTTCAATTCAAAGTTACGTTCGTGAATACAACCGGCGCGCCGGTGACATATACGAATTGGCGCGTGCCCTTTTTCGATCCCGGCGCGAAAAATTCTACCGGCGCGCCCAAAGGTCTCGCCAAAACCATTCCCGTCGGCGTGACCGAACTCGTAACCGAAGTGTGGAAAGTGGGAGTGGGACAATGCACGCCATACACTGCCCGTCCCGTTTCCGAAGATGGCGAAGGACGCCAAACACAATTTATCGCGCCGGACGGACAACCTGTCGCGCTCGATTTCCAAATCTGTCCGCCTTGATGGGCTGACGCTCAAGTCAAATATGAAATCCAATTTATTCATTTCGCTCGCGTTTCTGCTTGTCGTAACCGCGTGTCGCGTTGAAACGCCTCCCGCCGCGCCGCCATCGCCCCTTGCCGCGCCGACCGCCGCCGCGCCCGCATTTCGCACCGAAATTCCGGTTGTAACTACGCGCACTGACCGCGTCGCGCCGACGCTCGCGCCGATAACGCAAACTACGCTTGCGCCAACAGAAACGTTGTCGCCAACCACTGCGCCAACGCAAACGGCACAGCCAACCCTTGCGCCGACAAATATCCCGCCAACACTCGCCACAGGTTTCACCGCGACCCCGCAACTCGCGCCCGCCGTCTATGTGACGCAAATAAAAATCACGCCGCCGCAGCCAAAAAATAAACCCGCCGAATTTTTCCTTACGGTTTCCTTTTTAAATACCGTTGGCGAAAATGTGAATTATCCGCGCTGGCGCGTGTTGCTTTTTCCAAAGGGTCAAAACAATTCGATTGGCGACCCGGAAGGTTTGAGCAAAACGATCGCGCCCGGCGTCTCGACTCAAGACACCAAACCGTGGTCCATTCGCGTGACAAGCGCGTGCGAAAATTTTGTCGCGCAGCCGATATGGCAAGGCGAAGATGGCAGCCGCAAAATTTTGTTTCAACCGGATGGCAAACCGTTGACACTTGAATTTCAGATTTGTCCGTGAGGCATTGAACAAACCTGGCACAAACCGCATTCGGCTTGACGCAAACGCTTGGCATGAACGATCTTTTGTATTTCAACGGCATCAACGCGGGGACGGGCAATTATCTCGTTCCGCCAATGCCCGCGCCCGCTTTTATAAAAATCGCGCGCGGCGATACGGTGAGCGCGGACAAGCTCGCCGATGCCAAATGGCGCGTCGAACAAACCAAAGCGCATCTCGGCGTCAAAGCGGGCGTTGACCCGACGAGAATCGCCGAAACGGGTTGGGGTGTCATTTTCGCGCGCGATGAGCAAGCGGCGGTGCGTGATGCGCTGCGCGAATTGTTGGATTATCGTCAGACGCAAGCAAATGCTGCGCGAGAGCGTTATCGCGAATATTGGGGCGACGACGGATATCAACCGAACGAAAGCAAGAACGCGTTTCTCGCGCGACACGGCGCGGGTCCCGGCGCGGTGGACCCCGACAAAGTTCCGTATTATCTGCTTATCGTCGGCGCCCCCGAAAAAATTCCGTACAACTTTCAATATCAACTCGACATCGCTTATGCCGTCGGACGCATTCATTTTGACACAACGGCTGAATACGCGCAGTACGCGCAAAGTGTCACACGCGCGGAAAAAGGTTTGGTCACGCGCGCCAAGCGCGCGGTCTTTTTTGGCGTAGCGAATCCCGACGACGCCAGCACGCAAGCTAGCGCGAAAAATCTTGTCATGCCGCTCGCCGAAAAAATGCGCGCGCAGCAATCGGAATGGACGTGCGACTCGTTTCTCGCCGAACGCGCGACCAAAAGTCGCCTCGCAGAGATTCTACGCGACAACGCGCCCGCGTTATTATTTACCGCGTCGCACGGCGCGGGTTTTGATTTGGGCGAACCGCGTCAGCTGAAACATCAAGGCGCGTTGATATGTCAGGATTGGGGCGGTCCTGTCGCGATGGCAAATCGTCCGGTGCCGCAAACCATGTATTATGCGGTGGACGACGTGCCAAGCGACGCGCAGCTGCACGGTCTGATTGCGTTTCACTTTGCCTGTTTCGGCGCTGGCACGCCGCGCTATGATGAATTCGCGCATTTGCGGCAAGGCGTCAAAGGAAATCTTGAAGCGCTTCCCATCGCGCCTGCGGCATTCGTCGCGCGTTTGCCGCGCGCATTACTGGCGCATCCAAAAGGCGGCGCGCTCGCCGTGATTGGACATGTGGACCGCGCATGGGGTTCTTCGTTTTTATGGGACAAGCATATTCCACAGCTCAGCGTCTTTGAGAGCGCGCTCGCGCGTTTATGCGAGGATTATCCCGTCGGCGCGGCGATGGAATATTTCAATGAACGGTACGCGGAACTCGCCGTCGCGCTCGCAGACAATTTGGAAAATTTGAAAAAGCCGTACCTAAAAGTGAACGCGGACGAATTCGCCGCGCTCTGGACCGCGCACAATGACGCGCGCGGTTACGCCGTGTTGGGCGATCCCGCAGTCCGCTTGCGCGTCAAACCCCCCGCCGACACGCCGCAAATGGAGACGATTGCGCTGCGCGCCAATGACACAGACACCGCCGCGCCAAGCTCGAGCGCGCGCGTGTCCGCAACCGAAATGTCCGCGTCGGAACTGGAAAATCAAATCGCCTCTGTCGAACAGCACATCGCGGACCTCAACGCGACTTTGGCGAAATTACGCGCGGCGCTTCAAATCAAACAAACGTGATGTCGCGTCGCCATCACACAACTCAAGGAGGCAGTTATGGGACACAGCATTCTCGTATTCGTCAACGTGAGTCGCAACGACGCGTTCCTCTATTTGAATGAAGCGGACGGCAGCGCGCTGTTCGCGGGCAAGCTCGCTGCGGGCCAAAGCGCGCGTCAGGTCGCGCGCGCGGGCGACAAGTGGAGCGTCACAGCGGGCGATACTTTTACGTTCACCGCTGACGACAAAAATCGCGTCTATTTGATTGGCAGCGGCGGCGTGTATCAAGTGGATAATCCGCGCGCGCTAACGCCGGACGGCGGCGGCGAAACTCACGATTTCGATTTTCCGATCGGCGGCGGCTTGGGCGGTTGGCCCTAAACTGCGTATGAGCGCACTCGAAGAATATCTTCCGCAGGATCGGCGTTGGGCGCTTGCGCGCCAAGAACCACTCCCTGACCGCGCCGCTGGCGCGGTCTTGTTTGCGGATATTTCGGGCTTTACGCAGCTAACGGAAGCGTATACGCGCGGCTTGGGCATGCGACGCGGCGCCGAAGAGCTGACCACGCAGTTGAACGCGGTGTACGACGCGTTGCTCGGCGAAATCGAAAATTTTGGCGGGAGCGTCATCAGTTTCGCGGGCGACGCGGCATTATGCTGGTTTGCCGAAACCGCCGACGCGACAGCGCGCGCAGAGCTGCGCGCCGTCGCGTGCGCGTTCGCGTTGCAGCGCGACATGCGTCAGTTTGCCGCCGTGGCGCTGCCAGACCATACCATCACTGAATTAGCCATCAAGGTCGCGGTGACTGGAGGCGTCGCACGGCGTTTTTTGGTCGGCGATGCCGCAATTCGCGTCATAGACGTTCTCGCGGGCAGTCCGGTCACGCGCAGCGGCATCGCGGAACAGCTCGCGCGACGCGGCGAAATCGTAATAGACGACGCGACCGCGCGCGCATTGGGCGCGCAACTCGAGATTCAAGAATGGCGCGAATCTGTGGCCCACACCGCGCGGTTTGCGGTCGCGCGCGCGCTCCACGCCC
>JAJTXZ010000093.1 GCA_021463195.1 Anaerolineae bacterium
GCGGGAATATTTTCTGTTGTAGTTGTCGTTCTCGGCGACTTGCGTCACCGAGACCCTGACTTGCTGTTTCGTCAGGCAATCGCGCATCATCTTGCGACGACACCGGGAGTCGGGAAGTTCCTCTGGCGTTTTTACAAATACCAGCGACGGAACACCTGCTTGCCAAATTTCAATGAGCCGCCAGGGAATCGAACCCTGAACCTGCAGCTTAAAAGGCTGTTGCTCTGCCGATTGAGCTAGCGGCCCGTATTTTTTTATCAAATGGTCGAGGCACAAAAAACGGCGTGAGCAAAGCGCCACGCCGCGATAAGCGAAATCAAACCACAGATTTGATTTACCGCGCGGCAAGACATTCCGTCACAGCGGACGGCGTCCAGCGTTTGGGGATTGAAAACGCTTGTGACATTGTTTGTATCTCAACTTGGGCGATTTTACCATATTTGACCGCCGTATGTCAAACATTTTTTGGCGTTGCGCCGGACTTTATTTTACCATCGCCGCTTGCGCGAAATTCAACATGCCGCCGGGGAACAACCCCATCGCAATCGTCAGCAATACCGCGACGATGACAGCGACGGCAAGAAATATCGGCGCGCGCGCCGGCGCTTGCGCCCAACCTTCGGCGGGCGGATTCATGTACATTTTTACGATGGGGTGAAGATAGTAATAGACCGACACCAAACTATTCAACACGCCAATCACCGCTAACCAAACGTATCCGGCATTCACCGCCGCGCCGAACACAAAGAATTTCGCGACAAAGCCCGCAAAGGGCGGAAACCCGGCGAGAGACAATAGCGATATCGCCATCGCGGCGGCAGCCCACGGTTTAGTTTGAGCCGCGCCCGCCAATTCATCCAGCGTCAAACGCTCTTGGTCGCCCTGCCCCATCGCAACGAGTCCGCCGAACGCGCCGAGATTCATCACCGTATAGGCGGCGAGATAAAATAGCGCAGCGGAGAGACCCGCTTGCCCTCCCACAACCAATGCAATCAAAATATAGCCGGCATTGGCAATTGAAGAATACGCCAACATGCGTTTCAGATTTGTCTGCGTCAGCGCGGCAACATTGCCGACGGTCATACTCACCACCGCCAACAGCGCCAACACAAATTGCCAATCCACCACCGCGCTCGGAAAGGCCACCATGAACGCGCGAAAGAACGCGGCAAACGCGGCGGCTTTGGTTGCCACGCTCATGAACGCTGTGATAGGCGTCGGCGCGCCCTCATATACATCGGGAATCCACCATTGGAACGGCGCCAGCCCGACTTTGAACCCAAAACCCACAATCAAAAGAGCCGCGCCCATCAAGAACATAGGATTTGACGCAACCGTCGGTTCACTCGCCGCCGCGCTGATTTTCGTCAAATTTGTCGCGTCGGTGGCGCCATAAAGCAAAGCGATGCCGTACAAGAAAAAGGCGGACGAGAACGAACCGAGCAGAAAATATTTCATGCCCGCTTCAAGCGAACGGTCGTTTGTGCGCCAAAACGCCGACAACACATAGAGCGGCAACGAAAATAATTCCAGCCCAAGGAAAATGACAATCAAATCATTCGCCAGCGCCATCAAAATCATGCCGCTGACCGCGCCCAACAACAAAGCGAGATATTCACCCAAATCCAACTGTCGCGCGCGCAAATAGTCCAACGAAAGCAAGATGGTCGCCGCGCCCGCGCCGAGAATCACCAAGGCAATGCCCAGCGCGAAATTATCCGCGACGATGCTCGCATTGAACGCGGACAGGTTCGCGCCAAATAACATGACGGTAAAATAACTTGCCGCCGCCAGCCCGACCAACGCTAACAGCGCGAGCCAGCTCTTGTTCTTGCCCGGCAGCAGCACATCCGCCAGCATGACTAGCATCGCCGTCACCGCAGGGATTAGCGCGGGTAAAAGCGGATAGAGATTGATTTCGGGAAGTGTCAACAACATACGAAAAATTCCGCGAACGCGCGTGCGTCCGCTTATTTCTTGGGTTGTGAGCGGCGGCGCGTGCCCCGATTTTGGCGCGCGCGCTGCCAGCGTTCAAGTTTTTTGCGATAACGACGCGCCAATTCCGCGTTCGCGCGATCGCGCTCCATTTGCAGTTGCAGTAATTCAAAACCGGTCAGCGGTTTGCCCCACGAAGTCATACGCGAACGATTCAGCACCGCGTCCGTCAAACCTTCGACCACTTGAATCAGATCGCGGCGCGCGTTCTCGAATTCATTCAACGTTTGCGGCAGCGTCTGCGCGCGGCGGCGTTCCACTTGGTCTTGGTTCCACGCGCTAAAATCATTGCGCTCCGCAATCGTATAGGTATAAACCGATTCACCCGCCATCGGAAAAGTTTGGAGGACGCGCACCATCTCCTCATCCCACGCGGCGAGATAAGCGAGCATATCTTGCAGCGTCCATGCGCCCGTCACTTTGGAGCGCGCATAATCTTCATCGCCCAATTCGGCGAGCGCGCTTTGCAAATCTTTGCGCCCTGCTCGCAGCGCTTGAATCGCTTCATCACGTTTCATTTCAGCAACCCTGCCACATTTGTTGAATTCAAAAGTTCTGTGATGGATGCTTGCATGGGATGCAGCAACACATTTGGCGCGACGCCAATCACGACAATCAAAATCGCCAATACCAACAGCAGCGCGAATTCGCGCCGACTTAAATCGGGCAAGCGTCTATTTTGTTCATTCGTTACGGGGCCCTGCATTACGCGTTGATACGCCCACAGTAAATAGATGGCGGCAAGCACCACGCCGCTCGCCGCGAAAACGGTGTATATCGGATTCGCTTGCCACGCGCCGAGTAAAATCAGAAATTCGCCGACAAAACCATTCAAGCCGGGCAAGCCCAGCGACGACAACATGACAAAAAGCAAAAAGAACGCATAGACGGGCATGATTTTTTGCAAGCCGCCAAAATCGGCGATTAAACGGGTGTGGCGACGCGCATACAAAATGCCGACCAACAAAAATAGCGCGCCCGTCGAAATGCCGTGATTCACCATCTGCAAAATCGCGCCGCTCAACGCTTGTTCCGTAAACGCAAAGACGCCGAGAATGATAAAGCCCATGTGCGTCACGGACGAATACGCGACGAGCGCCTTGAGGTCTTTTTGCACCGCCGCGACCATCGCGCCATAAATAATGCCGATGATGGCTAACACAATCAACACCGGCGCAAACTGTCGCGCCGCGTCAGGAAACAGCGTGAGACAATAGCGCAGGAAACCGTACGCGCCCAATTTCAACAACACGCCTGCCAAAATAATCGAGCCCGCCGTCGGCGCTTGCACGTGCGCGTCCGGCAGCCACGTATGCACCGGGAACATCGGCACTTTGACCGCGAACGCGAGCGCGAACGCCGCAAACAACCACGGTTGCAGCGACGCGGGCGTTATCATCTTTTGCAATTCAAGCAAATCAAACGTGCGCGCGCCGGTGGCAAAATACAACACCAAAATCGCGACGAGCATCAATAGCGAACCCGTCATCGTAAAAAGGATGAATTTAATGGCGGCGTAAATGCGATGTTCGTGGCCCCAAATGCCGATAATGAGCGCCATCGGGATAAGCGAAAATTCCCAAAAAACATAAAACAAAAAGAGATCGAGCGCCATGAATACGCCGAGCATCGCCGTTTCCAAAATCAAGAAAAAGATGACATATTCTTTGACGCGCGTATTGATTTCGGCGAATGACGCGGGAATCGCAATGAGCATCAGGAACGTCGTCAACAGCACGAGCCATAACGACAAGCCGTCCACGCCGACGTGATAAGCAATCCCGATTTGCGGCACCCACGGCGCGTATTCGACAAACTGCATCTGCCCCGTATTCGGCGCAAAGTTCGCGAGCAGATACAGCGACAAGGCGAATTCGATCGCGACGGCGCCGAACGCCCAACCTTTGACCAAACGCGCGTTATCGCGCGGCAGCAGCGTCGTGATGAGCGCGGCGCCGAGTGGCACAAGCAACAACAGCGAAAGAATAGGCAGCGTCGTCATTAGCGCATCACCAACAGCGCAATCACGACGACAACGCCGATAAGCATTGCCAACGCGTAACCGCGCATATAGCCCGTCTGCAAACTCCGCAGACTATTTCCAAAACCGCGAAACGCGTTGCCCAAACCGTCCGCGATGCCGTTGATAATTTTACCGTCAAGCTCGAGCCAAAACGCGTTCGCCAGCCAACGGCCCGGGCGCGCAATCAGCGCATCATAGATTTGGTCTATCCAATATTTGTTGAGCAATAGTTTATATAGCGACGGATAATACGCCGCGAGCCGCGCGGGCGTTTTCGCGTCGCCACGATAAAAGCGCAACGCGATGAAAATGCCGACAAGCGCCGCCGCCGCCGAAATGCCAATCAACAGCCATTCCAATTCAGCCGAAACATGCGGCGTCTCATGCTGAAACACCGGCTCGAGGAATCGCGCCAGACGATTTTCGCCCAACACCGCAGGCATGCCGAGAAAACCCGCGAACAATGCGCCAAGCGCGAGCAAAATCAGCGGAAGCGTCATCACCCATTTGGCTTCGTGCGGATGCAAGCCCTTGGCAGCGTGCGCGTCAAGTTCCGACGCGACAGCGCCCTGCACGGTGACCACTTCGCCCACTTTCCAACGCGGTTTGCCGCCAAAGGTTAAACTCACCGCGCGGAAAATATAGAACGCTGTCAGCAGCGCCGTGACTACGCCCACGACCCACAACGCGACATTGCCGCTCGTAAAAGCTGACGAGAGGATTTCGTCTTTGCTAAAAAAACCGCTGAATAACGGAAAACCCGCCAGCGCCAACGCGCCAATGAGAAACGTCCAAAACGTAATCGGCAAAATTTTGCGCAAGCCGCCCAGTCGCCGCATGTCAACCATATCGTTCATGGCGTGCATCACCGCGCCCGCGCTAAGAAATAATAACGCCTTGAAAAAGGCGTGCGTCATCAAATGGAAAATGCCCGCGCTGAACGCGCCGATGCCCATCGCCAGCATCATATAGCCGAGCTGCGAGACAGTTGAATACGCGAGCACGCGTTTCAGATCGCGCTGCGTCAATGCAATCGTCGCCGCGATGAACGCGGTCAAGACGCCGACCACCGCCACCACCGCCATCGTCGCGGGCGCGAGCTCGTACAACACATGCGAGCGTCCAATCATGTACACGCCCGCCGTAACCATCGTCGCCGCATGAATCAACGCGCTGACCGGCGTCGGACCCGCCATCGCGTCCGGCAGCCAGACAAACAACGGCAGCTGCGCGGATTTGCCGGTGGCGCCGAGAAACATCAACAACGTCATGATTGTAATGATCGGCGCGCCGATTTGAAACATAGTCTCGGCGCCGTGAAACACCTCGCCAAATGAAAGCGAGCCGAACGTCCAAAACATCAAAATAATGCCGAGCGTGAAACCAAAATCGCCGATGCGCGTGACGACGAACGCTTTGGTGCCGGAAGAGCGCGGCGAGAGAAATTTTTCATCCGTGCCAACCGCCGTATTGTCGCGGTTATAGTAAAAACCGATGAGCAAATATGAACACAATCCTACGCCTTCCCAACCGAGAAACATCAACAAATAATTGTCCGCCAGCACGAGCATCAACATCATGAACGCAAACAAATTCATCTGGGTAAAGAACCGCGCGTAATCCGTTTCATGTTCCATATACCCGACGGCGTAGATGTGAATCAACGTGCCAACGAGGGTGACGACCAAAATCATGATCGCCGAAAGCGGGTCGAGCCAAAAACCGACATCCACCGAAAACTTGCCGACCGTGACCCATTGATACAAGGTCTGATGAATAACCTGCGCGTCCGACGGCAGCGCGAGCAATTCCAAAAATGCGCCGACCGCCGCGCCAAACGCCGCCGCCATCGCCGCCACCGCTAACCAACAAGATACCGCGCGCGGCAAGCGGCGCCCGATGAGCAGATTAATCGTCGCGCCGAGCAAGGGCAAAGCCGGAATCAACCAGAGAAATTGTGACATAGCGTGAGAGATAAAAAGACGCGCGCCTACCCTTTCAACAAATCTATCTCATCCATATCCACATTATCGCGCGCGCGGAAAATGGCTACGACCAGCGCAAGCCCGACCGCGACTTCAGCCGCCGCGACAGTCAAGACGATAAAGACAAACACTTGCCCATCCATGTTTTCCATAAAACGCGAGAACGCCACAAACGCGAGATTCACCGCGTTGAGCATCAACTCGATGCCCATGAACATGATGAGCGGATTGCGCCGAATCAGAACCGCCAGCGCGCCCAATGAAAATAAAATCGCGGAAAGAACCGTAAAATGCGTAACCGTGAGCATAGCAGCTGGCTTATCCTTCGATATTTTTGCGCGCGCCCTTTTCGCGTCGCGCCAACACCATCGCGCCGACGATGGCAATCAGCAATAACATCGAAGCGATTTCAAACGGCAGCAAAAATTGCGTAAACAACAAGGCGCCAATAACTTCGGTGTGACCCTGCGCGGCGACCACTTGCGGCGGAAATTTTCCGGTTGGCGGCGCGAGCTGACCACTGGTCAATACAATGACCATCAACAAACCGAACGCGCCCGCGAACACGAGCGCCGTCAGCGTCTGGGCGCGCGAACGCGCGCCCAAAATATCGGTGCGCGGATTCAAAACCATAATCACGAATAGAAATAGAATCAACACCGCGCCCGCGTAAATCATGATTTGCGCGACCGCCAAAAAGGGCGCGTTGAGCAAAATATACATTGCCGCCAGCGCCACAAACACCAAGGCGAGCGACAAGGCGCCGCGCACCGGACTGCGCGCCACCACCATGCCCAACGCCGCCAACACCGCCAGCGCCGCAAACAAGTAAAAGACGAGCGCTTCTGTAAATACGCCAAAATCCATTTTGCTAAACCTTATTCAAGCGCCGCGCTTGTTCCACCACATCGCGACAGTGCATTTCATGGTGCGCGTACATCGCGAGCAAAAACTCTTTGACATCCGCGTCGCCGACAGCGGGATGCTCGCCGCGCCGCGTCAACGCCTCGAGCGGAATGATTTCCAACAGCGCGTTCAAGCGCGCATAACTCGCGTCCAACTGCGCGCGCGCCTCTGCCAAGCTTTGCGCGCGCCCGCGCGCGACCTGCGTATCGTTGAAATGTTGATTGTCAAATTCTTGCGGCAGCGCGCGCCGCGTCCCCGCGACAATATCGCCCAACAGTTCGACCATCAGCGTCTGATTCGTCGCCAGATGCGTCAACGTATCCAAAATAGACCAATCGCGACCCGGCAAAAGTTCGCGGCTTTGCGCCTCGCTCACGCGCGCGAGACTGGCATTCAAATTTTCGCGTGAGCGCGCAAATTGCGCGGCGAGCGGTTCCAATTCACGCAACATAATTTTTCAACGGGATTTTTTTCTCGGCAAGTCGCCGCGTCAGATCTTCAACCTCAGCGCAACGCCAATGAACCATTCTGCCACGACAAGCCAATAATCAACGCGGCAGTGATAAGGATATTGAGCAGCGCCACCGGCAGCATAAATTTCCATGTAAAATTCATCAACTGATCATAGCGCAAGCGCGGGAACGTGCCGCGAATCCACATGAAACCGAAAATCAAAATAAAAACTTTGAGCGCAAACCACCAGATGCCGTCCCAGCCCAAAATCGGAATGCCACTCAACGCGGCGACGCCGTGAAACGGGCTAAGATAGCCGCCGAAAAATAACGTCGTCGCCAGCGCGCATACCGTGATAATGTTGATATATTCCGCCATGAAAAAGAACGCGAATTTGATGGACGAATATTCAGTGTAATAGCCCGCCACAAGTTCTGTTTCCGCTTCCGGCAAATCAAAGGGCAAGCGATTCGTTTCCGCAATCGCCGCGATGATGTATAAACAAAATCCGAGAATCTGCGGCAGAAAAAGCCAGCCATTGAGCGCTTGGAAATTTACGATGCCATTCAAACTGAGCGTGCTGGTCAACATCAAAATGCCGACGAGCGCGAGCCCGAGCGTGACCTCGTACGAAATCAACTGCGCCGCCGCGCGCAGCGAACCGAGCAGCGAATATTTGTTGTTGGAACTCCAGCCCGCCAGCACCGTGCCGTACACGCTCACCGAACCGATGGCGAGAATATACAAAATGGCGACATTCACATCCGCGATTTGCATCGGGATTTCGACGCCGAATAACGTAATGGGCGGCGCGACGGGAATCACGGCGAACGCCATCAACGCGCACACTACCGAAATCATTGGCGCAAGCACAAAAACCAATTTATCCGCGTTAGAGGGAATCAGTTCTTCTTTGAACAGCGCCTTGATAGCGTCGGCGAGCGGTTGCAGCAAACCGCGCGGACCTGTGCGATTGGGGCCAATCCGCACCTGAATTTTGGCGATGGTCCAACGTTCGACCAACTGAATGTACGCGAATGTCGTCAGCAATGCCACAATCCAGACAATGCATTGGATAACTAGAATCACAAAATTGACGATTGCGGGGTCAATGACGATGCCAAAAATATTCATAAATGCTTGCGCTCAAGATTTATCGTGGGCGACGCGCAGTTGCGCCACCAGCGCGTCCAATTTTTCATCGGTCATGTTTTGATATTGCGCTTGATTGTCCAAGAGGAGCGTCGGGACTTTATCGCAGCCGCCCAAACAGGGCGCGTGGCGCAAAGTGATGGCGTCATCGGCGGTCGTCTCTTGATGCGCGTCCAGACCCAACCGTTCGCGCAAACGCGCAAACGCGGCATCCGCGCCCGCGAGCGCGCACGGCAAATCGGTGCAAAAATCAATCACGTGCGCGCCGACCGGTTTGACGTGATACATCGTATAAAAACTCGCCACCGAGCCGACTTCGGTCGAGGTCATGCCCATTTCCGCCGCCACCGCGTCAATCGCTTCTTGCGGCAGCCAACCGTATTCCGCCTGCGCCACATACAACGCGGGCATCACCGCCGAACGCGCATTCGGATAGCGCGCTTTTAATTCCTGAATTTTTTGTTTCGCCGTTTCAGAAAGCATAAAGCGTTCACGGTTACAAGTTGAAGGTTAAAGACGTTCGAGCAAACAATTCGCGAACTTTCAACTTGCAATTTTTAACCGACTCAATACCAATCAAAGCCGCCCTTGCGCCAAACGTAAATATATCCAACGAGCAAAATCGTCACAAACGCCAACATTTCGACCAACAAAAAAATCGGCGCCTGTCGAAAAACGACCGCCCATGGATAAAAGAAAATGATTTCAATATCGAACAGGATAAAAACTACCGCGACGAGATAGTAGCGCACCCACACGCGCCGTCGCGCCGTGCCGATCGAAGGCATACCCGATTCATACGTTTGACCTTTGATGGCGGTGGGTCGTCGCGGACCGAGGAGAGCCGAGACTCCAACTCCAATGGCGGCGAATGCAACTGAAACGACGAGCATTACAAAGAGGGGAAAATAATCTCCAGACATGGCATGAGCGCAGCGTCAAAGCATTATCGCGCCTTTTTTTGCAGCGTATGCTCTACCCCTGCACGGGAACGATGATAAAACGATTCAATTCATTTGTCAAACTCTTCACAAATAGATTAAAAAAAACTAATATAACAACGTCCATAGCACATTATTAACTCACGATACGCACATTCGCTAAAAAAAGAGCGCGCAGCGGTAGGGCAAATTTCAAATTTGCCCTACCGCTGCGTAACATCAGTTATTAAATGCCTCTATCGCCGCGCATCAATCCCAATCATCAAACCCATCATCTGTTTCTCCAAACCAATCACATCAAACCCCGCCGCGCGCACCGCGCCCAATGTATCGCGGTTGATGTTACAACCGCCCGTCACAAAATGCCAGGCGGGATTGGCGACGCGCATCAACGCGCGTCCCAACGGATTTTTCGCGCGCACATGTTCCACCAAACGAAGCGAACCCTTTGGCTTTAACACGCGACGCACTTCGGCTAACGCGCGCGGCGCGTCGGGAATGGTGCAAAAGACGAGCGTGCCAACCACCGCATCGAATGTCGCGTCGGGAAACGGCAATTCTTCCGCGCTCACCTGGGCGAGAATAATATTGTTCGCATAAGCGGTAATCAGTTCTAGCGATTCTTGGTCCGGTTCCGTCGCAATCACGCGCGCGTCCGCGTGATAGTGCGCCAAATTCACGCCATCGCCCGCGCCGATCTCCAACACCAAACCGCGCGCCTTGTCCGTCACCCATTCGCGCCAATCGTCTGACCACGCCCGCATATTTTTTCGTTCCATTTTTTCATCCATAAAAACGCTTGGAAATCGCGCCGACTAACGTGCGGAGGCGCGTTTCGCGTTTTCGTTGCCGCGAATTCGATTCGCCAAAAATCTCGTCCACCAGATGAACTAGCTTATTTCATCCCGCCAATTTCACGCGCCGCAAAGTTTGCGCGTTGATCGCGACAATGATGGTACTCAAGGACATGAACATCGCGCCAATCGCCGGCGAAAGCAAAATCCCCCACGGCGCGAGAACCCCCGCCGCCAACGGCAGCGCAATCACATTATAACCCGTTGCCCAAAATAAATTCTGCATCATCTTGCGATAGCTCGCGCGGCTCAATTCAAAAATTTTCACCACATCGAGCGGATTGCTTTGCGCCAAAATAATTCCCGCCGACTCGACCGCCACATCGGTGCCACTGCCAATCGCGATGCCCACATTCGCGCGCGTCAACGCGGGCGCGTCGTTCACGCCATCGCCGACCATCGCCACGCGTTTGCCGCGCGCTTGCAACGCCACGATGTGTTGATCTTTGTTTTCCGGCAGCACCTGCGCGATGTATTCATCAATGCCCAACGTTTGCGCGACCGCTTTTGCCACCGCTTCCGAATCGCCCGTCAGCATGATCACATTCACGCCCAACGCGTGTAAACGTTTCACCGCATCCGCGCTTTCGGGACGAATCACATCCGCAATCGCCAGCGCGGCAATAATTTTTCCATCGCGCAAAACATAAATCGCCGACTGTCCCGCGTCGTTCGCGCGTTTGGAAAATTCCGCGAGCGCGTCGGGAATGTTCGCGTTTGCCATTTCCAAAAGACGCGGACCGCCAACCAAAATTGTTTGTCCGTCCACTTGCGCTTGCACGCCGCGCCCTTGCAACGCTTGAAAATTTGTAACTTGTGGCAATTCCAATTTCTGTTCGCTCGCCGCGTTGCGAATCGCGCGCGCAATCAAATGTTCTGAATCGCCTTCGACTGCCGCCGCGAGCGCGAGCGCGTCTTCGCGCGTCACATTTTCAATGGTCTCAATGCCGACGACGCCCTGCTGTCCCGTCGTGAGCGTTCCCGTTTTATCAAACACAACCGTATCAATTTCGCGCGCCTGTTCCAACGCGCGGCGGTCACGCACCAAAATTCCATTGCGCGCCGCGAGCGTAGTGCTGATCGCGACGACCAACGGAATCGCCAAACCGAGCGCGTGCGGACACGCAATCACCAATACCGTCGCGACGCGGCTAATGACCTCAACATTGAATCCTATCGCAATCGTCCACGCAATCGCCGTCAGCGCGGCAACCGCAAGCGCAATGTAAAAGAGCCAGCCCGCCGCGCGGTCGGCGAGAACCTGGGTGTTGGACTTGCTTGCTTCGGCTTGTTTCACCAAACGCATAATGCCCGCGAGCATCGTGTCATCGCCCAACGCGGTCACGCGGACGCGCAAACTGCCGTCGCCGTTGAGCGTCCCGGCAATCACTTGCGCGCCAACATTTTTTTCGACCGGTTTCGATTCGCCCGTGAGCATCGCCTCGTTCACTTGCGAATGTCCCTGTTCGATCAAACCATCTGCTGGAACGCTTGCGCCGGGGCGCACCAACACCAAATCATTTTTTTGCAGTTGTGAAACAGGAATCGTTTCCGTCGCGCCATCCGCGCGAATACGTTCGGCGATATCAGGCAATAATTTTGCCAACGCGTCCAGCGCGCGCGATGCTTGGCGCACACTCCGCATTTCGAGCCAATGCCCCAGCAGCATCACATCAATCAACGTCACCAATTCCCAAAAGAAACCTTCGCCGTCCGCAATGAAAATCGCGGCAATGCTGTAGACGAGCGCGACGCCAATCGCCAACGAAATCAACGTCATCATCCCCGGTTGGCGATTCCGCAGTTCGGGCACCGCCATTTGAAAAAAGGGGACGCCGCCAATCACAAACACGATGAGCGCGAATACAGGCACGATCCACGCGCTGCCGAGGAATTCGGGCATGGTGAACCCGAACCATTCCTGCATCATCGGGCTGTACAAAATCACGGGTACGGACAGCGCGAGACAAATCCAAAAACGGCGGCGAAACAAATCTTCGTGTCCCGTGTGGTCGGCGTGCGCGTGATGTTCGCCCTCCGCGTTCGTTGTATGATGAGAGGCGGGCGACATTTCCATCATTTCCATATCGCCGTGCGCGTGCGGAGAGGATTGATCCGTATTGATGTGCTGTTCAGAGGAAGAATGTTCGTGTTTCATACAGCCCTCATTCCCATTTCAATTCACCGCAATATCCACTTCTACCCCCTCCCATATGGGGGGGGATACGTCAATTATAGCATACCGTTACATGCCATCGCGTCGCGTTTTTGTGCATTGTGTATCAAAGATTTTCAAAACTTTTGTGCAATCATTTGACGGGTCAAATCGCTTATGCTATTATCGGCGTTGTCATGCCGTTCACGGCATGGCGATGGTTTTTGCGGAAAGCAACGACGCTTTCCGCACGCGAATTCCAATCCGCATTCGCCCGAATGCGCACTTGCATTCGATGCGACGTGATGACGCGTTGCGCTTTTTTTCACCGAGTGTCTCGCGTCACGCGCGCAGAGGAAAAAACTATGACACTCTCCTCCCCAACTAAACTTGAACTCACCGCTCCCACCCTCGCGCCACATGTCCAACTAGGACTGCACGATGATTTGGTTCTCGAAATGTATTGGCACATGCTGCTCGCGCGGCGCCTCGACGAACGCATGTGGATTTTGCATCGGCAGCATCAAGTCGCGTTTCACATTTCCGGCATTGGTCACGAAGCGACCCAAGTCGCCGCCGCGTACGCGTTGAAACGCGGTCACGATTTTATTTTTCCGTATTATCGCGATTTGTGCTTGACGCTCGCGCTTGGCTTGACGCCGCGCGCCATGATGTTGGCAATGTACGGCAAACAAGGCGAACCCATGTCCGGCGCGCGCCAGATGCCCGCGCACTATAGCGCGCGTCATCTGAATATCGTCTCTGTCTCCAGTCCCGTCGCCACCCAGATTCCGCAAGCGGCTGGAATGGCGCTGGCAATGAAATATCAAAACACCGACCAAGTCGTCATGACCTGTTTCGGCGAAGGTTCCACTGCCGAAGGCGATTTTCACGAAGGATTGAATTGGGCGGGCATTTTCAAACTCCCCGTTATTTTTCTCTGCCAAAATAATCAATACGCGATTTCTTCGCCGACCGACCGCGAAATGGCGGTGCAAAATGTCGCCGACCGCGCGCCCGCGTACGGCATGCCGGGCGTGATCTTTGACGGCAATGATTTCATCGAATCGTATCATGCCATCACGCAAGCGATTGAACGCGCGCGACGCGGCGAGGGGCCCACGCTGTTGGAAGCCAAAATGTATCGTCTCGTCCCGCATTCCTCTGACGATGACGATCGCACGTATCGTTCGCGCGAAGAGGTGGAAGCGTGGAAACAACGCGATCCGCTTTTGCTCGCGCGCAAATATTGCGTCGAAAACGGTTTGCTCGACGACGCGCATCAAGCGGAATTTGAACAACGCGCGCGCGAAATCGTGGACGACGCGGATGAGTTTGCGCGCAACGCGCCCTATCCGCCGCCCGAAGAAGCGTTGAACGGCGTGTGGGGCGAATTGCCGAAAATTTGAGATTTTCGCTTTATGGTTTTTGACAAGTCACATCAATCTGAAATCATAAATCCAAAATCGCGCATCAAAAATGTCGGAAATAACGAACATCGAAGCGATTACACGCACCTTGCAACAAGAGATGCGGCGCGATCCGCGCATCTTTATCACCGGCGAAGACGTGGGCAAACGCGGCGGCGTGTTTCGCGTCACCAAAGGCATGTACGAAGAATTCGGCGAAGCGCGCGTGATTGATTCGCCGCTATCGGAATTGTCGCTCGTCGCCGTCGGCATCGGCGCGGCGTTGTACGGTTTGCGGCCCATTGTCGAAATTCAATTCGCCGATTTCATCGCGCCCGCGTTCAATCAAATCGTTCAAGAAGCCGCGCGCTTTCGGTATCGCACCAACGGCGATTGGCACGCGCCCGTGTTGATTCGCGCGCCGTACGGCGGCGGCATCGGCGGCGGCTTGTACCATTCGCAGAGCATCGAAGCGACCTATTCGCACATTCCCGGCTTGTACGTCGTCGCGCCTTCGACGCCGTACGACATTGTGGGCATGTTGCGGTACGCGCTGCGCGTGGACGATCCTGTTTTATTTTTGGAACACAAGAAAACCTATCGCCTCATCAAAGGCGAGGCGCCAGACGACGATTATATGATTCCGTTCTGCAAAGCGGATATTAAACGCGTCGGCAGCGACATGACGGTCATCGCGTATGGCTTGATGCTGCATGAAACGCTGCAAGCCGCGCAAGAATTGATGCACGAAGATATCAATGTCGAAGTGATTGACCCGCGCACGCTCAATCCGCTCGATCGTGATACAATCTTGTCCTCTGTGAAAAAGACGGGCAAAGCGCTCATCGTGCATGAAGACAATCTCACGCTCGGTCTCGGCGCCGAAATCGCCGCGCTAATTGCGAGCGAAGCGTTCGCGGACCTTGACGCGCCGGTGATGCGCGTCGCGGGCCCCGATGTGCCGGCGATGCCGTACGCGCGCACGATGCAGGATTTCTTTATGCCCAACGCGCAAAAAATCGCGGACGCGCTCCGCAAGCTGAACGCGTACTAGAGTCAACGCTTGAAACTTTCGCTCCTCCTTTCGCCGCGCGCGACTTCGCCGCTGCGTGAAGCGCTCGCCTTTATCGTCTTGACCTTGGCGCTCACGTGGCTCTTTTGGCTGCCCGGCGTTTTCTTGCCAATGGGTTCAGTCGGCAGCGATTTTCTGCTCGGACTGGGCAGTGTGGCGCCGTGCGCGGTCGCGATTTTTCTGCAAGTGTGGCTCCAAAAATGGAGCATGGCGCCGCGAGAATGGCTGCGGACGTTGAGCGCGGAACGTATCGCGTTAGCGCTTTTCGTTCCGTTCGCCTTTTTCATTCCAATCATCTTGGCGCGCGTTTTACAAAACACTTTGGCGCTCGACGCTTTCGTCGCGGACGCGCGGCGGCAGTGGCTCGCGCTAGCGGGCTGGCTCATTGTTTCGATCGCGGAAGAAATCGGCTGGCGCGCGTATCTCTTGCCGCGTTTGAAAAACGCGCCGCTCGCCTTGACCAATCTATTCGTGGGTCTCGTGTGGTTTGTGTGGCTGCTGCCGCTCACTTTGGCGGGCCGCTACAATACATCGGAAAATTTTGGCGGTTTTGTCTTGGCAATGTTTTTGTACGCGCTGCTCATTACGCCGTTTTTGAATCGCATCGCGCAGCGCGGCGCTTATAACCCGCTGCTGTCCGGACTCACGCGCGCCGTCGCGAGTTTTGTGATTGCGATTTATTTTTTGCAAGGGCGCGGCGATCCGCTCACTGATACGTTTGGCAGTTTGACGCTGACGTGGTTAACGTTGTTGAATGCGATTTTATTTTCGCAATTATGGCGGGGCAAAAAACCGTCCGCTGAAATTTCAGAATTGGAACGCGTAATGCCTTTGCAAGTCGGAGATTAAAAATTAGAGATTAGAGTTTTTCGCGTTCGGTAGAAACTTGATACGCAAGCGTGACCGCGCGAAAATCAAAAATCAAAATAATTCCATGTCCACAAATGTTGTGATGCCGCAGCTCGGCGAAAGCGTTATCGAAGGCACCGTCGGCAAATGGTTAAAAAATGTCGGCGATACAATCGCGCAATACGAACCCATCATGGAAGTCATCACCGACAAAGTGACGACCGAAATTCCCGCGCCCGCCGCCGGCACGCTCTTGGAAATTTTGGTCCCCGAAGGCATGACCGTTCAAGCAGGAACCGTCGTCGCCTTGATTGGGCAACCAAACGAAGCAGTGGGTAATCAGACAGCGAAAGTCAGTCATCAGTCTCCCGTCTCCAGTCTCCAATCTTTAGGCGCCAGTCCCCAGCCGCCACCCGCAAACGATTTCGCGCGCAATCGTCTCACGCCGGTCGTCGCGCGCATGCTTGCGGAATACAACATCACCGACGCGGAATTGCGGACGATTCAGGGCAGCGGCGAAAATGGCCGCATCAGCAAAAAAGACCTCGAAAATTTTATCAAGCGCCGCGAAACAAAATCTGCCGCGCCGACGGTTGAAACGCTGCCCGCATGGGAACAGCCGGGTTCAGGCGATTTATTCCGCCCGACCGAAGAAGTGTTTGGCAAAATCCCCCCCCCCGCCCCCCCCCCTGCGCCGCCGAGGCCCATCG
>JAJTXZ010000094.1 GCA_021463195.1 Anaerolineae bacterium
GGTGCCTTGTTTGTCGAGGGATTTGTGACCGTTCATCAGAATCGCTCGATTTCATAGCCAGAAAAATAAGATTCGGTGAACCCTTGAAAACAGGCTGAGGATACTCCGACAGGGGGTGGCCATTTTCCTTCGCAGCCTGCTGCTTGCGCCGATGGTTCCATCCGTCCAATTCCCAGTGAGCCAGCGACATTCACCGGATCCTGTCCATCCCCGCCATACAAATAATCGCCCTTCTCATTCGGACTGAGCCACAGCCCCGTCTCTTGGTTATACCAGCGTCCATGCGCGAAATACAAGCCCATGTCCTGCGCATCGTGCAGATTGAAATTCAGGTTCGGCGGGAACTGCGTGTAGCCCCAGGCCGCATTCCACAGAAAAGCACAACGCGGAGTTTATTTTCTCAACCCCGCGTAAGCATTAAATCGGCAACCGTTACACCTCAATTAAGGGCAATATTTTGCTCGCAGCTCAGGCGAGTCATCAATGGCGTTTCTTTCCCATCCAAACGCATCCGCTCCATCGGCGACTTTCCATTCACCGGCTTCTCGTTTCAGAAGCCAAACTTCGCTGTATGCTTGCACATGGCATCCCCCAAGTATCTCTCCTGTAAAAGGATCAACCAGATGCCAAGCCTGCTCAACTCGGACCCCAACTGTACTCCAAGTTGGAGAATAATCCAATACCTCCATCTTCACAATATGTGTTGCTGTTGTAACTTGAAGGCGGGAACAGTTGATACATCGATTCTGCAGTAGGTATTCAAGCCGCTTTCCGGTTGCGACTCGACTAATTACTGTCGGGTCTCGCCAGCCCTCTATACTACTGGTCAGCTCAAGATATCTTTGCATAGGCGGCATTAATTCGGCACTATGGGTTTTGGTGAGGATAATGGGTCTTACTAACCACCACAATAGACAAGCGCTTGCCCCCAAAATCACTATTGCAAACGTCAAACCCAAAGCACACCGTCGCCGTTGTTCATGGAAACCACTGTGCATTAACCCTACTCCTTGCTAGAACAGCTTATCGTAGCGGCTATCGTGTTCCGGATAGATAGAGCACAGTTGCACTGTGCGTTGGGTTAGTGGCCGTCCAACTGCCCAAAATCAATCTGAAATCTTCTCTGGGTTTGCTACGGTTTGAGGTTACCTACATCTATGAACTGCTGCTCATCTGCGTTGTAGGGCAGATATAACCCTTGTATGCCAAGAACATTAAATGCCCTTGGCATTGTCGCAAGGATCGTGTTGCCATAGCTGCGCGCCCTCGGCCCGTCTGGACTAGTGAGGATCTCATTCGGCGTCTGCAAACCCGTATTGTGCCAGGCACCCAAGTTAAAGGCAGATGCCTGGAAACCAAAACCATTAATTCGGTCAGCGCCTCGCTCAAGGTTTGCCGCAAGGTAATCAATACTGGCTTTTTGGTCTTGAAGATTAACAGCCAGGAGCTGAAACGGAGTGTAGAACATTCCTTGCATTTGGATAATGGACATCAAGTCAGTATAGGTCCACCCCCCGGTCACACTATAGCAATATTGTCCTGGGCGATTTGGAATTTCACCTTTGAGGATTTCAAGCGCGACACTCGGTTTAATTTTTACGATTCCCGCGCTAAAGTCTGCCCCGAACTGGATATCGGCAAAGTCTTTCAACCAATCCTCTCGCTGGTGGGAAGGAGAGTTGCCGTTACCGCGAAGTTTACCCTCCCAATGCAGTATTGCGGTCAAGAGCGCCGCAAATGCATTATCGTCCATATTGGTTTTGGAAGTGTTGTGTCTCATTGCACTCGCGTGGATGTCGGATTTCAATCGGGCAATCGTTTTTCTTTCCTCGTCTGGAAACCAAGTATCCGGATTATCTAATCGAATCCAATCAACGGTTTGTCCGCCAACCGGTGGCGTCGTGGGCGGCAAATGGTTTTGGCATCCGTTGGATCGCGCAGAGTTGACGGGATCGTTGTTTGGCTCATACCCATAATCGCCCTTTTCATTCGGACTGAGCCACAGCCCCGTCTCTTGGTTATACCAGCGTCCGTGCGCGAAATACAAGCCCATGTCCTGCGCATCGTGCAGATTGAAATTCAGGTTCGATGGGAATTGCATATAGCCCCATGCGCCGTTCCAATGATAGTAGGTTTGCTCCGGCGAACCGGCATTGTTGCTGAAATAATTGTTGTCGCCTCACGCGCCGAACTGCTGCCACCCCGCGCCGCCGTTGCCGTCGGCTGGCACAAAGGAGGCGGCATCGCCGCGTGCGCCATAGCGATAATACCAAGCGTTATACCAACTTACATACTGCACGTCTACGCGCAAGGGTCTGTCGTTCGCATACAGATAGCGATGGCGTAACGTCCTACCCTCTTGGTTCGTGACCTGCGCGAGCCAATCGCTGTCGCCGATGTAGGAAAACAGTTGACAACTATAGCCCGGCTGGCAGAACTTGCGGATGCGATTGGGGAGAGGATAGACAACGGATGCGCAAAGCGGGTAAATGGATGCAGCGCGCGTATCCGTTCATCCGCTTTCTTATCCGTTGACCGCGCGCCTCTTACGGCTTGGGCGCGTTGATGATGTGCACCGTGCCTTCGACATCTCCCCATGCAAGGAGGCAGCCGTCGGGGCTGAAGGACGCCGCTGTAACCTCCGAACTTGGTCTATCCAATAGTATTTCCAAGTTAGGAATGCTCTGCACTTGGATCCGTTCTGTATCTCCGATTGCTAACAGTGAACTGGATGGATCAAACTCCATTACAACATTGGAGCTGTGCTCCAAACTCACTTTGCCATGCGAGGGAATAAATCGAGCGGATAAATCACGTAGTTCTAATGCGTCAGAGGATCGCACGGCTAACCATTTATCGTCTGGCGAGATTGCAAGTTTGATCGGGACAGCATCTAGTGTTGCTTCTCCGCCGTTGAAACTCCAAGGACCAAAACTCCATGGATATGGATCATGCAGGTCTTGTCCATCCCATTGTTCAAGATACAGATTCTTTCTATCCGTTGCATAGGCAATCAGGTTTGCAGAGCGGCTAATCGCAGTGGACACTGCTTGTTCTGGTGGATCGTCGTTGATGAGTATGCCCATTCCAGGTGGAAGATTCGTTGGGTTAGACATGTCCACACTCCCATCCTGGACAGATATAAACCAATCACCTTTTTGTGTAACATCCAAATTGCGGATTTCGTTACCAAGAAATGGTTTAATTTTCGAGACCATTTCGCCTGAATCGGTCTTCCAAACTCTTGGCTCGACACATCTTCGTGGATCTCCTTGTGGACATGGGACTTGAATCATACTGACAAGCATTTCGCCATCACCGCTGAACTCTGTTAATCCAGTGCGGAAGGAATCAAATCTAAAGGAACGCACAATCTGCTTTTCGGCAAGATTTATCTGTGCAAGTTCGCCTATCGGTTTGTCTGATTTGAGATTATATGCAACGAAAATGCTTTGCCCATCACTCGCAAAAGCAATGGCAACAGGAGTTACTTGGCTCAGACGAAGATTATTCTTTGCCATCAAATTGCTGTAGGTGAACTGCGCTTCGGGCGATTCTCTACAAAGAGTTAAATGCTCTGAAGGCGTATTACAATTCGCCAACGTCAAGAACAGAAACAATGCTCCCGTTATAATCAATGACTTTGCCATGGAACTGCTCCCTATTGTGTATTGCTATTTCAACCCATGATTGCAACCTTCCTGTCCCGCTCCGCCCAACCAACCGCTGACACCGGAAAGTTGACAACTTTCAACCTCCCAGCTTCCGTCTATGATCGGGACTAAAGACTTGCCATTGATTCTAGTCAAGTCATCGGGCCATGAAATGTTGTGATAATTGTGATACCAGACGTATGCGTTGCAACTAGATGCTTCGGCACAGATACCCTGTAATATGTCGACGTTATAGACTCGCGGTGTAAATTCGGTATTTTGATGGTCGCATTGAACATTCCAGCCATTGCAATGCGGAGGACCCTCCGTGCTTTGTTCCTTGATCCCCCCCAGTATCCCGATGACCTTCTGTTGTTCTTCCTGCGCTGTGCTGTCGTCGTCTTGGACAGTTTGTACTCCCCGCGCATCCGCATCAGCAGCCGCCCAGAATGCCAGATAGTCCGTAGGCAAATCCTCTGTTGCAAAGTTGGAAGGACTTAGCCCCAATGCTGGTCCTGGAAGAGATGGCAAGGGCACATACGGCTGGGAATTTTCAAATTTTATTTGATAATCTTCCCAGATGGCAAGTGCAACTCCGTATACGTCTTGGATGGGCGGATGTAGTTTGTAATCAACAGTTATATGTCCAATTCCGAATCCAAGATCAAAGTTGTTAAATTGAACAGACTGCCCCCTTTTTACACGTTGGATAATGTCAAATGCCGTACCAACATGGAAATGCCCAGTATCAATGATAGCCCCCCAATTGGTATAAATGTAAGAACGACCTGGATTTTGTTGTGGTGGCGCATTGCTTTCGACCTTCCCGACATTCACCGGATCCTGCCCATCGCCGCCGTACAAATAATCACCTTTCACATTCGGACTCAACCACAGCCCCGTATCCGCCACATACCATCTGCCATGCGCGTAGTAGATGCCATCCAGCGCATCCCCCGGCGCCGCCCACAGCGAATTCGAGAACGTCAGATAGCCCCACGCCGCGTTCCACGAGTAATACCCCGTGCTGCCATACTGCACATCCCCCCACGCGCCGAAACTTGTCCATCCTGTGCCGCCGCCGCCCCCCTTGTCTGCAAATCCTGCCCGGTCCCCGCGCGCATTGTAGCGGTAATACCACGGATCGATCCACCACACATACGGAATGTCTACCCGCAGCGGTCTGCCATTCGCATACAGATAACGATATTTGAGATTGCCGTATTGGTCGCGCACCACCGCCAGCCAATCGGTGTCACCGAGGTAGGAAAAGACGTGACAATCGCTCCAGCAGAACTTGCGGATGCGATCGAGACGATCATATTCGAACGTCGCAATCACGCTGCCGTTGCGGGTGACGCTCTGGAGATGATGCGTGCCCGGTTCCCAGCCATAATCCATTGTGGTCGTGTTGCCGCCCCACACCAAAGTCACATGTTCGACGTTGCCATCGCCATCGTAACTCAGCGTTCGCGTATAGAGCGAACCGGGCGGACAACTGGTTTCGGGCAGGCCGATGTTCTGGCAGTTGGCAGCGTCTTCGCCCACCAGCCGATTGCCGTCCCACATGTAGGTGGATCGCTTGTAGAACCAACTGGTCGCCAGCGCACCGCTCGGGTCAGCAACGACGCCCGCACAGTTACTGGACCCATAGAAACCCCAGGTGCGATGTTCGCGGCGTCCGTTGCTGTCATATTCGAGAAATTCGCGAACGTTGCCGCCATATTCGGAGCAGGTGAGCCGCCCTGCGCCGTCGTAGAACAGGTGGTCGTCGGCTTGTCCTTGCTGTGTCCAGACATCGAGCAGGTTGTTGTCCTTGTAGGTCAGCGACGAAGTGAGCGACGGCGAGTTGTTTGCGCTGGTGTGACTGACATTCGCCTGGTCTACATAGCCATTGCCATTGTAATGCAAGTTGTTGTTGAGCGTGAGATTGTAAATCGGGTCGGTGGTCGTCCAACTTTCCAGTTCGTTCGCGTTGCTGTAGGTGTTGGTGGTGGTCGCCACAACATTGTTGCTGGCATCGCGGTGGATAATCGTTTCGGGCAAGTTTGCGGCGTTGGGCGTGATGCTGGTAGTGAATCCTGAAGGGTCGGTTTGTCCGATGAGAGTACCTGCCGCGTCAAAGGTGTATCCAGTCGTGCCGCCGTATGGGTCGGTGATGGACGTGTTGCGGTTCAGGTCATCAAATGTATGAGTTGTGGTCAGCGCAGACTGGTTCGGGCGCGTTTCAGTTTCGCTGGTGCGGTTGTGGGTCGCATCATACGCGAACGCAAAAATGACGAGCGAATTGTTTTGCCCGTCATAACGCGATTCGCTGGCGAGCAAGTTGTCGCTATCAAAACTGTATTCGCGGCGCGCGCCCGAATTGGTGGTCAGCGTGATGAGATTGTTGGCGTTGTCATACGCGTAGGTGGTCGTGCCATTCGGGACGGTTTTAGCGGTCACACGATTCGCTGAATCATAGACATAGGTTGTCACCAAACTGCCGGGTTCGGTCCGCGTGAGCAGATTTCCAACATTATCATACGCGAACGAGGTCATGCCGCTGAGCGCGTCGGCTTTGGTCAGCGTGCGATTGGTCGCGTCGTAGGTGAACGTCGTCGTTTGGTTCGTTTCGTCCGTCTGCGAAAGAATGTTGCCCACATGGTCATACGTCACGATTTGTGTTTTATTGGCGGGATTCGTCGTCACGGTCACGCGATTCAACGCGTCGAATGTAAAAGCGGTCGTGCGATTCTCCGCGTCGGTTACGGTCGTGCGATTTCCGACCGCGTCATAGCCAAAGGTCGTGCTCTGAGTTTGCGCGTCGGTGACTGCCGTGACGCGGTTCATCTCGTCGTAGGTGTATGTAGTCGTGTGATTCAGCGCATCTGTTACACTGGTGCGATTGCCTACATTATCATAGCCGTAACTGGTCGTTTGATTGAATGCGTTAGTGACGCTCGTCAAACGATTCGCCGCATCATAGCCGTAGGTTGTCGAGTGATTGCGCGCGTCAGTAACAAAAGTGCGATTGCCCGCCGCATCAAAACCACAAGTCGTGCTGTGCCCGTTCGGGTCAGCGCTGGCGGTCATGCGATTGATGGCGTCAAAGGTGTAGGTGGTGGTGTGATTATTCGCGTCTGTAACATTCGTGCGATTGCCTGCCGCATCATAACCGTAATTCGTGCTGTGTCCCAACGCATCCGTGACCGTGACGAGCCGATTCAATTCATCATACGCATACGTTGAGGTGTGGTTGTTTGCGTCCGTTATGGATGTACGATTGCCTGCGTCGTCGTAGCCATAATCTGTCGTATGATTCAGTGCGTCGGTGATTTGGGTATTGCGATTGAGCGCATCATACGCAAACGTCGTCGTGTGGTTGTTGGCGTCCGTCGTGCTGATCACGTTGCCGTTGGGGTCGTAGGCGCGCGTAGTATCTGCGTTCAACGGCGCGTGCGTTGCGGCGATGCTGCCCGTTTTTTCAAGACGCGGTTGGGATGTTTGCGTGGTCATTTCTTTGCTCCTTTGCGCCATGGCTCATTACGTTCCGACAGAGTTTAGCCCGAAGGTTTTGTATCAAGACCAGCTCGCGCTAGAATTGTATCAGAGTTTGCCATGCAAAAATTTTGTGTGTCGCTATTTGCGCTTTCTATATTGCTTGGTTGTGGAGCGATAGCTCCGCCTGATACCACAATTGTCTCGCGAACAATCTCTGCCGATCCGACTGGTTCAATTCCTACCTCAACGACGCTGCCGCCCGTGACGCTTTCAGAATATCTCGCGTCCAAGCCGTTCGTTGTGCCAACACTGACTGTGCCCATTGATTTGAATCGCTTACGCGTGCTGCGAATTTATCCGATGGAATCGAACTGTGATGGGCAGCTCATTCTTGCGCCAGATGAGAATCGCTATCTCTGCATCCAGCAAAATGGTTCACAGATTGAATTTTGGCTTGGAACGTTACACGCGGGAATCGAACGGAAACTCGTTATGGGTGGTGAATGTCCGCAGTGGACAGCGGACAGTCAATACATTTTGTATGGACGCCGGTTACCTCAATTCAAAGCGTACAACTGCACTGACCGTTTTTATCAAATGAATGTAAATACTGGCATCGAAATCAATTTGAACACACACATCAGCAATTTACGCATGTTGTCTAATGGAGATGTGCTGTACGAGTCGTTGGGAGAGCTGTATGTGTATGATCCACGTTCGCAAAAGCGCTTGGGCCCCTTTTTAGGAACGAGTGGTGAGTTGTCGCCGGATGGACAGCATTTTGCGGGCGCGATTGTGCGTGAAGAATATGCCAAGGGAATTTTAATTGCGGATGCAGACGAACGCAATATTTTTTCGCGCAGCGATGGGGAATACAGCGGCAGCAAACCGTTTGCATGGTCACCGGATGGCAAGCAGTTGGCGTTCTCTTTTACGCCTGAAGAAACGCGCCGCGCCGAGTTGTGGCTTGTCAATGCGGACGGAACGAATCCGCTCAAAATTTGGGAGGAACGTTATGCGCGATTTTTTCGGTTTTTGCAATGGATGCCTGACGGACGCACACTGCTCTTTGTGACAGATGGAGGGGGTACATCGTTTGACGAGGGATATACCTATAAAGCGATAGACACCGTAAATCGAAACGTCAAGGAACTGTTTCAACATGGAAATGGATTACGCGTGTCAAAAAGTGGACACACGCTTTGGTTCTGGCGCGATAAACAGGGACCGTACATCGCAGAACTTGAATGGTGAAACAAAGTTTCATTCTTGAATCGGCATCATACTCAAATATCTCTCTCCTCCATCCGGTAACACACACACAATTACGCCTTTCTCAATTTCGCGCGCAATTTCTCGCGCCGCAAAAATCGCCGCGCCCGCGCTGAATCCGACAAACAATCCTTCATGTTTGGAAACATCGAGCGCGGTGTCATATGCGTCTTCGGCGCTCACCGAAATTTTTCGATTCGCCATGCGCGCGTCATAAATCCCCGGCACGAGCGCGGTCTCCATGTGTTTCAATCCTTCGATGATTTGCAATTCATCGGCGGGTTCGACCTCGATAATTTGAATGTTGGGATTATATTCGCGCAAACGGCGCGCGCAGCCCATCAACGTTCCGCTGGTGCCAATCCCCGCGACGAAATGGGTGATGCGTCCGTTCGTCTGCTTCCAAATTTCGGGCGCGGTCGTTTCATAATGCGCGCGCCAATTATTATTATTGTTGTATTGGTCGGCGTAAAAATATCTTTCGGGAAATTGCGCAAGTTCACGCGCTTTCAAAATCGCGCCGTCGCTGCCTTCGAGCGGGTCGGTCAGCGTAACCGTTGCGCCGTACGCGCGCGCGATTTTTTTGCGCTCCGCGCTCACATTCGTTGGCATACACAGTTCGACGCCGTACCCTTTAGCGGCGCAAATCATCGCGTACGCAATGCCGGTGTTGCCGCTCGTCGCGTCGAGCAAAATTTTATCGCGCGTGAGTTGCCCGGTTCGTTCCGCATCCTCAATGATAAATAAAGCGGCTCGATCTTTGACCGAGCCGCCGGGATTAAACCACTCTGCTTTGCCCCACAATTCGACGCGTGGCAATGCGCCGCTTGGTAATTTCACGGGCAAGAGTGGCGTGTCGCCAATACAGTTCAAGAGCGCGGGGCGATTGGAGATTGGAGACTGGGGACTGGGGCTTGGAGTCTGGAAATTAGACATGGTTGGACTGATGGTAACAGGCAAGCAAGTAGACAGGTACACAAATCACCTGTTTCCCGTTACGTTAATACTAATTCTGGTTCCACTTGCTCGGGCGCCGCAGGAAACGGCACGCCGCAAAATTGTTCGTAATCAATCAGTTCCGTAATCGTCGGATGTTCGCCGCAGACGGGGCAGTCCGGATCTTTTTGAATTTGCATTTCGCGGAATTCCATCGCGAGCGCATCAAATAAAAGCAAGCGCCCTTTCAACAAATCGCCTTTGCCCAAAATCAATTTCATCGTTTCAATCGCTTGAATGCTCCCGATAATGCCGGGCAGTACGCCCAACACGCCCGCCTCTTGGCACGACGGCACTTCGCCGGGCGGCGGCGGCGTCGGAAAGAGACAGCGATAGCACGGCCCGCCGTGCGCGGCATCGTACACCGTCGCTTGTCCTTCAAACATAAAGATCGAACCGTCCACCAGCGGCTTGCCCGCAAACACGCACGCATCATTCACCAAATAGCGCGTCGGAAAATTATCGGTGCCGTTCACGACAATATCGTATTCTCTGATTATGTTCATCACGTTCGTCGAATCCAAAACGACTTGATGTTTGACGACGCGCACATCGGGGTTCAACGCGTTGATGGTGTCTTTTGCCGAATCAATTTTTGGGCGTCCGACATCGCGCGTGTGATGCAAAAGTTGACGTTGGAGATTCGACAAGTCAACCGTATCAAATTCCACAATGCCGAGCGTGCCGACGCCTGCCGCCGCGAGATACATCGCGGTAGGCGAACCGAGTCCGCCCGCGCCGACGAGCAAAACTTTTGCTTTCAACAATTTCTTTTGTCCCGCGCCGCCGACATCGGGCAAAATGATATGACGCGAGTAACGATAAATTTGGTCGTTAGTAAAACCGAGCATGGTTGGCGTATCAGGTAGTATGCAGCAGGTAGTAAGATGAATTCCTTACTACTTGCTACCCGCTACTCTCCCTTTCAATCCGGCACTGACACTTGAATTTTCATTTCACCGGTGGGGCGAAAACCCAATGCTTGATACTCTGGGCGCAGCGCTTCGTTTGGATTGACGATGAGGGTGCGAATGCCGTGGTCGCGGCAAAAATCCAAAAGGTGAATCAACAAACGGCGCGTCAAACCCAATTCTCGATATTGCGGCTCGCAATACACATTCAGAATATTGCCGCGCTGCGTCGAGTGGTCGAGCGCGTGCGGCACCCATTCCATCAGCCACAAACCCGCGCCCGCGACGACTGCGCCGTTTTCGTCTTGCAGAAACCAACCGCGATATTCGCCGTCGCCAAGTTTGGGTTCAACCCATGCCTCGAATTTCGCATCGGTCAATTCCAATTCCGCGCGATTGACATAGCCCATCGCTTCAAACATCGCGTGGCGTTGTTTGACGATGAGCGCCAAATCGGCGGACGTGGCGGAGCGCAGGATAAAAGTCACAAGTAGCAGGTAGCAGGTAGCAAGTAGCAAGTTCGTTTTTCTGACCTACTACTTGCTACTTGCTACTTTTTCTTTACCGTAATCATCCAATCTGTCTCGTTCAATTTTTCGCAGCCAAGCACCGTATTGCCTTCATTCGTCAACGATTTCGGAACGTTCGTCGCCGATTCATCATTATCTACGATGACTTGGAGAACTTGGCCCGACTCCATCATTTCCAACATCAATTTCGATTTAACAAAAGTGTACGGACAAAGTTCGCCCTTGAGATCAAACGTTTCATCGGCGGCAAGTTCGGCGGGGGCGTTGATAATAATGGGATTCCAGCGACTCATCTCTAAACTCCAATCTCTGTAGGACTTGCGCTTGTCATTTCGAACGCAGTGAGAAATCTCGCGCTTTCCCATTTGGATTTCTCGCAAAAACGGCTCGAAATGACACTTGGACGAAAGTCCTGCTCTGTTTATTCAAGCGGCAATCCGCCCAGTTCCCAATCCATCATCGAACCTTTGTAATTACGCACGCGCGGATAACCCAAAGCATGGAGCGTCATAAACGTATGCGCGGAGCGCGCGCCCGAACGACAATACACCACAATTTCTTTGGCTGGCGTCGCGCCGAGTTTTTCAAATTGCGCGCGCAATGCCGCCGCGTCTTTGAGCGTCTGCGTTGTCAAATCTATCGCCGCGTCGTATGACAAATTCACCGCGCCGGGAATATGCCCCATATAATATTCGCTATCGGTGCGCGTATCGAGCAACACAACGTCCGCGCGCGCGGAATTTTCTTGAATCCATTCAGCGGTGCAGCGCTGTTGTTCGTCTATGCGCGCGGCATGGACGGCGGGCGCGTACTGCGGCGTATCTTGGGTGATGGGCGCGTTCGCATTTCGCCACGCGTGCCAACCGCCATTCAAAACGCGCACGTCAGCATGACCCAAATATTTCAAGAGCCAATAAACGCTGCCCGCTAACGGTCCCGTATTTTCATCATATACGACGATGGTGGAATCGTCCGCAACCCCGCGTTCCCCCAAACTTGCCGCGATAGCGTCAGCGGTTTGCAGACGCAAGCCGTGCGGCGTCATTTCATACATATCGCGATTCAAATCGAAAGCCAACGCGTTGGGAATGTGCGACACGCGATAACCGATCGGCAAACGCGGGTCGGAAACGCGCGCATCCAGCACGCGCACCTGCGCGTCATTCAAATGCGCTTGCAGCCATTCCACCGTAACCAGAATGGAATCAGACACGTCAAGCGCCTCCCGCCATCGCGGGAATGACCGCCATCTCATCCGTGTCTTGCAGCGGCGTCGCGCGCCCTTGCAGCGTCCGCACATCCACGCCATTCACAAAAATATTGATAAAGCGTTTAATCTCGCCCGCATCATCCAAAATGCGTTCGCGGAAACCGGGATAGAGCGTATTCGCCGCGTCAATCGCGGCGTACACCGTCGCGGCTTGAATCTGAATTTTACTTTGATTGTCCGTTAGCTTGCGCATTGGTGTCGGCACAAAAATTGTCGCCATCCCGCCCGACTCCTCATTTTGATTATTATTTGTTGGTGCGTCAACTCGAAAAAAAATTACGGTCTGCGCGTCTCCGTCATTAAACGGCTCTGTCGCAGACCAAACACATAAAGTATAACGCGGTCTAGCGCTTTGTCAAAAACAAGAGACGGAGCAACGCTCCGTCTCTCTCATCATGTCGCAGGAGTTATCGTTTTGGTTTGACGCCGTTTGATAAACCGTCGCGCCAGCAGAACCAATATCGCCAATGGCACGAGACAAAGCAGCAATAATGGCAGGATCACCACTATAAAGCGAATCAGCAGATTGACCAGCGATTGCAGCGCGCCGACCAAAGAGTCCAACGATTCGGCAAAGACGCGTCCCGGATTCCAGCCGGGCGTTCCTTCCACGACGACTTCTTCGATTGGCACAAGTTCAATCGTATACGTAGCCATCGCGCTCGTGTTCTCTAAATACTTTTGGCGCCCTTTGATTTGTTCAATCTGACCGCGCACTTCGGTTAACTGATTGTACACCGCGAGAATATCTTCGGCTTTGCCCGTGCGTTCGCGCACCGTTTCCAAAAGTTTTTGCAATTCGATTTCGTACGCTTCTAAATTTTTGCGCCGCGCGTCGAGGTCAACGTATTCCGCCGTCACGTCATTTGAATCGGCGGTCTCTTTCAACACTTTGACGCTCAACGCTTTGATTTGCGCGAGCGTAGCTTCTAACGCGAGGGCTGGAATTCGCGCTTGAATCGTGCCGCGCAATTTATCTTTGCCGAACGCGACCACCGATTTACTGGCGATATAACCGTCGGCGTTTTTGAGAATGGCGTCAATTTTGTTGATTGTGTCCGCCGTATCATTCACTTGCAGCGACAACGCGCCGGTGTACACAATCATGCGCGGTTCCGCCGCTTGCGCTTGGTTTGCGGCGCTGCCCATTGATGCGGCAGTCGGCTGCGCCGCCGGTATGCTCTTGCGTTGATTGGCGCCAGAGACACTGCTGTCCATTACGCTGCCTTCTGATTCAGACACGGAGGGTAAAGGCGCCATCGCCGGCGTCGCGCAGCCGATGCCCAGCGCGAGCGGCAGGATGAATGCGGCGCATAGAATAAAACGTTTCATTTCTCTCGCTCCTTTTTTACGATGCGCGAAATATTGTTTGACTTTAGCAGAGACGCCGAGTTTGCGCGAAACGTTCCAAAAAAAGAATTGACGCGCGTCGAGCGGTCAATCTCCGGTCGCGAGTCGTTCCGCCAAAGGGAGAGGGAGATGCGCTTGGCGCATCGCTTGTTGTGTCGCGACAATATCGTACTCGACGCGCTGCGCCGTCACCGTCCCCGCGCTGCTGTCGTACAACGCGAACGCGGCGCGCGGGTCGCCATCGCGCGGCTGTCCGACGCTGCCGGGATTGAACAGCAACTTGGGCAACAGCGTCAGCGGATGGTCTGGCGTAATTGTCAATTTTACCAACATCCCGTCCGCTTGCAAATGGTACGCGGCGGGATGATGCGTATGCCCAAAAAAACCGTACGCCGTTTCCAAGTACGCCATATTCTCGTACGCCGTTTTGGGTTTATCAATATATTCCCAAATCGAATCGCGCAAGCTGCCGTGCGTCAATGTCACATTATGCGCGCGCAGTTGGCGCAGCGGCGGGCGCGCCGCGAGCCACGCGGCGTTTTCAGGTGTCAAAGTTTGACGGGTCCATTCCAGCGCCTGTCGCGCCGTATTGCGAAACAATTCCAGCGGGATATTGCCGAGCGCCGCCTGATCGTGATTGCCCGTCAACGTCAACGCTTCTAATTGGCGCACCCGCGCCACACATTCATTCGGTTTGGGCCCATAGCCGATAATATCGCCCAAACACCATACGCCGTCATGCGGCGGCGCCGCGCGCAGCGTCGCCTCTAACGCCGCGAGATTGGCATGAATATCCGCAAGTAAAAGAATCCGCATTGTTGTCGAATTGTAGCACAAGAAATTTTTCGCGCGGCGTTTTGGATGGGCGTCGCGCTTTCGGCGCGATGGGCGCAAAGGCCAATTCTATTTTCTTTAATTTGCGACGATATACAGTATAATAAAAAAATGTCGTCGCATCCGGACGCGGTGGCGGCAAAGCGCCGCTTGGAAATTCTCAGCGCGAATGTCGAGATGACGCGCGCGCTCGGAGAACAACTGGGCGCGCGGCTCGAACGCGGCGATGTCATCGCGCTGCAAGGTGATTTGGGCGCGGGCAAAACTAATTTTACGCAAGGTCTCGCGCAAGGGCTAGCCATCGTCGAAGACGTAAATTCGCCGACGTTTATTTTGGCGAACGAATATTTTAGCGGACGTTTGCCGTTGTATCACATTGACGCGTATCGCGTCGCTGATGCGGCAGAAGCCGACGCGTTTGGTTTGGACGATTATTTGAATAGCGACGGCGTGACGGTGGTGGAATGGGCGGAACGTGTGCGCGCCGCGCTGCCGTCGGATGTCTTGTGGTTAACGCTGGATTATCGCGGCGAAAACGAACGGCGGCTGGAATTTAGCGCGTACGGCGAACAGAGCGCGGCGCGTTTGGATGAATTGAAACATGCTATTGGCAGTTGACACCGCGACGAACGCGCCGAGTGTCGCCGTGTTGGACGCGCAAGGACTTGCGGGCGAAATAACATGGCGGACGCGTGAACATCATACGCGCAGTCTCGTTCCCGAAATTGTGCGACTGTTGGCATTGCTCGGGCGCGATATCCAACAGACGCAAGCGATTGCCGTCGCCACTGGGCCGGGCTCGTTCACGGGCTTGCGGATTGGTTTGAGCGCCGCCAAAGGATTGGCGTACAGTTTGAACGCCGCGCTGCTGGGCGTGCCGACATTGGATGTGACGGCGAGCGCGTGCGCGCTGCAAACTTTGCCGATTTGCGCGGTGATGTCGGCGGGACGCGCGCGCTATGCCGCCGCGATATATCATCCGCACGCGCCCGCGCCGACGCGCGCGGGCGAATATATGTTTGGCGCGGCGGAAGCGCTCGCGTCGCAAATTGTCGCCGCCGCGCGCGGGCAATTTATTGTGAATGGCGAGATAGACGATGCTCTGCGCGCGCAACTGTCCGCTGCGGCGGGCGCGCGCGTAACGTTTGCGCCGCGCGCGTTTCAGACCAGACGCGCGGGTTTTTTGGCGGAATTGGCTTGGCGGCGTTGGCAGACGGGCGAACGTGATGCCATCGAAACGCTCGCGCCTTTTTATATCCCGACGGCGGCGTTAGCATGAACGTCAGCGATGATTTGGCGCAATTAACGGTTCGCATCGAGCCGATGACAACGCAGGACTTGGCGGCGGTGATGGAAATTGACCAGACCGCCTTTCCGGCGCCATGGTCAACGCGCGCATACGAATATGAATTGCATTACAACGAGATGGCGCATTATTTTGTCGCGCGTTTGGATACGTCAGCGCGGCAATCGCGCGGCGTTTGGAATTGGCTGCGGCGCTTGGGACGCGCCAATCCGCCAATGGCGGCGCCGCTTTTGGTCGGGTATGTTGGCTATTGGCTGATGGCGGGCGAAGCGCATATTAGCGCGATTGCGGTGCGCGCCGGATATCGCGGGCATTCGTATGGCGAATTGCTGTTGGCGTTTACGCTGCAAGACGCGACACGCCGCGGCGCGCATGTGGCGACGCTTGAAGTGCGCGTCTCGAATATATTGGCGCAGCAGTTGTATTTGAAATATAATTTTGACAAAGTGGGAATGCGTAAAGCGTATTATGCCGATAATAACGAGGACGCGTTCATTATGACGACGCCGCCGCTGCATTCCGCCGCGTATCAGGAAAAGCAGCGGCGCCTACGCGTCGCGCTCGTGATGCGTCTGCAAGAACGCGCGGACCAAGACGCGCGCCGCGCGCGTGCGCGGATACCAGCGCGTTGAGCG
>JAJTXZ010000095.1 GCA_021463195.1 Anaerolineae bacterium
ATTTCGAATGCAATGAGAAATCTCGTTTGACGCGCAAGGTCGAGATTTCTCGCCTCCGCTCGAAATGACAGTTTGCGCGACTTTGTGCCAGCCCTAGCGCAGCCGCGCGGCGCTGTAAGCTTTGTGCTATAATTTTGACCAAGAGGCATGAATATTCCAATGTCTGACACTCGAAAAAATCGCGCGCGCCGCAATCGCGCGGACCGTCCGATTGAAACCGACTTGAAATCGGCGCTGCGTTATTTGCAGAGCGACGAGATTTCGCTCTCCCCTTTGCTTTTATTCGCGCTGTCCGATTTGAATCGTCAGGAATTGCAGCAATTCGCGGCAGTCTGGCAAACGCTCACCGCCGCCAAGCGCGCGCGCGTATCGCAGGCAATGAGCGAACTCGCCGAAGAACAGATCGAAGCCGATTTTACGCGCATTTTTCAATATCTGCTCGACGATGAAAACGCCGATGTGCGCGCGAACGCCATCAACGGTTTATGGGAACATGAAGAGGTCGCGTACGCGACCCAGTTGATTGGCGCGCTGCGCAGCGACCCCGCCGCGAATGTGCGCGCCGCCGCCGCCGAAGGCTTGGGCCGTTTTCTGTTGTTGGTCGAAACCAAACACGCGCCCGCCGCGCTCGGCGATGAAATCGAAACCGCGCTGCTCGCCGTGATTCGCGGCAACGACGACGCGCTGGTGCGCCGCCGCGCGATTGAAGCTATCGCCTATCTTGATAGCAAAGCGGTGCGCGACATTATCACGTCGGCGTACACCGACGAAGACGCCGCGATGCGCGCGACGGCGGTCTTTGCGATGGGGCGCAGCGCCGATCCTTATTGGAAACGCATCGCCGCGCAAGAATTATTTTCGTCTGACCCGCAGCTGCGTTTTGAAGCCGCGCGCGCTGTCGGCGAGTTGGAATTTCAAGCCGCTGTCCCGCGTTTGATTGAATTGGTCGAGGACGCCGACCGCGAAGTGTCAAACGCGGCGATTACGGCGCTCGGACAAATCGGCGGCAAAGACGCGCGCCGCGCGCTCATTAATATAATTCAAGGCGCCAATGATGTCGCCGCCGTCATTGCGCAGGATGCGTTGGACGAACTCGAATTCGCGAGCGGTTCGGAAATGCTGTTGGTAGACATTGGTCTCGAAAGCGAAGAAGAAGCGCTGCTCGCGCAAGAATTCGAAAATGATGATTCGCGCGACGACGCCGCGGAGGATGAACCGCGTGATTTATTGGACGATGGCGGCTTGCGCCCGCGCCGTAAACGCTAGCGCTGGTAGGATGAACCTGCATAGCGCGCAGTGGCGGCGCTAGAGAACGCCTCTCTACGCATATCGCGGTCGCGATTCCATAACTCACGTTACGCATATTCCTCGAAAAATAGGGTGTCAACGTACGGCAAATTTGAAATTTGCCCTACAAGTGCGTACCATCAGTCCATAAATTAAAATATTCGCTGCCCTGCGCGCGTCATACGCGCGCAGGGCGGATTTTTTTTGCGCGCTGAAACCGCGCCGCGTCAAGAGCGTATACAAATTCGCGCCGCCGCGTTGCTCCGCGTCCGAATCGGCGCGCGTCGAAAGGATTTTTTGTGTCAAGGATTGAAATGACCGCGCCCCAAGCGCCGCGCCCCAAACCGCAATGGCGCGATTTGTTTTTATATCTGTTGGTCGGCGGCGGCGGATTCGTGCTTGCGTCGTTGGCGGCGGCGCGCTGGGTGGAACGCGGTTCGCTGTCGGTGAGCGCGCTGGCGTACGCGTTGAATATTATTTTTTTCGCGGGCAGCGTTTTGCTCGTCGGCGCCGCGCGCGGCAAATTGGATTTGCGCGCGATGGGATTTATGCCGCCGCGTATCAGCGCAGGTTGGTTTGTCGGCGCGATTCTGTTATCGTTGGCGCTGCTGCCGGCGCGCGGCGCAATTGGCGTCCTCGCGCAATATCTCGCGGGCGGTTCGCTCGATGGAATGCAAAATCGGCTGAACATTATCGCGCCCGAAAGTTTTACGTGGCTTGGTTTTCTCGTCACCCTCATCGGCGCGGGCATTCTCGTCCCCATCGCCGAAGAACTGTTTTTTCGCGGCGCCCTCTTTACGTGGTTTCGTCAACGTTATAATTTTCCGATTGCGCTGCTGGCAAGTTCGCTCCTCTTTGCGTTCGGACACATTGATACGTTGGGCGTCGTCGCCGCGAGTTTTGTGTTGGCGCTCGCGAACGCCTGGGCATTTGAAAAAAGCAAATCGTTGTGGGCGCCGATATTGATGCACATTACAACCAATTCTTTTGCCGTGCTGGTGATTTATGGCGCGCTCGCGTTCGCGCCGCAGCTGCTGCGACGTTAACGCGCGCCCGCTGGCCGCAGAAATATTTCCGCGCGCCAGAACGCATGCCGAAAGCGTTCGCGAAATAAGCGTTTTCCAAGCGTCAGAGCCGCTATTTGACGCGTTGGCGCGGCGCGCGTACACTGCGCGGCGTGTTCGGCGCGCAAACCTTTTTCACCGCGTTCTTTACCATCATCCTGCCGATTTTGCTCGTCGCGGGCGTCGCGTTCGTGTTGGGCAAACGCGGCGTCATCACCGAACAACGTTCGCTAGCGCGCGCCTCGCTTTATTTTTTTAGTCCCGCGCTCGCGTTTGTTTCGCTCGCCGAATCGGATGTCAACGCGTCCGATTTTTTTTCCATCATCGCGTTCGCGCTAGGGATGGTTGTGATTCTCGGCGCGCTGAGTTGGGGGCTCGCGCGCTGGCTGCGCTTTGACCGTATGTTGACGAGCGCGTTTCTATTGAGCGTCCTCTTTGTGAATGCGGGCAATTACGGCATTCCGTTCACTCAATTCGCGTTCGGGACAGAGGGCGTCGCGCGCGCGGCGATTTATTTCACTGTCAATTCGATGCTCGCGAATACTGTTGCCGTGTACATTGCGTCGGCGGGACATTCCGACATGCGCGCGTCCATGCGCGCTGTTTTGAAAATGCCGCTGGCGTACGCCGCGCTGCTCGGCTTGTTTTTTAATTTGACGCATTGGAGCTTGCCGACGCCTTTGCTGCGCGCGCTGGAACTCGCGGCAGGCGCCGCGCTGCCGGTCATGTTGGTGAATCTCGGTCTGGAAATGGCGCGCGCGCGCTTGCGCGATTACGAGTGGCGCGTCTTTTTGGCGGCGGGCATCAAATTGTTGGTCGCGCCGCTCATTGCGCTGGCGTTGGCGGGCGCGCTGGGAATGCAAGGGCTAACGCGTTCAGTATCGGTCATTGAAGCGTCCATGCCAACCGCCGTAATGGCGTCGCTCATCGCCACTGAATTTCGCGCGCGTTCCGATTTTGTGACGAGCGTGGTGTTTGTTTCGACGGTGGGCAGCGCGGTCACGCTCACGCTGCTTTTGCTGCTGCTTGGATACGATCCGAAATAAGAGGCGTCTTGTGGAAATCTTTCTCGTCGTTGTGATAGCGGTCGCGCTGAGCGCGGCATTTTTTTTGCGGCGCAGCGGACGCGCGGAACAACGTCGCGCGGGCGCGCCGCTTGACGCGCGGGTCGTCTATGCGGATACGGGCGCGTGGACGCGGATGGAGAAACCGTTGTTTTCGCGGCGCTATCGTTTGACCGGCAAACCTGATTATATTGTCCAAACTGAAACGGGCGCGCTGATTCCGATCGAGGTGAAACCAAATCGCGCGGCGACACAGCCGCGTCATTCGGATACGATGCAGTTGATGGCGTACGGAATTTTGGTAGAGGAAAAATTTGGCGCGCGTCCGGCGTATGGTTTATTGAAATATCGCGACGATGTTTTTGAAATCGCGTTCACGGAGGAATTGCGCGCGAAATTTTTTGAAATTCTGCAAGAAATGCGCGCGGCGCGTTCCGCCAAGAACGTGCCGCGCAGTCACGACGATCCAGTCAGGTGCAAGTATTGCGGCTATCGCGATGAATGTAACGAGAGGTTGGCGTAACGACGCGCGTTGGCAGCGTTTACCTTGCCGCCCTATTACTTGGGAATGATGTCGTGCGTAGGCGTCCAATGCAAAATCGTTTTTGCGTGTTGATTGCTGCAACGCCACGAAGGCGGGCAATTTGAATTTTCAGCGCGCGGCGGTTTCGCTGCGCCGATGGAGGCGGCTAAACGATCGCTGTACTCGGACTGTCGCAACGGTTCATCCACGATGTTGAAGGTTGAACCGGCGGGAGCATACTTGAGTGCGGCTACGGTCGCGGTCGCCATGTCGTTGACGTGAATAAGCGAGATGAAATTTTTTCCATCGCAGGGAACGACTTCTTTGCCCGCGCGCAAATTTTCAATCGCCCGTTCTTGAAACGTATCCTTGCCGACGAATGAACCGCCGCGCAGGATGCACCAATTTAATTCATGCGCGGGAATATTGCAAAGCATGCCTTCCATTGCGTTTACGGGACCGCAAACTGTTGCGCGCGCCGGAGATGTGTCGAGCGCGATATCTTCGGTAATCCACTCATCGCCGCAATCGGGATACGCCATTGTGATGCTTTGCTGCAGATATTGTTTTGCTCCGACTTGGATGGATGCTTGCAGCAACATTCTGACCGCATCGGTGCGGAGACGCGAATTGGCTTCCCAAGCATTCGGCGCGCTAGCATCGCTCGGGATGGCGGTTGCGATGTGCGCAACCGCGTCGCAGCCCTCCAAAAGCGCGGCGATAGTTTTCTCGATTCCGGGCGCCAGTAAATCGCATTCCACAATCTCTACGTCGCGCGGAAATAATTTTTTTGCCTTGGCCACCGAACGCGCCAACGCGCGCACCTCATAACCCTGCTGGACGAGCAGCGGAATGACCGCGCGGCCCAATACTCCGGTTGAACCTGCGATTGCGAGTTTCATTTTTTTTGATTCCTTTCGCTTAAAATTCTGGTGATTACCCCGAGTTCCAAACCCCAAGGGTTTTCGAAAACCCTTGGGGTTTGGAACTCCGCTACGTTTTCGAGATATAGGTAACCACCAATTAAAATTAGATTGCGCGTATTTCAAATTGGGATGAGGTTTCGGGCAAATCGAATTCGCGACAACAAAAGCGCAAAACGCGCCTCCGCGCTTCGGCGTCCTCAAGGTGAATGTAACAAAACCAATCGAGCCGTCTTGCAGCTCGAGCGCGCAAAAACCAGATTCTGACGCGCCGCGTGGCGGCAGATGCAGCGCGCGTACGCGCGGCGAACCGAGTCGCGTGGCAATGCGTTCGCAAGTTTCACATAGAGTTCGGTGACTGGTTGCATCACGATTGATCGCTTGCGCGCGGCGAGTTACGGCCAAAGGATTGGTAAATTGTCCAATACATTTGGATTCACGCTCAGCTCAACGCTTTCTTGACGAGCGTCGTAATCTTTGCCTCTTTGGCAAAAGTCAACGCTGAAAAGCCGCCCGCGCCATTCGTTCATCCTTTTTCCATCAGCGCCAACAGTTTCGTCGTCGTGTTCCAGTTGCGGATGGTCATGTTTTGATAGACGGGCATCCCAACAATTTTTGTTAAATGACTCGAAGAAGCTCTGGCGATGAGCCGTGAAAAATACAAAACCTCTTTCCCTGTGTAGGCATTGTCAACGCCTTGTTTCGCGCTGATACTTTTCATCGCCTCTTTCGCCGTGAGCGGTTCTTTTAGGAAAATTACATCGTATCGAAATTTATCAGGTTCCTCGCCAAACCCGCGCGGAGACTCTTGCACCGCTTGCTTGAGCTGCTTGTGTGTAACGACCACCAAGCGCGCTTTATAACTAAAGCGTTCAGCCAGTCCAAGCTCGATTTTCAGCGTCAGTTTGGCTTGATCCTTGTCGGCAGATTTGAATATCACATTCCCGCTTTGAATGTAGGTGATGACATCGGTCAAGCCCAAACTTTCAAAGCACGCTTTCAACTCTGCCATTTTGATGATGTTGTTGCCGCCGACATTGATGCCGCGTAACAATGCAAGGTATAGTGGCTCCGCCATTTGGTCCTTTCAAAACTTAAAGCGACCCTTTGAACGCTAATCGAAATATGTCTTTTGGGTCGCCCTACCTGTCTATGTGTTTACCTGTCTACTTGCCCACTCTCCATGATTCGCCTTTACCAAATCAGCCACGCTTTACTCTATCAACATATCGGCAATACGATCAAGCGCTCGCCGCGCAGATGGACGATCATAATTTGATAGAACAATTACGATGTAACCTAAATCATACATCAACGCAAAGGCATCGCCACCCATCGCGCGTCCGCCATGTCCTATCACATGACCGTGTTTTCCATCGTCAATGATATGAAAACCATAACCATAGCTTACGCCTGCTTGTTCTCCAAGCGCATGAGGGAAAAAGCAGAGTTCCAGATGATGCCTGTCCAACAGCGACTGATTTTGGAGCGCTTGAAAGAAAAGAAAAATATCTTGGACTGTTGAAAAGCAATGTTCAGACGGACTACCTTTCACGGCATAGATGAACTGATTGCTGCGAAGTTGACCATCATCTGGGGTGAACCAGCTTTCACGAGTGTAACCCGTCGCGCAGTTGGCAATGGGTAAATCCATTTCGTAGAAATCCGTATCTTGCATGCCTGCGACCCGAAAAATTTCACCTTTCATGTACTCGTAATAGGACAATCCTGAAACCTGTTCAATCAAAGCGCCAAGCACAACATAGCCGGCATTCCCGTAATGATGACGTGTTCCCGGTGGAAATAAAAGGGGGGTATCGGCGAATAATTTCAGATAACCATGTATGGCGCGGAGCTCGGAGCGTGCAGCCCGATAGGCGTCGTTCCAATATCTATCGAAACCTGCGGTGTGCGTCAAAAGTTGGTGAATCGTGATTTGGTCGGCGTAGGGCAAATTGGCGTTATACGTCGAGATTGGAACATGCAAGTCAAGTTTTTCTTTTTCCACCAATTGCATGACGGCTATTGCCGTGAACATTTTCGTGACCGAAGCGATATTGAATTTGGTGTCGGGTTGATTACGCAATATGTCAGGACGAATCGCATATCCACGCGCAGTTGTCAGAATTGGCTGATTATTATGCGCAACAAGCACGGCTCCGGAAAATTCATCGGTGGATTCTTGCTCATCTAAAAAAACTTGCACTTGATGTACTAGCTCGTCGTCAACCAAAATGTCCCTCCATGACTCTTGCTTGTGTGATTTAACTTGCGCTGGCGCTCAACAGCTCGCGTTAGTGACGGTGGGATGGGGACGGCGAAGTCGCCCAACCAGAAAAATGTCGAGGCGTAGAAAATTGCTCAAGTCCAGCATTTTTTCATCGCTCATGCGGCGCTTGTTTGTCCATTGGGCGTCGCCAAAGACATCGCGCAACATTTCAAAATTGGCTTTCTCGATCCCTTTGAGCGCCTTTTGCAACGCCGCGCCGACATTGGTTGTTTTCTTCCGCACATCTTCCCAATGACAGCCCTTCGGGATTTGAAAACGGTGATTCTCTTTGAATTCGGCATAATCGAAATCATCGCCGCTTTCGTCCAACGCCTCTTGGTATTCTTCGTCCCATACATCGCTGATGCGTTTGAAAAACAACAACGGGAAAATGTATTGCTTGAAATCTGCCGCGTCAATCAATCAGCGCAGGATGTTGGCGGCTCCCCAGAGATAGACTTCGAATTCTTTGGTGTTCATAAAGTGAAATTCCGCGCGCCATCGCTCCGGCTCGTCAAAAAAATGATGGCGCGCGCATTCAGTTTCCACCGAATACGGGAATCCGCGCGCCCGTAATCGCGCCGCCTTCATCCGAACACAAAAACAAAAGCGTCGCCGCGACCTCTTCCGGCTTGACCGAGCCCGGTTTTATTTCGGCGGAATCGGACCGGCTAGCAAGCGCGCGAATCAAAACCGTATTCGCGGTGATGTGATTCGTTTTAACTTGATTCGCCACCGCGAGCGTCAGCGTTTCGAGCGCGGCTTTGGCGGACACGTACGCGATAGAATTCGCGGGCGGGTTTTGAGTGACGCCCGAAGAGATGGTGATGATGCGCCCCCAATCGTTTTCGACGAGTCGCGGCAAGAACGCGCGAATCGAATACAGCGCGGTGCGTAAATTTACATCAAACAAACGCTCCCATATTTCATCGGGAGTATCCAAGATGCCGCCGCCAAGATACGTCCCCGCAAGATGCAGCAAAATATCCACACGCTCAAAACGCGCCTGCACGTCGCGCGCCAAAGTTTCCATCGCCGCCGAATCCAACGCGTCGACGGCTTGCGGCCATACGCGCGAATCAGGATAACCCAATGTTTGCGCCAATGACGCAAGCGCTTCTTGATGCGTGCCAACCAATACAAGTTTCGCGCCCGCATCAGCGAACGCTTTAGCGACAAAAGAGCCGAGATGGCCCGTTGCGCCGATTATGACGACGACGCGATTAACCAGAGTCATAGCTTGACACCATAACATGAACGCGCGCGACGCGATAATTTCGCATCGTCGCGCGCGTTCATAGCGGTTTAAAAAATCAACGTATTGGAACTGTCCACCAAATTATCGAGCAATTCCAACGCGCGATGATAATTACGGTCGCGACGCGGCGCGTCCAATTCTCCCACCAATACGCGACTCTCTTGCGGCACATGCAGCATGACGCAGCGCGTCACATAACGATTCGGCGCGAGCTCTTGAATATCCGCAAAGCCGCCGCCCAAACGCCTAACCTGAAAAACCGCGTCGGGTGTTTCGCCGGACGTTTCGAGCCGCACACTCGTCAACTCGCCCGGCGCCGCGTCATTTTGTTCCTCGAGTCGAATGAGGACCGTGATTTCGCGCGCGGTTTCATTTTCATGCCTAGAACTCGCAAAGCGCGCGCGGCGATTCATGCCCTCGCGCTCGTATGAACCCGGTACGACGCGCCAGCCGAGCGAACTGGCGAGCCATGCCATCATCAAGATTGCCGCGCTCTGATTGCCATTCAAACCCGCCGAATATTCGATTTGAACGCGCGTCAGTTGGTCGAGAAACGCCAAACTGGCTGGGTCATCAAAAAATTGCGCGACGAGTTCGCGCCACGGACGAATACGCTGCCAATTTACATCGCCCAGCGAAATTTGCGGCCAGGTCAAACGCAAACGCGCGATGGTATTGTTGACGCGTTCCGCGCGCGCGGTAAAGCGCGCCGAGTCAAACAAAATCTGGTCCGCTTCGCTCACGAGCGCGCGAAATAACGGGTCGTCCAAATCGGGCTGCGCGCGCCAATACAAACCAAAAGGCAAGCCGCTCACCCGCAATCCTAAAATCGCGCTCGGCAACGAATCGTATTGCGCGCCGCGCGGATAAAAATCAATTTCTTCGCCCATTTGCCGCCGCGCCACGCCTTGACCCATGTGATAACACGAAATGTATGTTTCAATCCATGGCTCGCCCGGCTGCGGCGCCGCAATCATAATAACGCGCGCCGGATTGGTCGAGACGATTTGCGCAATCGTCGTCTCGAAATCGGCAGGCGCCTGCCCTTGACCGCAAAATATGACCAACGTCCGCGTGCAAGCGCGCAACACCGGAACTCCGCCCGTCATTTCGCTTTGACGCAGCGCGGATAATTCCTGTTCCACCCGCCGCAAATCCACTTTGCGCGCGGGCGTATGTTCGATATCAAGCGCTAGTTCAGAAGCCATTTAAAATTTTTCGCTTTTCGTTTTTTGATCTTGCCGTGGCCAGGGCGCGCGCCGCGAAAATCAAAAATCAGTCGGCTCGTTTTCTTACAGGCGGCGCCATTTGCGCCCGTCGCGTTGGATAAAATCTTCCGCCGCGTCAGGGCCCCATGTGCCGGCGGGATAATTCGGAAAAGCGGGCGGAGGAACCTGCGGCGAATGCGCCGCCTTGACGTCATCGCCGCTGCCCCACGCTTCCAAAATCGGCGTAATCACCGCCCACTGCGCTTCCACCTCGTCATAACGCGTAAACAGCATTGGGTCGCCCAACATCGCGTCCAATAACAAACGCTCGTACGCTTCCGGCGCGGCTTGACCAAAAGAGCTGTTGTAACGAAAGTCCATATTGACCGGACGGATGCGATTATCTTGGCCCGGAATCTTGCTCTCGAATTTCAACGAGATGCCTTCGTCCGGTTGAATATTAAAGACCAGCGTATTGGGTTCGAGTGGATTCACGCCGTTTTTGCCAAAGAGCGACAGCGGCGGCAAATTAAATTCAATCGCGATTTCGGTCATCCGCTTTGGCAGCCGCTTGCCGGTCCGCACATAAAATGGCACGCCCGCCCAGCGCCAGCTGTCAATGTACAACTTTAACGCCACATACGTTTCTGTCACCGAATCAGGCGCGACCTTTGACTCGGTGCGATACCCCGGCGCTTGAATTCCGCCAATCGCGCCCGCGCCATATTGCCCGCGCACGGTCGCCTCTGCGATTTCATGATAATCGAGCGAACGAATCGCGCGCAAGACTTGGGCTTTTTCATTTCGCACTTCATCAGGGCCAAAGACCGGCGGCGGTTCCATCGTCGTCACCGCGAGCAGTTGCAGCGCGTGATTTTGAATAATATCGCGCAGCGCGCCCGCGTGATCATAATATTCGCCGCGCGTTTCGACGCCAACCGTTTCCGCGACGGTGATTTGAACATTATTGACAAAAGTACGATTCCAAATCGGTTCCAGAATGCCGTTCGCAAAACGAAAGACAAAGATATTCTGCACCGCCTCTTTGCCGAGATAATGATCAATGCGATAGATTTGGGATTCGTCAAAGACCTGATGCAAACGATGATTCAATTCCACCGCCGACGCTAAATCGCGCCCGAACGGTTTTTCGAGAATGATGCGCGTGTACCCGGCGCTCGTATTGAGTTCCGCCTTGCCGAGAAATTCGACAATCTCGGGCATCAAGTCAGGCGGCACCGCCAAATAAAATAAACGGTTGCCCGCCGTGCCGCGCTCTTGGTCGAACCGCTCCAATTCGGCTTTGAGGCGTTTGTATCCGTCAAGGTCGTCGAGATTCGATTGCACGTAAAAAATATTTTCGACAAACGAATTCCACGTTTCAGTCTGGATTTTTTCGCGCGAAAATTCAGCGACGGCGTCTTTGTATTCCGCGCGGATTTCATCATCCGTGCGCGGTTTGCGCGCGAAACCGATAATGTTGAATACAGGCGGCATGTAATTTTCGCGCGCGAGATTGTACAGCGCCGGCACCAGCTTGCGCCGCGCCAAATCGCCGGTCGCGCCAAAAATAATAATCGAAGTCGGTTCGGGCGCGCGCGCGACGCGCATTCCTTCGCGGAGGGGGTTTAATATCGTTCGAGTATCAAGCATTGTTGACATTCCTCCAAGCGTCAAGTTTCGCCCTCGAGTTTGAGACCGTGGCGATAGGCAATCTCGACGACACCCGCCGCAGTTACATTTCCACTTGCATAGAGCGCAAGTTCACGCGCCAAACCATCATACGGCGGACCGATGGTGACGTACAAAAGTTTTGCCGTGCCTTCGGGAACGCGCACCGAATGAGTCGCTCCGGCGGGCAGCATTTGCACCGTCCCGGGGCCCCCGCGCGTCCATACTCCATTCACATAAAACTCGACGGCGCCTTCGACCACTATTTCGACTTTATGCCATTGATGAGAATGCGGCGGCGGTCCTTCGCGGTCGGTCGAAATATATTCAATGACTTGACGTTTCCGCCGTCAGTGACACGAAGGCGAATTTCGTCGTCAGGATAACGGATGGTTTCGAATTGGTCTCCCGGCACAACCCCGGCGGTCATTTGCGCATCAATCATTTTTCGCCTCCAAATTCTTTTCGCGATCTCGGCATCGAATAAAATCCGATGGCTGGAAAATCGCGGCGCGGCAAAACGAACCCAAAAACGCTACTCGCTCTTTACTTCATGCCCGCCAAATTCGTTTCGCAGCGCGGCGAGAACTTGCGCGCTAAAGGATTCATCTTGGCGCGAGACAAAACGCTGAATCAACGAAAGCGTAATCACGGGCGCAGGCACATCTTCCGCCATCGCCGCTTCCACCGTCCAGCGTCCTTCGCCGGAATCCGCGACCCAACCTTTGATGCGCGCCAGATCGTTGCCGTGTTTGGCAAACGCGTTCACCGCGAGATCGAGCAGCCACGAACGCACGACACTGCCCTGCTGCCACACTTGCGCCACTTTCAAGAGATCGGGACTGTATTCCGATTTTTTCAAAATCTCAAAGCCCTCGCCGTACGCTTGCATCATCCCGTACTCGATGCCGTTGTGTACCATCTTGACAAAATGCCCCGCGCCGTGCGGGCCCATCAAACCGTAATTGCCTGTCGGCGGCGCAAGCGTTTTGAAAATCGGTTCGCAGTACGCAAACGTTTCCGCGTCGCCGCCGACCATTAGCGAATATCCTTCGGTCAAACCCCAGACGCCGCCGCTCACGCCCGCATCCATATATTGCAGACCCAACGCTTTTAACTTGGGCGCGCGCCGTTTATCATCGCTCCAACGCGAATTCGCGCCATCAATGATAATGTCGCCTTGATTCAACAATGGCGCCACCGCGTCAATCGCGTCATCCGTAGTCTGTCCCGCCGGCAGCATGAACCACACCACACGCGGCGATTGTTTGAGCAGTTTGGGCAGCGCGCTAAATTCGTACGCGCCCTCCATGCCCAACGCGACATGTTCATCAATCTTGCTTTTGGTGCGATTCCAAACGACAACACGGTGTCCGCCTCGCAGCAAGCGTTCCGCCATATTGCCGCCCATGCGTCCGAGACCAAGAATTGCAAGTTCCATGCGAGCTCCTTATGAAAAACAAGAGAGTAGATTGCTTGGGCGCTTTAGTTCATCCGCCCGTTCACGCCTTGCGCGTTTGTTTTTTCTGGTCAATGACCGCGAGCAATTTTGTGTACGCTTCATCGAATTTCACAACGCCTTCCGCCAACACTTGCGCGGTGACTTGATCGAGCGAAACGCCCGCCGCTTGCACGCGCGCTACGATTTGATGCGCCGCGCCAAAATCAGCATCCACCGTGCGCGCGATAACGCCGTGATCGGCAAACGCGTCGAGTGTTTGCATCGGCATCGTATTAATCGTGTGCGGCCCAATAAGCGTCTCAACATACAACACATCGCTGTACGCGGGATTCTTGGTCGAAGTGGACGCCCACAGCGGACGTTGGACTTGGGCGCCCTGCGCTTCAAGCGCGCGCCAACGCGGACTCGAAAAAATTTCTTGAAATTTCTCGTACGCGATTTGCGCGTTCGCCACCGCGAGTTTGCCGCGCAAAGCCGCGTGCGCGTCGCCCAGCCATTCGTCGGCGAGCGTGTCAATGCGACTCACAAAAAAACTCGCGACGGAAGCAAGCTGCCGAATCGGTTTGCCCTCGGCGACGCGCCGCTCTAACGCGCGCACGTACGCCCACGCCACCTGCTCGTACGCCTGCACCGCAAAGAGCAGCGTAATATTAATATTCACACCCGCATACAACGCTTCTTCGATTGCCGGCACGCCTTGGGCGGTGCCCGGAATTTTCACCATCAAATTTGGACGCGCCACGATCGTCCACAAGCGTTTTGCCTCGTCAATCGTCGGTTGGGTTTTGTACGCCACGCCCGGCGAAACTTCGATGCTGACAAAACCATCGCCGCCATTCGTCGCGTCGTACAACGGACGAAACACATCGCATGCCGCGCGCACATCGTCGGTGGTCAGTTTTTCGTAAATCGCGGCGGCGTCCAAACCTTGCGCGACGAACGTTTGGATATCCGCGTCATAGCCCTCGCCGCCGACAATCGCTTTTTCAAAAATGCTCGGATTTGAAGTTTCGCCGCGCACCGCCATCGTCTCGATTAAATTTTTCAGTTCGCCGGATTGAATTTGTTTGCGCTGCATATTGTCGAGCCACACCGATTGGCCCTGCTCCAACAACTGATACAGTCGCGTCTGTTTTTGATCACTCATCATTGTCTCCCGTTTGCGTTCTGTCGCACCCAGATTGTTCGTCAAACCAATAATATAACATTTTTTGTCGCGCGCGCGCGCGCTGATAACGTTCAAAATATTCCGCGCGCGGCGCAAAAGTTTCGCCGCGCGCGGCGGGCAGCGCCGCCCACTCTGAAATCACGCCCGCCGCGCGCAGCCCGATTAACGCCGCGCCGCGCGCGGTCGCCGCCGCTTCGCCCGAACGCGTCACCGGCTCGCCCAGCACATCCGCGATAATTTGCGTCCACACGCGTGAATGTTCCAACGCCGCGCCGCTCGCGATAAATTCGCGCGCGGGCGTCACCGCGCGCAGCAACTCGGCAAGCGCCGCGAACCGATACGCGATGGCTTCGAGCGTCGCGCGCCAAAGTTCTACTGGCGTCGCGCCAAGCTTCCAACCCGCCACCAGCGCGCGCGCGCTGCCGCGATAGCCGGGACTGCGTTCGCCCGCGAAAAAGGGCAGCAACGTCAAGCCATGCGCGTCAGGCGCCAGCGCGCCAAGTTCGCGCTCTAACGCGTCGCGCGCAGGCAGCCGCAAGATCCGCGCGAAATATTCAAACACGTTGCCGCCGTTATTGAGCGAACCGCCGACGAGAGCGTCCGTCTCATCTACGCGATACAACCACAAACCATTTTGTAAATTCGCCGCCGCGGGCGCGTGCGGCAGAATCACGCGCATTGCGCCGCTCGTGCCGACGGTGATGGCGATGCGCGTCGCATCCACGCAGCCGCTGCCAAGATTCGCCGCCGCGCCGTCGCCAACGGCAGGCAGCCACGCGACCTTTGCCAATTCTTTCCAGCGCGTCGCGTACGGTTCGCGCAAGCCGCGCAAACCCTCATACACCGAGCTCACCGGCGATAATTGCGCGCGCGTCACGCCGACACAGGACAGCGTCTCGGCGTCCCAATCCAACGTCGCGTGATTCAACAGCCCCGACCACGCGGCGAACGAATGCGAGACGCGCGTATATCCGAAAAGCCGCAGCAAAAAATATTCATGCAGCGAAACCCAATGCGCCGCGCGCGCGAAAATTTCCGGCTGCGTTGCGCGCAGCCATGCCAAGCGCGCGGGCAAATAGCTCGTGTGCAGCGGGCAACCCGTGCGCGCGTAAATTTCGGTCCACGCGTATGTCGCGCGCAGTTGTTCCACCGCGCGCGCGTTCTGGGTGTCGGAATACAAATACGCGGGCGTAAGCGGCGCGTTGTTTGCGTCGAGCGCCAAAACATTGTGCGCCAGCGACGCGGCGGCGACGACGGCAATCGGGGCATTGAACTTGGCGGTTAATTCATCGAGCGCGTCGCAAAACGCGTCAAAGAGCGCGCGCGCGTCGAGCGTGGCTGCGCCGTCAGCGCTTGCGCCGACGCGATGCGCGCGGCGCGTCGTGAATCCTTTCACTCGACGCGCGCGCGCATCAAACAAACTCAGGCGCAGCGATGAGGTGCCGAGGTCGAGCGCGAGAACAAAGGGCGCTTGGGGGCGCGCGCGCGCGATGGCGGGCATGCTAAAAGTCGCGTTCCACTCGGCGCGTCCTTTGAGCGCGCGCGCAAGCAACAAGCTCTTTCATTGCGCTTTGAGCATTTCGGCGTGATGATTGCGAAACTTGTTGACTTTGGGCGCAATGACCGCGCGGCAATACGGTTGATTCGGATTATTTTGAAAATATTCCTGATGATACGCTTCGGCGGAATAAAATTCCGTGAACGGCGCGACTTGCGTCACAATGGGAGCGTCAAACGCGCGCGCGCGGGTCAACGCTTGAATCATCTCTTGCGCCGTACGCTTTTGCGCGTCATCGTGATAAAAAATCACCGAACGGTATTGATCGCCCACATCGTTGCCTTGCCGATTCAAAGTGGTCGGGTCGTGAACCGCAAAAAATATTTCCAAAATGTCGTGATACGAAATTACGGCGGGATCAAATTCAATTTGCGCGACTTCGGCATGGCCCGTCATATGACTGCAAACCTGTTGATACGTCGGATTTTTGACGTGTCCGCCGGCATATCCCGAGACCGCCGAGACGACGCCTTTGACATCCTTGTAAATGGCTTCAATACACCAAAAACAGCCGCCGCCCAAGGTCGCGGTTTCATACTTGCGGCTTGGCGGTTGTTGATTATTCATTGCGTCAAATCCTTTCCCTCTTTCTTTATTTACAGGACTTGCGCCAAGTGTCATTTCGAGATGGTCAGCCCGCAGGGGCTGTGTGAGCAGAGAACTGTCACATCGAGCGGAGCGAGATGTCTCAGTCCCTTCGACATGACAAG
>JAJTXZ010000096.1 GCA_021463195.1 Anaerolineae bacterium
AAACGGCAGCCGATATTTGCGCGCAAGCTGCGCGCTCACCAACAACGCCGCCGCCGATTCCGACGTGCCGAACGCGGGACTGCCCGACTGCATATCACTATTGGACAAGAACGAACCGTACACCACCGGCATACCGGGGCTGACGAGTTGCGTCAACGTGATACCCGCCAACGCTTCCGCGTTTTGCTGCACGATGGCGCCGCCGAGCGCCACCGGCGACATGGCGCCCGCCAAGATAAACGGCGTAATCAATAACGACTGCCGCGCGCGCGCATACGTCAGCAGCGCGTCCAACATGCGCGTATCGAATAAACGCGGACTATTGACATTGATAAGCGAAAGCATTACGGGTTTGTCCGCCAACACATCGCGCCCGCCAAAGACAATGGACGCGAGCTCGACGCAATCGTTCGCGTTTTCCGCCGAGACGACATTCCCCATAAAAGTTTTATCGCTGAGCGTCAACAATGCGCGCATCATATCGAGATGACGCGTCTCTTGCGGCGCGTCGTTCGGTTCGCAAATCACGCCGCCCGCGTTATGAATATCCGGCACGACCTGCGCGAGTTTCACAAAATTGCGATAATCTTCCAGCGTCGCCTCGCGCCGGCCCTTGTCCAAATCTTGCACGTTCGGCGGACCGTACACCGGCGCCAGCGCCATATGATTGCCGCCGATGATGACATTGTTTTGCGGATTGCGCGCGTAAAGAGTGAATTCGCGCGGCGCTTGGGCGATTTGCGCCATCACCAATTCGCGCGGAAATTTTACGAGCGGCGCGGGCAGCGCGTCGCGGTCCACCTCGCAGCCCGCGCGTTCCAAAATATCCACCGCTTCATCGTGATTGAACGCGATGCCAAATTCTTCCAACACGCGCATTGTCGTTTCGTGAATGAACTCGATATCCTCGCGCGGTAAATATTCATACAGCGGAGCAGTATGTTTAATCATGCCTTGTCCTTCATCGTAACGGTTTTAATCGTTTTCTGCGCTTGAAAATTTAGATTCCGCTAAAATTTGTTTTACGACAAAATGCAACTCGCGCGCTCGACCGCGTTCGCGCGCCGCGTTCAAATCCGACGCGCTCAATTTTTCGCGCAATGCAAGCTGCTCTGGCGCGAAATCAATCGGAATATCTGCGGTTACGGCGGGATGCGTCAACACAAACTCTAGCAATTCCGCCGCGTATTCATAATTTCCGCGCGCAAGCTCTAATTTGGCGACGGCGGCGATAACGTATACAGCGGTTGCGTGCGCGCCGATGGAGCTGGCTTGGTCGAGCGCGCCGCGAAATTCTGTCATCGCGTTTTCGAGAGTGCGCCGCCGCAACGCCAACATGCCAAGATTGCAGCGCGCCACCGCAATGCCCTCGCGGTCGCCAATCTGTTGCGCCAATTCCAACGCTTCTTTTTGATATTGCTCTGCGCGCGCCAACTCGCCGCGCGCTTCCGCCAACGCGCCGAGATTCAACAGGCGAATGCTCGTGCTGTAGCGGTCGCCCAACTGCCGGCCAATCTCCAACGCTTGCGAAAAATATTCTTCCGCGCAATCCAATTCGCCGAGGTCGCGCGCGATGACGCCCAAACTATTGAGACAGCTGCCAATGCCTTCGAGATTGCCGAGTTCACGATACAAGCCAAGCCCCGTCTGCAAATGTTCTTGCCCCAAAGCGTACTTGCCTTCGTAACTGTACGCAATGCCTAATTGACGATGCGCGCGCGCAATCGCTTCTACGTCCTGCGCGTCGTTTGCCCAGCGCAATGCTTCTTCACCCAATTCGCGCGCCCGTTTGTGATTGCCTTGCTGACTTTCGACGCGCGCAATGCCCGTGAGCGCGCGCGCAGCCGTAACGCCATCATTCGCCGCAATCGCGCAATTCAACGCGTTTTGAAAATTTTCTTTCGCGAACGTGAAATCCGTTTGCCGCGAATAAATTTCGCCCAACTGCGCGTAAATTTGCGCGCTTGAGGCGTTCGATTCATGCGGCGCGAGTTTCAGCGCGCGCCGCAGCGCTTCGATGGCATCCGGATACGCGCTGATTTGCATTGCGCGTTCGCCATAGCGCATCCAATAGTTGATGGCTTGGTCCGTTTCGCCCGCTTGCTCGAAATGGAACGCCAACAGCGCGAGATTCTCGTCAATTTCATCCGCGTATAAAAATTCGCAGCTGTTGGCAATGCGCAAATGCAGCGCGCGACGTTCATTGCGAAGCAGCGACGCATACGCGGTCTCTTGAATCAAGACATGCTTGAATATGTACGCGTCGTCCGACTCGAGCAAGCGGCGCACAAAATCTTCGCGTTCAATTTCCGCCAGCGCAGACTCGAGACGCGTATTGCCGCGCTTGGGTTTCAAAAAATCAAAGTTCATAGACGAACATTATTCGCCCAGCTCGAACGTCCGCTTGTAAAGCTCCGCGCACGCTTTTTGCAAGTCGCGCGGGCTGCCGATGGGCTGCGAGTCGGCGAACGCAACCCATTTATCCTTCCTCCTTAAACTGCGCGAGGAAATCTGCGGGGTTGAGAATGATAATTCCTTTGTGTTCCCGCAAAGGCAAGAGGTGACGTCTATCACCTGTGACAATATGCGTAGCTTTGCCAACGAGCGCACACTCAATGACCTTGTCATCTTTGGAATCCGCCGTAATCACGCGCAACTCGTTCGTGATCGCAACCATTTCGCAAAAGACCGAAATCTCTGTCAGTGTTCGAGCCACATTTGCCATTGACATCTCACGCTTAAAGAACAATTTGTCCTCAAGTTCTTGAAGAATCTCGGGGCAAGTGATTGCGATGATTTTCTTTTGCCGCGCGAGTTGTACACACTCATAGGGTGAGCCGCGCCACCCGAAGGCGGAAAAAAGAATATTCGTGTCAAATACGACTCTATGTGGCATCGCGATCTTCATGAAAGAGATTATCTACAAAGTCGAGGCGTGCTTGCTCGTCCATTTGGTCCCAGCTCAATCCTCCCTCTCGCGCCAGCTGATGCATTTTCTTTTCGCCTTGTTCGAGCATTGTATCCCACCAGAGATTTCGTTCCATGCTCAAGGCATCGAGAACGGTCTGCTTGTCTTTGGGTGGCAGTTGCTTTACCAGCTGAATCACTTGTTCCGCACTCAAGGTCAGTGTTACCATACTTATCTCTCCTCACTACTTGCCCATCGCGAACGTCCGCTTGTAAAGCTCCGCGTACGCTTTTTGCAAGCCACGCGGGCTGCCGATGATCTGTGGAATAGTTTCAATGTCTTGGAAAAGCAGCTCGTTGTATGTGGGCGCGTTATTTGTAATCATCTCGAGTTTTCTCTTTTACATCGCGCTTTAGATGTCGGAATAATTCTTCTCGGCGCGCGTCAAGCAGCGCGGCGCCGTCGCGCTGGGTCCAATGATACACCCCGCGTCCGCTCGCCAAACCGCGCTCTCCCTGCGCCACCAGATTCTTTATCGCCGACGGCGGCTGTGTCTCGACATCCAATTCAGGTAAAAGAAAAGACGCGAACGCGAAAAAGGTGTCCAAACCGCCGACATCCGCCGATTCGATGGGGCCCGTAATCGCAAGCCGCCGCCCGAAACTATTACGCACCACCGCGTCAATCGCTTCGGCGGACGCCGCGCCGCTCGCCCACAACGCCCACGCTTCACGCAAGAGCGCGAACTGGAGCCGATTGCCGATAAAACCCGGCAGTTCGCGATTGATAACGACAGGTTCTTTGCCCACTTGGCGCAACAGTTGAACGAGCCACGGCACAATGTCGGGCGCGGTTTCCGGTCCCGCGCACAGCTCGACCAGCGGAATCAACTGCGGCGGATACCAAAAATGCGCGGCGACCACTTGCGCGGGCTGTCGCATTTTGGCGATGAGATTGCTCGCGGGTTGACCGCTTGACGAGGCGAGAATCGCCGGCGGCGGGCAAATTTTTTCGAGGCGTTCAAAAATTTCGTGTTTGAGCGCGAGGTCTTCGGTTACGGCTTCGATAACTAGCTGCGCCTCGGCGGCATCCTCCAAGACAGTCGAAACGCGAATACGCTCAAGCGCGCGCGCTGCCTCTGTCGCAGTCACGAGACCGTGCGCTTGAAATTGCGCGAGACTTGCCTTGATATTTTCGAGCGCCGTCGCGAGCTTGGCGGGATTGCGCCCGATCAGAATAACTTGATAACCGGCGACGGCGAAAATTTGGGCAATGCCATGCCCCATGATGCCGTTTCCAAGCGTTGCGACCGTTTCCAGTCGCGCGGGAACTGCCATGTGTCAAACGCCTTTCAATAAATTATTCGCCCAACTCGAACGCGCGCGTGTAAATTTTTTCGTACGCTTTTTGCGTCAAATCGCGCGGATTGCCAATCGTCTGCGGGTCCTCGAATGCGATTTTCGCCAGCATCGGAATTTCGCTTTCATCAAAGCCCAAATCTTGCAGCGTCGGAATGTTCAAGTCGTCGGTGAGTTCGTACACCGCTTCGACGGCGAGCTCTGCCGCGTCATAGACATTCAAGCCGCGCGTATCTTTGCCCAACGCTTGCGCGATGCGCGCGAATTTTTGCGGTTCGCCCATATAGTTATATTCCATCACGGGACCGAGAACGCGCGCGGTCAGCGCGCCGTGCGGCACGTCATGCACGCCACCCGCCGATTGACTCATCGCGTGCGCCGCGCCTGCGCTTTCCGTGCCGTACGACAACGCGCCGAGCATCGCCGCCATAGACATTTTGTAGCGCGCCTCGAGGTTGTGTCCTTGCGCGTACGCGACGCGTAAATACTGCGCGACATATTCCATCGCCAGCAGCGCGGTGGAATCCGGGAACGGTTGCGCGTACGCGCAGGTGTAACATTCAATCGCGTGCGCGAGCGCGTCCATGCCGGTTCCGGCGGTGACGGGCGCGGGCAGATTGAGCGTGAGTTCAGGGTCAATCAACGCCACCCACGCGCCAATTTTTTCGGTGCCGCCGACGTTGAATTTGATTTTGCGCGCGGGGTCGGTAATGACTGCCCACAATGTCACTTCGCTGCCCGTCCCCGCTGTCGTCGGAACGCAAATCGTCGGCGGAATTCTTTTTACAATGGGTTGCGGATCCGCCCATTCGTATTTCAAAATCGAATCGCCGTTTTCGATTACGACGCCAACCGATTTCGCGGTATCCATTGAACTGCCGCCGCCAAAACCGATGACGCCATCGCATTTTTCGGAAGCGTACATCGCGGCGGCATCATCCACCAACGCAATCGGCGGATTCGGCGCGACGCGATCAAATACCACAAAATCCATATCCGCTTCGCGCAACGGGTCGGTCGCGCGCGGCAGCAAACCCGCTTTGACGATTCCCGGATCAGTGACAATAAACGGGCGGCGCATTCCGAGCGCGCGCGCTTCGTCGGCGAGCGTTTGAATCGCGCCGACACCGTGCTTCATTACGGTTGGCACTTGGAACGAACGAACGTGAGGCATGATGCTCCTTCGGTATCAGGTATCAGAAAACAAAAAAAAAGACGCGACCTTGCGTAATCCTTTGCCAAGGTTTCGCGGAACAATCAGGGCAAACGCTCCGCCAGCTAGATTGATAACTCGCCTTGCGCACATTCCCTAAAAAATCGGGCGCATTGGTACGACAAATTTCAAACTTGTCCTACCAATGCGTAATATGTGTTGATAATAAACATTTTGCGCGCGCGCGTCAATAGCGTTCTTTCTGATGATTACACGCCGCGCGTAAAAAGCGTTCGCAAATGTCGCGTTCTACGCGCAGAGCGGCTAGAGCATTAGAAAAGGTCTCGGCGGTGAACAAACGATCGGGTTCGCGCGCGTAAATATAATTTCTGGCGCTTGCCTGGATTTCCAACCCCCAAGGATTTTCGAAAATCTTGAGGGTCTGAGAGGGTCCGCTATATTTTCGAAATATCGGTAATCATCAGATCGTTTGCGCTATAGAGGTTCAGAAAAGGTTTTGGTCTGTCAGACCCTTCGGGTTTCCGGAAACCCGAAGGGTCTTGGCATAGCTTTCCAAAACCAAACCCGAAGGTCTATAGTTTGGTGTATAATAGGCGCAATTCCGCGCCTTTTCCGTTATGCAACCCCACATCCCATTGTTGCGTAGAGTCACTTGATATCCCGCGCTTGCGTTGTTGTGAAAGGATTAGCGATGTTACGAAAATTTTTTTCTCCCCAAATCGGTCTGACACTTTGCGGACTGTTATTATTATTTGTCGGCGTGTCCGCGCCGCGCGCTTTGGCGCAACAACCTGACCGCGGCGACAAGCTGGTGCGTAATGACGGCCGCGCGTTTGAAATTCAAGCTTCGCCGCGCGCGTATTCTCCCTCCAAAAGCGTGACCATTGCCGCGAGCCAACTCAAAAACGAAATCGTCCCGCGCAAAAAATTGCTCGTGTTTAGCGGCTCGCCCAACGCGCTCGTGGTCGGCGACGCGCTGACGCCTGACTCGATTATTGGCGGCGATGGGCGCACGCGCGTTCCTGACACAACTGTTTTTCCGTACAGCGCGATTACGCAGCTCGAAATTGATTTTCCGTTTGGTTCGGTCTTGTGCAGCGGCTGGATGATTAGCCCCAACGCCGTCGCCACCGCCGCGCACTGTTTGTATTATTCCGCGCTGGGCGGCTGGGCGCAAACGATTACGGCGTACCCCGGACGCGCTGGCGACCTCGCGCCGTTTGGCGGCGTCGCCGCGACCAATTGGAATGTGTCTCAAAAATGGCTCAATACCCAAGCGCCTCGACACGATTATGGCGTAATTCAGTTAGCAGAACCAATCGGCGACACAGTGGGTTATTTTGGCTATCAATTCAACACGCGCAATCAATTTTTTGTCGGCAAGCCGGTCGTGGTGAGCGGTTACCCCGGCGACAAGTACGACGCCGAAGCCGGCACGCAATGGCAGATGAGCGGAAAAATCGCCCAAGCGCGCAAACGCCGTTTATTTTACAATATTGACACGTACGGCGGTCAAAGCGGTTCGCCGCTGTATGGTAAATGGGTCCGCAAAGATTGCGATCCGTGCGTTTTTGGCATCCACACGTACGGCGTCGGCGGCAACTGGACGCGCAACAGCGCGACCCGCATCACCAAAGGCGTCTTTAACTTTATGCAAGCCGCGTCCGCGCCATAAAATAGCCGCGCGCGCGCTATGACTGACTCGCGGCAAAGGAGGTAGACTTCGCGAATTTTTCATTCATGGATTTCTCGATTATTGCCCAAGCAGAACCAGCGTCTCGTTTCACTGGTCCGAAGTTCGTACGCGGGCTCGCCTGCGCGACATCGCGACCTATTCAACCCAAAGGAAAATAGCATGTCACATCTTCCGTCCAACAAATCCCTTTTGCGTCTGCTGCTGTTGAGCAGTCTGTTTCTCGCGACGTTATTGTTTTTGGCGCCCAATAGCGTTTTACACGCGCAAAGCGCTGGTCCGCTCTTGATTGTCGGCAACGACGGCTCGAGCGTTGCCCTCTCGGATTCCGGCAAATTCTTTTCCGACTCGTACAAGCCCGCGCTAACGCAAGAAGCGTTGGTAAACGAAACGGTGAACGCCAAGAACCTAAAACCGCTCGGCGGAACTAGCCCTGACAGCGTAATTGGTCCCGACGGGCGCACGCAGATTACCAACACATCCGCTTATCCCAACAGCGCCATTGCGTTTTTAGAAGTAAACTTTCCCGGCGGCTCGGGCTCCTGCACCGGCTGGTTCATGTCCAAAAACCGGCTTGCCACCGCCGGCCATTGCGTTTATGAAAGTTCATTGGGCGGCTGGGCAACCAGTATCACGGTTTACCCCGGTCGCAATGGCGGCACCGCGCCCTTTGGCTCATATTCCGCCGCGAGCTGGTATACCGTGACCAAGTGGATTAACACCGGCAATCCAAAATACGATTACGGTCTCATCAAGCTCGGTTCGAATGTCGGCGACACTGTCGGCTGGTTCGGCTATGGCTGGACAAGCGACAATTCGTTTTTTCTGAACAAACAATCGAACGTGCGCGGTTATCCCGGCGACAAAGCGTACGGCACGCAGTGGACCATGAAAGGACGCATTCAACAGGTTGCCAGGACGCGTCTCTTTTATTCCATTGATACCTTTGGCGGAGAAAGCGGCTCGCCGCATTACGGCAAATGGGGCAACTGCAATCCGTGCGGTTTTGGCATCCACACATACGGCGTCGGCGGCAACTGGACGCGTAACAGCTCCACCCGCATCACCAAAGCTGTATTCAACTTTTTGCAAACCGCCGGCAACTAATCTCCCCGCCTTGATCTCGCGGCCTATTATGGGTGGGCGCTGCGCGCGCTCACCCATTTTTATGGATGGAACAAAGCCGCGCGCCAGAACGTTCTCTTGAGGAGGTGCATCATGCGCTATTTTCGTCCATCCCTTGTTTCCGGATGGCTCGCCGTAACTTTGAGCGCGGCGATATTATTATTACCCGCGTGCAGTTCCAATGTCGGCGCGCAACCGCCGCCGGAACCAACCGCCCAAACGCAGCCGGGTTCTAAACCCGGACAGCCCGCGCCAACAACCGACGCGCGCCCGCGTCCCACCCTCGCGCCAAACGATCCCGCGCAGCCCGTTTCTAATCAGACGCCCATCACGCCGTCGGAACAGAACGCGTCGCAAGTAAAAATTAGCGGACGCGTAACCAATGCGGCAGGCGAGCCATTAGCGCGCGCGCGGCTCGCGTTTTCCCAGAGCAGCGTGCCAATGCCCGAAATCGCCTACCTCACGAACGCCAACGGCGAGTACAGCATGATTGTTTCGCGCGGCGAATACACGCTCGCGGTTTTTGCCGACGGTTACGCCGCCCAAGAACGACAGTTGGATACGCGGACTGAAGCGCAGGCGCAAGCCGATTTTGTTTTGCAGCCGCAATAACAAATCCAACTCGTGTCCCTGCAAAGAATTGTTTGCGCGACGCGTCCAAGTGCGTTATCATACGCGCTAGTTTTTCAAAAGCTTGCCGCGCTCGCCAACAACGGCGCGGCGGGCAAGTTTTTTTTAGAGGAGCCAAAGCAATGAGCGAATCATTCCGCGCGGTATTGGCGCGCGGCGAAATTTTGGTGGCGGATGGCGCGACGGGAACAAATTATCAAGCGCGCGGCTTGGAACGCGGACAGGCGCCTGAACAATGGTTGTTTGAACAGCCCGAACGGGTGACGCAGCTGCATCGCGATTTTGTGATGGCGGGTTCCAATATTATTTTGACCAACACTTTTGGCGCGACAGCGATACGGCTGGCGCACGCGGGTTTGGAAGACAACGCCGCGCAAGTGAATCAACGCGCGGTCGAATTGGCGCGCCGCGCGATTCAAGGCGAACGCGTCTGGGTCGCGGGTTCATTGGGCCCTACGGGTCAGTTGCTCGAACCGCTCGGCACATTAACGCACGCGGACGCGGTCGCGCAATTCGCCGCGCAAGCAGAGACGCTCGCGCAAGCGGGCGTAGATTTGCTCATTATTGAAACGCAATTCGATTTGGGCGAAGCGACGGCGGCGTACAACGGCGCGCGTTCCGCGACAGACCTGCCGATTATTGTTTCATTTAGTTTTGATATGGGCGCGCATACCATGATGGGTTTGCAAGCGGCGCAAGTGGCAGAACAAGTAACCGCGCTCGGCGCGGATATGGTTGGCGTCAACTGCGGGCGTTCGCTCGACGAGAATCTTGCCAATCTGCAAGCGCTGCGCGCGGCGACGCATCTGCCGCTGTGGATGAAACCGAACGCGGGCTTGCCGCGCATGACCGATGACGATGTGGCGTTGTATGATGTGACGCCTGAAATGATGGGTGAAGCGGCGGCGCGCTGGCTAGAGGCGGGCGCGCAAATCGTCGGCGGCTGCTGCGGCACCTCGCCGCAACATTTGCGCGAAATCGCGCGCGCGGTGGAAAATGCGCGCGTGCGCGCCTAGCGCGAATTCCTGTTTGGCCTAGGGTAAAAGACCCTTTGGGTTTTCGGAAACCCAAAGGGTCTGTCCCCTAAACCAAATCGGAAACTGATCTAGGACGGATTCCTATTTCATTTGTGGAACCAAGATTTTTTAGGTTTTCGAAAACTCGAAAGGTCTACCCACAAATCAAAGTGGAATCGGCTCTAAAAAGTCTGCGCGTCCAAAACCTTTTCCAAAGATTTAGCGCCGCGTCTTGCGGATTTGATCGCGACGCGCGCGACGCGTATATCGCGCGCTGTTTTTTTTTCAACGTCGCGTTCAGACAGTAACGCAGCAGAGTTCCAGACCCCAAGGGTTTTCGAAAACCCTTGAGGTCTGGAACTCTGGGTAATCACCAGCGCGCGCAACCGACTATTTTGTAGTAGAATATTATCTGTTCGCGACCACAGTTTGCGGAGTTGGCTTACGATTCTTTCATCTGCGCTCATTCTCTTTTTAGCGTTAATGCTGGTGTACGCTTTTTTTATCGGATTCAATAATTCGGGCACCTTGGTTGCCGCGCCGATTTCGACGCGTTCGTTGACGCCGCGCACCGCGATTATTCTCGCCGTAATCTTTGAATTCAGCGGACCCTTTCTCTTTGGTTCGGCGATTGCGGCGACGATTGGCCAAGATTTTATCAATGTGAACGTGATTAATATGAATGTGCTTTTGGCGATGGCGCTTTCGCAGATTACATGGAATTCGGTTAATTGGTATCTCGGTTTTCCCTCCAGCGCGACGCACGCGTTGGTGGGAGGTTTGAGCGGCGCCGCCTTTGCCGCCGCGGGCCCGAGCGCGTTTTTGACGGGCGGCTTGCTCCACATCTTGGCGGGTTTGCTGTTCGCGCCGCTGCTCGGTTTCGCCGGAGGTTATCTCGCGATGAAGCTGTGTTTATGGCTGGCGCGCGGCGCGACGCCGCGCGTCAATCGCGTCTTTCAACGCGGCCATTACGCGACGACCGCCGCGCTCGCCACCAGTCACGGCGCCAATAATGGCCAACAATGCACCGGCGTCATTACACTCGGCTTGGTGCTGTTGGGCGCGCAATCCTCTTTTTACGTTCCGCTCTGGGTTATCGGCTTGGTCGCCGTCGCGCTGGCGCTCGGCGTCGCCACCGGCGGATATCGTCTTATTCGCAAACTCGGCGGGCAAATTTATCGGCTGCGCCCCATTCACGGCTTTACGTCGCAGGGTTCCGCCGCCGCGCTCATCATCACCACTGCGCTTTTAGGCACGCCCGTTTCAACCAGTCAAGTGATTAGCACTGCGATTATCGGCGCGGGCGCGGCGGAGCGTCTCCGCATGGTGCGCTGGGGCGTGGCGGGACATATTATCACGGCGTGGCTCGGCGCCATCCCGATCGGTTTTCTCCTTTCGGCGGCGATATATTTTTTGTTGACTCGGCTGACATAATTCTATGCGACTCGCTAATCCTTTTCGTTCTCGTTCCAACAATTTTCTGGTCCTCTTGGCGCAGCAAGCCGACAAGACGCGCGAAGGGCTGGACATGCTGGAGCATTTTTTCAAATCGCGCGATGACGCCGACGCGCGCCGCGTGGAACAAATCGAAAAAGAGGCGGACGAATTGCGCCGCATTTTGATTGACGATTTAAATCGCGCGTTTGTGACGCCGATTGACCGCGAAGATTTGTTCGCGCTGTCGCGGACGATTGACGACGTGCTGGATTACGCGTACACGACGGTGGACGAAGTGCAACTCTTTGAAATGCAGCCGACCGAGCTGATGCTCAAGATGGTGATGATTCTGCGCGAGGCGGCGGAAGAATTGCATCTCGGCGTCTTGCAGCTGCGCGAGCGACCGCAGGTGGCTTTGCAACACGCGATGCGCGCGAAAAAATTGGAAAACCGCGCCGAAGGTTTGTACCGCGAGGCGTTGGCGGAATTGTTTCAGCAGCCCAAGACGCTCGACGATGTAATGTTGATGCTCAAACGCCGCGAAGTATATCGCCACCTTTCGAACGCGGCAGACCGCGGCGACGAAGCGGCGAACATTATTTCCGATGTCGTGGTGAAAATGACTTGACGCGGCTTGGCCCGCGCGTTGGCTTGACCCAAGGCCTGCGCGGTTTTCGCGTGATTCGCGCGCGCGCATTTCAGATTCATTTGCAAACGCTCTATCCGAAACGACTCGGCATGCTCCAGCTAAAAAAAATCGCCCGCGCGACGCGGGCGATTTTTTTTCAGCTATCAGGATTTTCGCTCAAGTGTCATTTCGAGTCGTTTTTGCGAGAAATCTCAATGGGAAAGCGCGAGATTTCTCACTATGTTCGAAATGACAAGCGAAAGTCCTATCTATTTGACTTGAAACGTGCGCCAAGGACTGCGCGCGCAGCCATTGGCGTTGCATGCTTTGACGCGCCAGTAATAGGTTGCGCCGCGCGGCAGCTTGGCGATTTCGTACGAGGTGTCGCCATTCTTGATTACCGGGCGCGCAATCACCCGACCGGTTTTGCTGCCCAACTTGATTATGACTTGGTAACGCGTGACACATGCGCCGGCGCTCCACGATAATTTGACGCGCCGTTTGGACGATGCAAATTGGTCTTGCGGCGCGATTAATTCGGGTTTAGTCGGTTTGACGCTGCACGCATCCGCGCCGGGCGTCGCCGTCGGTGTCGCGGTGACGATTGGCGTGCTAGTTACCGTCGGCGTCAACGTCGGCGCGCTGGTTGGCGTGCTAGTTGGCATTGGCGTAAGCGTCGGCGGCGGCATCAGATTATCCGGCACATTCAATAATGTGCCGGGGTCGCCCAGCAAGTTGAACGTATCGAACAAGTCCGCGTGCCCAATCCCCGTTTGCGCGAATAAATATCCTTTGCTCGCGACCGTGGCGAGACCGACGCGCACTTTGCCTTGCTGCGTCAACGCTTCAAAAAAACCGCGGTCCAAATAATCGTGTCCGCTCGCGACGCCCAAACCAGCCGGCGCAAAACTGCCAATCGCGCCGCCATTGGCTTGGCGCACTATGGCTTCGCTGACGCTCGTGCTGTATCCGCTGTGAAAATAACCGTCGTAGCACGTCATCGGCAACATGAACGGATAGCGCGGTTCGCCCGAAGTTGGAATGAGCGCAGGCGCGTCAGTGTATTTTAGCAAGTTCTCGCCCGCCCACTGCGCGATCGCGCCGTGTCCGACATAGTTTACAATCAGCCGTCCGTCTTTGAACCCCGCGATCACCGCATTGCGCGCGTCCGCGCTGCTGCTGTAGGTCGCATACCCAACAGCGCATTGCGGATATTGATTGGTATTAACACAGGGATTATAGTAGACGCGTTCGAGATTGTTTGTCAGCGGCGCGGGGACGTAATACGGATTCCCTGCCACTTCCTCCGAGTAGGCGAAAAAATTGCCCGCCCCATCCATATAGCCATTGGAATCATAGGCATTATCGCTGACGAACATGACCTTGCGCCGCCATCCGCCCGTCGTGGAGACGTTTTCATACGCGAGCAGTTTGGCGACCATATTATTCACATCATTTTTCGACAGCGCGGGCAAACGCCCAATCGCCATGCTCGGCAGCGGATTTCGATTTGTTTGATAGACCTGGCATTGCGCGCGCGGCGAATCGAGCGCGACCAAACAATGATCGCTCGCGGTCATGCCAATCCATGGGTCAACCAATTTCATATAAACGGGAATAAAAGTCGGTTCGCCATTGCCATTGTCCATATTGCCACTGCCGACGAGCAAAACGTAGGATGGCGCGGGCGCCTGCCAATTCGCGTAGGCGTATTCAAAAAAATCGCGCAGGGCTGACGCGCTTTTCATTCCGTAATTGAATTCGTCATAAATATCTTGAACGTCAATGACCTTGACGCGCCCCATCGTCGCGCGCTGCGCGGCGAGCGGCTGGACATTGTTGAGCCAATCGCCGGGCGCGATGATGATGTAATCCGCGCCGTTGGACGGATCCGCCAAATTGGAAGGAGTGTCTTGGACAATGCTCGACGGCGTTTTGAATTGCGACGTCGCGAGCGCGAGATATTCGCGTTGACCGTTGATTTGGGCGCCAAAACTGCCATCAAACGCGCCGCCATTGGGGGACGCGCTGATATTCATTTTCGCGACATTCGCGGGGTCGGTAATATCGTACGCGGCAAGATTCGAATTGGTGAAACCTTGAATCCGATACTGCCACGTTCCGTTATCCGCATACTTGAAGCGCAGCGCGTCGTTCGCGGCGATGAACTGCGCGGGATAATCGAGCTCGAGATAATTGAGGTCAACCAAAATGCCGGTGGACGCATACAGCAGGTCTTGGATGCGAAAGGTATTGGCGCCAGCGGTCAGATTATTCACCGCCGCCGTTTCGAGCAAGCTTGTGCCGGCAGTCCAATTCTCTTGATGAATCTGAACGTCATTCGCATAGAGCGTTGACTGCAAAATCCAATACGGATTCGCCTGCGCGCCCGATTGGAGCAATACGCGCAGCGTGCCAGTCGTCGCGCCGGGCGCGAGATCGTCCAAGTTCAGCGGAATATCGTAATAACCCGGATTCAGATTGATGTGCCGCCAAATCCAATGGTCCGCGGCTTCCACAAAAGGCGCAAAAGTAATATATCCGTTGTTCTCTTCCACATGCAGCGTTTTGGTGTACGTGGACGGCTGCGCGCCGCCGCTCGCGCTTGATGACGCCATGCGTTTGCCGTTCGCGCCGCCAAACGCGAGCCAATAGACATTGTAGGGAATCGTATAATCGCTTGGCGCTTGGCCAAAGAACAAGAAATATTCGCCGCTCTCGCATTTTTTATCGCCATCTTCGACGACCTCTAGCGCGACTTGCGCGCCTTGAAAAGAGAGCTGAAGCGTATCCAAATTTACGTTATTGGCGTCCAAGCCCGCCCCGATCAAAGCGTCGCAGGTCACTTGAAACATTCCGTCGGCGTTCACCTCAATTCTAAATGAATTGGGCGTTGTCGCCGCGCGCTCGGGCTGCGGCAAATTGACCGCGCGGCGCGCGGGATTGCGCCAGGCGCGCGCCGAAGCGTAATTGAGCAGCGACTGTTTGAGAATTTGCTCAAAGCCCCCCTCATCCACCGCGCGCCCCGTCTGTTCGGGCGCGGCATTCGCGTCCAAACCAAAATTAATTTCAACGCGTAATTTTTTGTGAATCGTCAACTCGCGCGTCGCGGCGTTGTATTGAAACGGATTCAACTGCACGCGCAGATAGCGTTGGCTGCGCCACTGGCTCGGCGCGCCGAGCGAGACGCGCTCGGCGGGATACAATTCGGACGAGCTATACGCCGCCGCATCCGGAATATATTCCAGCCCCGCGAATTCGGGCAATTCATCCGGCGATTTTTGAACCGCGCGCGTTTGCGGCGCCGGCGAAACGGGCAAGGCGAGCGTCTCGGACGCGAGCTTGTCCTGGAGAATTTTTACTTGCGCTCGCGCGCCTTGCGGAATCGCGAGCAGGACGCCATAAATCGGCAGCTGCGGCTTGCCAACCTCAGCCGTCTTGCCCGCGCCATCCGCGTCAAGATCCAAAAATTGGACGCCGTTTGCCGCGCGTTGGCTCGAGCGCAAGGATGGCGTCGTCAGTTCCAAAACAACGCGCCGCGCGTTCGATTCAACCAGTTGCACTTGACCGGGCGCGGCATTCGCCGCCGCTTCGGATGACGCGGGCAGCTTGGCTGCCGCCGCCATCAAAAGCATGCCTATTAAAAAAATAATTCCGACTAACTTGGTTCGATTTTCTTTCATAATTCGGATTACGCAGTGGCGGGCAAATTTCAAATTTGCCGTACGGCTGCGCGCTCTTTTTTAGCGCATGCGCGTAACGTGAGTTATTAACTGATGTTACGCATGTCATTTCGAATGCAATGTCCGATATAGTTCATCGGCGAAATCTCGGTTTTGTAGCGCGAGATTTCTCGCAAAGGCGGCTGCACAGAACTTGTCATGTCAAAGGGACTGAGACATCTCGCTCCGCTGCACAGAACTTGTCATGTCGAAGGGACTGAGACATCTCGCTCCGCTCGATGTGACAGTTCTCTGCTCACACAGCCCCTGCGGGCTGACCATCTCG
>JAJTXZ010000097.1 GCA_021463195.1 Anaerolineae bacterium
ATTGACGTAAGCGGGACCTTGCTGGACGAGCATCAAATCTTGAACGAAATCGGTGCCGGTCCAACCGGTGGCATCGCCCGATTCAAAACCCATGCTCCATGGCACATCGCCTGCCGCCGCCATCTTGTCCACCAGCGCGGTGAGTTCGTCCCACGTCTTGGGAACCGTGTATCCTTTTGCCTCAAACACGACTGGTGAATACCAGATGATTGTCTTGATGTCCGCCTTCACGGGGAGTCCGAGCCACTTGCCGTTGATGGTGCCGGGCGTCAAGAAAAAGTTGGCATAGTTGGTTTTGTCGCCGCCCAGTTTGTCCATCGCGACGAGCTTGTCTTGATATTGCGTGAGTTGCGTGACATTCCAAAAGGCGATGTCGGGGGGCGTGCCTGCTTGCACACGTGTGTCGAGCAGCGCTTGATCGCGCGTGGATTCGGGTTTGATGACGATGCCGCACGCATCCACGAGCGGTTTCAAAATTTGATTCAGTTTCTCTTCTTCTTGTCCTGACCATTGATACAACATCGAAATCGTATCGCCTGATTTCGCGCCTTTGCAATCAATCGCGCCAGCGCTAGGCGCGCTTGTTGCCGCAGGCGCGGATGTTGCGGCGGGCGCTTGCGTTGCGGCGGGCGCTTGCGTTGCGGCGGGCGCTTGTGTCGCCGCCGGCGCGGTAGTCGGTTGCGGCGCGGGGGTGGGACTCGCGCATGCGGCGAGAATCGCGAATGCCGTCAGCAGACCCGTGAGAATCAAAAACCGCGTGAAAATTTTTTCGTTCATTCTTTCTCCTCCTCTGAACTATCGGGTTGAATGGTTAAAATGAATAAAGAATCGTTTGCGCGCGCCTCCTTTCATCATAAAAAAATTATGCTGTTTCACGTTCGACAATTTCCAAAGTCAAACGCACATTTTTGATGGGGCGTGTTCGATTTTCTAGGCGGGCTAACAAGAGCTCGACCGCGAGCTGCCCCGATTCTTCCAGGTGTTGGCGGATGGTGGTCAAACCGATGTATGCGGCAATGTCTAAATCGTCGAATCCCATAATCGCGACGTCTTGCGGCACGCGTAGTCCGCGCGCGCGCGCCGCTTGCAGCGCGCCCAACGCTTGCGTGTCGCTGCTGCAAAAAATCGCGGTGGGCGGTTTGGGCAAATCGAGCAAAAGCGTCATGCTTTGCCTGCCGCTTTCAATCGTTTGCGCCGCGAGCGCGATATGCGACGCGCTCAATTTCAAATCCGCGTCGCGCAGCGCCGCGCGATAGCCGCTCAAGCGGCGGTCGCTAGTGGGAAAAGCGTACTCGGGCATATCCGTATCGCCGATAAAACCCAACCGCGTATGTCCTTTGCGAATAAAATATTCGGCTGCCATGCGTCCGCCCGCAAAATCGTCAATCTCGATGCTGCTAAAAGAGGGATGCGTCACTTCAATCGAAACAGTCTCCATGCTGTGATTAACGAGTCGTTCCACAATCGCCTGATTAAAAGGCAGCGCCATCAAAATCAGACCATCGAGCCGCCGCGTGAGCGCGAGCGACATCACATAGCTATCGCGGCGCGCGGCGCTGTCAACGTTATAAATACAGAGTTCGTAGGGCAGCGTCGTCAGCGCGTGCGCGACGCCGCGTAAACGCTGTAGAAAAGAAGGGTATGCAAAGAGCGGCGCGAGGACGCCGATGCGTCCGGCGCTTTTGCGCGCGCGCGCGGCGGCTTCGGCTTTGGGGACATAGCCGAGCGCGTCGATCGCTTGGAGAACTTTGCGACGCGTTTCAGGATTAACTTTGTCGGGGAAATTGACGACGCGCGAGACGGTGGCAATGCTCACGCCTGCCTTGTCTGCCACATCATAGACTGTCGAATGCGTCATGCTTCGCTCCATCGCGAAAGAGACAATCTGAAAAAATTTCGGTTTAGGTTTGACAATATCTCTGCCAACTGACAAAAAAGTTGGCGCATAACATAAACGCGAATTTATGTTATTTGAGAAGATTGCCTCGAGACGAGGGGTTTGTGAAAAAAAGCGCTTACATGAAAGGACTTTCAACAACCACTATATCAAAATAATACTGTCGTGTCAATAGTTTTTTCCTGACGATTGCCCAGATCTCGAAAATGCGTCGGATTTCCAGACCTCCAATGGTTTTCGAAAACTTTTAGGATCTGAAAATCCGGATAATCACCAGTTTTTTCCTGACGATTGCCCAGATCTCGAAAATGCGTCGGATTTCCAGACCCCAAGGGTTTTCGAAAACCCTTGGGGTCTGAAAAATCGGGTAATCACCAGTTTTTTCCAAAGCTTATCCATCTCTGCACGCGGGGCAAAGCGCCAATTTTTTTTTCAACAATGCCCCAATGTGAACTACACCCCCAATGTAATTTTGCTTGACGTTCTACGCGCAGTTTGTTACAATCTTTGCCAAATCCCGGACCCCGTATTTCTCTAAAGGAGGAGAAGATGAAACGCGATTCGAGAGGAATTATTTTGTTGGCGGTCGTGGCGGTCGTGGCATTCGCGATTGGCGCGTGCGCCGGTCCCATCACCACCGTGCCTACCGCTGCGCAACCCACACAAGCGCAAGCGACTAGCGTGCCGCAACCCACCGCGCCGCCGCCAACCGCGGTTGCTCAACCCACCGCCGCGCCGACCCAAGTCGCGCAAGCCACGGCTGCGCCGACGCAAGCCCCCAGCGGCGGGCCCACCAATCCACCGCCAACGTCAGCCGCCGCGGAAATCAAAGGACGGCTCAAGACTGTGCTGGATCGCGGCAAGCTTATTTGCGGCGTGAACGGTCAACTGGCGGGCTTTAGCGTTTTGGAAGCGGACGGTAATTACAGCGGGATTGACGCCGAATTTTGCCGCGTTGTCGCCGCTGCGCTCTTTAACGATGTCAGCAAAATCGAATATCGTCCCTTGACGACGCAAAATCGCTTCGCGGCTTTGCAAAGCGGCGAAGTGGATGTCTTGATGCGTAACACGACTTTTACGCTGAACCGTGATACGGCCGTTGGTTTGGAATTTTTGCCCACGACGTTCTTTGACGGCGGCGGCATTCTCGTCGAAAAGAGTTTGAACGCGGCGAAACTTGAAGATCTCGCAGGCGCGACGATTTGCGTTCTTTCGGGGACGACAAACGAACAGGTCTTGACCGATACGTTCAATGCGCTCAAAATCCAATTCACTCCACTCACTTTTCCGGAAGCGAACGCGCTGTACAAAGCGTTGGACGAAGGACGCTGCGACGCCGCGACGAGCGATAAATCGCAGCTCGCCGGACAGCGCGCCAGTTTGTTGAGCAAACCGGACGATTGGGCGATTATGGACGCGACCTTGTCCAAAGAACCGCTCGCGCCCGCTGTCTTGCAAAATGACGCGCAGTGGGCGGATGTGGTGCGCTGGGCAATTTACGCGACATGGTACGCCGAGGAATTGGGTATTAACCAAGCGAATGTAGACGATAAACTTGCGAACGGCGACACGAATACCAAACGCTTTCTTGGCGGCACCGGTTCGCTCGGCAAGGATATGGGGCTCAGCCCCGACGCGTTTTATCGCGTCATCAAACTCGTCGGTAATTATGGCGAAATCTTTGAGAAAACGCTCGGACCCAATACAAAGTTCAAAGTGCCGCGCGGTTTGAATACGCCATATACTGAGGGCGGTTTGCAATACTCGCCGCCGTTCCGTTAAAAAAACGCGCAAGCGTTTTCGAGGCGCTATCGTTCTATAGAGGTTCAGAAAAGGTTTTGGTCTGTCAAACCCTTCGGGTTTCCGGAAACCCGAAGGGTCTTGGCATAGCCTTCCAAAACCAAACCTGAAGGTCTATATCTTGGCATTACGAGATATTCCGCCCAAGCAATCCTCCGGGGGATTGCTTGGACTCCAATAGATTTTCAACTTTGCTATTGTCGGACTGCGCGTCTCTGTAAAATAGATTTTGCAGAGACGCGAATTTATAATGACCTCCCCCGTTCCCACAGCGCCTTCTCACACAATCCCCTTTTACCGCGATGTGCGCGTCTTGCGCATCCTCGCGCAAATCGTTTTCGTCGCGCTCGTGCTGCTCTTTTTAGGTTATCTATTCAACAACATGACGCGCGGTTTGGCGCGCCTCAGCGGTTCATTCAGTTTTGGTTTTCTCGACAATGCCGCGTCGTTCGCGCTGTCCGAGACGCCGATTCCTTACGATCCTGCGACAGATTCGTATTGGATCGCGTTTATGATTGGCGTGTTGAATACGCTGCGCGTCATTATCGTGGGGATTGTATTGGCGACGCTGCTTGGATTGGTCGCGGGCATTGCGCAACTCTCTTCGAATTGGTTGGTCCGTAAAATCACGCAAGGGTATGTGGAAATTTTTCGCAATACGCCGCTGTTGATTCAACTCTTCGTGTGGTACTTTATCGGCGTATTGAGTTTGCCGCGCGTGCGCGACAGTGTCGAGCTGCCCGGTTCGATTTACTTGAGCAATCGCGGACTGGCGCTGCCGTGGTTTACGCCGAATGAAACCTTTGCGCTGTGGTTCGGACTCGCGCTCGTTTGGATTGCGGTGGCAGTTGGCGCGTATTGGCTTTTGCGCCGCGTGAAAATTCCGCTAGTGTACGAATGGCGCGGTGGATGGGCTTTATTGATTTGGCTCGCGCTCGCGCTCGTTTCCGCGGTCGCGCTCAATCCCTTTACGCCGTCGCTGCCCGCTGTGCGCGGTTTCAATTTTCAAGGCGGCACGACGCTTTCGCCGGAATACGCGGCTCTGTTGTTGGGGTTGGTGTTTTATACGGGCGCGTTCATCGCCGACATTGTGCGCGCTGGAATTCAGGCGGTGCCGCGCGGCATTATCGAAGCGTCCCGCGCGCTCGGTTTGACTTATGTGCAAGCGTTACGCCTCATCGTCATTCCGCTCGCGCTGCGCGTCATCATCCCGCCGCTGACGAATCAATATTTGAATCTCGCCAAAAATTCTTCGCTCGCCATCGCCGTCGGCTATGCGGATTTGTTCTATGTCAGTAACACAATTTTTAATCAGACCGGGCAAACGCTCCAGGTGATTTTGATGGTTATGGGCGCGTATCTAATCATCAGTCTCGCGCTCGCGACGCTGATGAATGCGGTGAACGCGCGATTCAAGCTGGTGGAACGCTGACGATGAACAGCGGACGACGGACGGCGCTTTATGGCTTGCCGTCTGTCGTCTGTTGTCGCTTTGGTAATGGCGCCTCGCTCCGAAACTACTCCCGACACGCTCAAGCCGCCCGCAACCTCTGTGGGCGTTCTCGGTTGGCTGCGTCAAAATTTATTCAGCACGTGGTATAACGCGCTGCTGACGTTCGTCGCGCTGTACGTGATTTATGCGCTGGGCAGCGGACTGTGGAATTTTGTGACGACGACGGATTGGAGCGTGATTGCGGCGAACCTACGGTTGTTCATGGTCGGACGCTATCCGGCGGAAGAAACGTGGCGCGTGCAGGCGAGCGTCGCGTTGTTTGCTTTTTTAGTTGGCGCGAGTTGGGGCGTTTGGGGCGGCGTCGCGCGCTCGGCGGTTATTCTGCTCGCATCTATTTTTTGTACCGCGCTTGTTCTGCCGCTGGCATGGAATGACCGGGTATGGATGGCTGGAAATCTTGCGCTGCTTGGAGTGGGCTTTGCGGTCGGTCATTTCACCAAGGCGCGGCGCGCGTTAGTTTGGGCTTGGCTCGCGTCGCTGCCTCTCATCGCCATCTTGCTGTACGGTGTGGGTGAACTGCCGCGTGTGGCGACGGATGTATGGGGTGGCTTGCTGTTGACGTTGGCGCTCTCGATTGTCGGCATTGTCGCGTCGTTTCCGCTCGGCGTAGCGCTCGCGGTGGGGCGCCAGAGCTCTTATCCGGCGATTCGCTGGTTTTGCGTCGGCTATATTGAACTGGTTCGCGGCGTGCCGCTGATTACGCTGTTGTTCATGATGCAAATCATGCTGCCGTTATTTTTGCCTGAAGGCATTACGGTCGAGCGCGTTATGCGCGCGATGGTCGCGTTCACTTTGTTCACCGCCGCGTATATCGCCGAAGTCGTGCGCGGCGGTTTGCAGGCGATTCCGCGCGGCCAAGCGGAAGCGGCGCGCGCGCTCGGTCTGAATGGCATTCTCACGCTGCTGCTCATTATTCTGCCGCAAGCGCTGCGCTTGACGATTCCCGCGATGGTGGGGCAATTTATTTCATTGTTCAAAGACACCTCGCTCGTCGCCATTGTCGGTTTGCTCGACCTTGCGGGCATCGCGAATGTGGCGGCGAATCAACCCGATTTTCTTGGACGCCAAGCGGAAGTGTATTTATTCATCGCGCTCATTTATTTTATTTTTTCCGCGGCGATGGCGTATGGCAGTCGGCGGCTGGAAAAAACGTTGGGCGTAGGGGAAAGATAAACGATTATGGCAGAATCATCCAACGACGACATTATCATCGCCCGCGATGTTCATAAATGGTATGGGCAATTTCACGCGCTGCGCGGCGTCTCGATGAATGTGCGGCGCGGCGAGGTGGTTGTGATTTTCGGCCCGTCGGGTTCGGGCAAATCCACTTTTATTCGCACCATCAACCGGCTCGAAGAACATCAGCGCGGGCAAATCATCGTGGATGGTATTGAACTGACCAACGACATTCGCAACATTGAAGCGATTCGGATGGAAGTTGGCATGGTGTTTCAATCGTTTAATTTATTTCCGCATTTGACGGTGATGCAAAATATCACGCTCGCGCCAACCTGGGTGCGGAAATGGTCACGCGCGCAGGCGGAAGACAAAGCGCTCGAATTATTAAAGCGCGTCGGCATTCCCGAACAAGCGAAAAAATTTCCGGGACAACTATCGGGCGGACAGCAGCAGCGCGTCGCCATCGCGCGCGCGTTGGCAATGCAGCCCAAAATCATGTTATTCGACGAACCGACTTCGGCGCTCGATCCGGAAATGATCAAAGAAGTTTTGGACGTTATGACCGACCTCGCGGAATCGGGCATGACAATGTTGGTGGTTTCGCATGAAATGGGCTTTGCGCGTTCCGTCGCGCACCGGCTCGTCTTTTTCGATGCAGGCACGATTGTGGAACAAGGCGCGCCCAAACAAATCTTTTCCAATCCAAGCGAAGAACGGACGAAAAAATTTCTGTCGCAGATTTTGCAATAAGGTACAACCACCTTGAATGGACGGCTACAAGGTGACGTCCCTACGCGAACGCCCGCGCCGCGCTATATTCATTGCAACATCGCAATGCAACAAATTTGGCGCTTGAAATGTAATCGTTCGAGCGCCAAACTCGAAAAAATATTTTCGGAGGCGCGCCATGAATTCCCTTGCCAAGAGTTTGCGCTGTCTGACTCAGCCCCTCACGCTCGTCAGTTTGATTCTCCTGCTCGTCAATGACCACGTTTTGAAAATTGTGACGCCTTCGTGGCTCACGGGCAAGTTGAGTGATTTTGCGGGCTTGTTCTTTTTTCCGTTTCTGCTCGCTGCGCTCATTGCGTTCATTTGGCGCGAACGTTTGAGCGCGCGTCAGGTGGGCGCGCTTGCATTCGGCATTACGGCGGTTTGGTTTGTGTTGATGAAAACGACCGCCTGGGGCAACGCGTTCACGGAAAATTTCGCGTCATTCGTTTTACAAACGCGCGCGCAAATTGTCCAAGACCCGACGGATGTTATAGCATTAGGCGTCATGGTTCCGGGTTGGGCGCTGTGGGAGAAAACGAAAACGACGCGTCCGTCGAAATGGGCGTGGCTCGTGCTGTTTATTGCCGCGTTCGCGTCCATGGCGACGAGCTGCCCGCCGCCGCCGCCAACTCTAAGCGGTGTGTTTGTATCCGCAGGTCTGGTCTATATAACCCAAAATTATTCGTCAACGGTCTTTGCAAGCCAGGATGGTGGAACGACTTGGGCCCAAGTCAGTAACCTTGACGCTGAAAGCGGAGAGGCGAGAAAGGCAATCGTGTATGCCGGACAGAAAATCTGTCGCCAGAAATACAAGAATCAATGCTATCGCATTGCGGACTCCAAGAGAAAAATAGAATACTCGGAGGATAATGGCGAGACTTGGCGGACAGAGTGGGAGGTGCCGACGAATCGTCTGCTTTTTGCCGAGCGGATGCGCGGGTTGGAAAAGGGGGCATCCAGTCGCGGTCTGGTTATCAATATGTGTGGCACAGATGACAAAATGGATGTCGCGCTGCAATCCATCGCTATTTTAGGGGATGAGGACATTTATCGGGTTATAGTTGTATACGGGGAACAAGGTGCGTTAGTGCGAACCGAGAACGGAAGATGGTTGCCTTACGCGGTCTCATCTTTCAAGCCCTATCCAACGTTCGCACAAAATTGGAATCAAGCCGCCGAAGGTACAGCGACTGAAAGCGCAATTTGGTTTTTTCTCGTGATAGTAGGGGGTCTGGTGTTATTGGCGGCAGGGTTCTTGCCCAAGAGTACACTCTGGATTTTTGCGAGCATACTCGCCGTGATTTTTGGGTTTGTCATTTGGCTGCTGTGGGCGTTTGGGTTAATACCCGAATATGGCGTGACTTGGTTACTTGTTCTGGTTGTTACCGGCAGTGTATTAATTTTGGGTTGGCGAAAGAAAAAGTTATCTGTTCGACAATAACGCTTGAATCACAAGCTTGCGTTTGCGATTCCGCAATTCAATGCTACACTTTCGCGCCGCCTTGCGTATCGCAATTCGCAATTCATTGATTACTGGTCACTGATAACTGATTACTGATCACTCTATCACTCCAGCTCGCAATCTCTAGTCTCCAATCTCCAATCTTCATGGTCATCGGAACCGTCGCCCGTCTCGCCAAAGCCACCGTCTATTTTGGCGCCCAAGAAATTTTTCGCGATTTATCGTGGGAGATTTATCATGACGCGCGCATCGGACTCGTCGGTCCGAACGGCGCGGGCAAATCTTCGATTTTGAAATTGCTTGTCGGCGAAATGGACACGAGCGCAGGCCTCGCGCAAATTACGCGCGGCGTGCGCGTCGGTTATTTGCCGCAAGAAGTTCATTTCGGTTTGGAACGCACGCTGCTGGACGAAGCATTGGACGCGTCGCCCACACTTGCCGCGCTCGAACATGAAATGCAGTCGCTCGAAACGCAAATGGGCGACCCGCAAATTTACGGCGACGAAAAAAAATTGACGCGGGTGATGGAAAAACACGCGCGCGTTGTTGCCGAGTTTGAAGAAAAAGGCGGTTTGAATTTTGACAATCGCGCGCGCGCGACGCTGCGCGGCTTGGGTTTTGAAGATGCCGATTTCGCGCTGCCGTTATCAGCGTTGTCGGGCGGACAAAAGAAACTTGTCGGTCTCGCGAAACTTTTGATTGAACAGCCCGAACTGTTGCTGCTCGATGAACCGGACAATCATCTCGATTTACGCGGCAAAGAATTTTTGGAAAAACTCATCGCCGATTATCCGGGCGCGGTAGTCATTGTTTCGCACGACCGTTATTTGCTTGATATTGTCGCGGAAGAAATCGCGGAACTGGAAGACGGAAAAATCACGCTCTACGTCGGCAATTATTCCGAATATCAATTTGAGAAACGCCAAAAATTATTGCGCCAACAGCAGATGTTTCAAATTCAACAACGCGACATTCAACGCCTCGAATTTTCGATTCGCCGTTTGCTCGGCTGGGGCGCGGGACAAAATGAAAAATTTGTGCGGCGCGCCAAGTCCATGCAAAAACGTTTGGACAAGATGGACAAAATTGACCGTCCCAAAATGGAACGACGCGCTATCGGACTCGATTTGAACGCGGCAAAACGCGGCTCGAATAAAGTTTTGGAAATTTCGCATCTCGCGAAATCGTTTGATGACCCGCGCGGCGGCGCGAATAAAGTTCTGCGCGATGTGAATTTGACCATGTGGCTCGGCGAACGCGTCGGCATCATCGGCGCGAACGGCGCGGGCAAGACGGTTTTGTTTCGCTGTATTCTTGGCCAAGTAGAACCCGATTTGGGCGAAATTTATATCGGACCTTCGACGACTCACTCGTACTATTCGCAAGAACACGAGACATTAAATTTTGACAATACGATTGCGGATGAAGTGCGCCGCGTGAAACCGATGATTGACCGCGAACTATTTGGTCTGCTCGGGCGTTTTTTATTCAACGCGGAAGATTCCAAAAAGAAAATTCGCAACTTGTCTGGCGGCGAAAAAGCGCGCGTGCAAATGGCAAAGTTAATGTTGCAAAGCGCGAATCTTTTGATGCTCGACGAGCCAACGAATCATCTCGACATTCAATCCGCCGAAGTGTTGGAAGAAACGCTCGAAACTTACAATGGCTCGCTGTTGATGATTTCGCACGACCGTTATTTTCTCGACGATGTAGCAACGCGCATTGTGGAATTGGAAGATGGGAAGCTGACAGAGTATCTTGGCAATTACACGTATTACGTGGAAGAAAAAGCGCGGCGCGCGCGCGGCGAGACGCGGGCATCTAGACGCGATCAAGCTGTGGAGCGCAAGCCCGACAAACGCCAAACAGCTAAATCAAAAACGCAAAACAAAACAAAATAAAACGCGCAGCGCGCAAAAAAGCGCCGTCGTTTTTTTATTCCCGTAAAATCGCGAGTTGGTGATACAATAGCGCGCACGGATTATTGCAATGCCCAAGTACCTGACCGCCCGCGAAATTCGCGAACGTTTTCAAGTGGCGTTTTCTACGCAGCAAGCCGACGCGCTGACCCAAGTCATGGCTGCGTTGGAAACGGAACGCGTCGCCGAACTGGCAGAAATTCGCGAGAATCTCGGCACACTTGTCGAAGTGACGACGCGTCTCGCGCAAGCGCAAGCGCGCACGGATGAGCGTCTGACGCGCGTCGAAAACGTTGTTGAAAAATTAGCGCAGGCGCAAGCGCGCACGGAAGCGCGCGTCGAAGAATTGGCGCAAGCGCAAGCGCGCACGGAAGCGCGTGTCGAAGAATTGGCGCAAGCGCAAGCGCGCACAGACGAAAGCATAAAAGTATTGACGCAAGCGCAGATGCAAACTGAAGTGGCGCTTAAAAATCTGTCGGTTCGCATGGATAATCTTGCCGCGCAAGTGGGCGGATTATCCAATCGTTTTGGCTTTAGTCTGGAAGAATTTTCGCAAGCGCTCTTGCCGCCGTGGTTAGAACATTATTACGGCATCACGGATTTGTATCTCGAACGTTCCTATCTAAAATTGCCGTTCGGCGAATATGTCGAAGCGGATTTGGCAGGCGAAGGAAAACGCGACGGCGAGCCGTTGCTCGTTTTGGTCGAATGTCGCAGCATGATTGGCGGCAGCGAAACGCGTCGTCTCGCCGCCAAAATGGAACACACGGTCGCGCAGTGGCAAGACACGCCGCGCGTCTCGTTCCGCGCTATCGTCGCCATGAATGTCCATCCCACCGCCGTGCCGGTGGCAGAAGAGTTAGGCATCGTGTTAATCCCGTACAGCAAGTTAAACCGCGAGAGATTTTAGCGTTGGAAACCTCCTTGCGCGCAAGGAGGTTTTTTTGATTGATTTATGCCCTCCCGAAAAATAAAAACACTAGACACGTCCGTGGCCGCGTCTCACGCGCGTCGAACGCATATTCCCAAATCGCATTCGGGCGACCGACCCGATTACGAAACAGTCGGCAATCTACGCTCGCCGCGCGTGCGTAGAACGCGCAAAAATGTTCCGGCGATTCAACAAAAGCGCATGACGTTTGCCGAATATGATGGCAACTTTTCATGGCGTGTTTTTCGCATCATGTCCGAGTTTGTGGACGGCTTTGAATTTTTATCGAATCTGGAAGCCACTGTCACGTTTTTTGGTTCGGCGCGCTTGCGCGAGGACCATAAATATTACCAACTCGCGCGCGATCTTGCGTACCGTCTCTCCAAGCAAGGTTTTACCATCGTTACGGGCGGCGGACCCGGCATTATGGAAGCGGGCAATCGCGGCGCGTCGGAGGCGGGCGGCAAAAGCGTCGGACTGAATATCAAGCTGCCGCTCGAACAAGAATTTAATCCGTATGTTAAACAAGGCATCGGATTTCATTATTTCATGTCGCGCAAATTCATGCTCGATTATTCCGCGATGGCGTACGTATTTTTTCCCGGCGGTTTTGGCACGCTCGATGAATTATTCACCATCAGCACGTTGATTCAAACCGGCAAAGCCGATCGCAATGTGCCAATCGTATTGGTCGGGCGCGAATTTTGGGAACCGCTGTTGGATTGGACGCGTCAGGAATTGGTGGCGCGTTGGCGCACGGTGAGCGCGCCGGATTTGAAAATCTGGCAAGTCACCGATGATATGGTCAAGGCGGCGAAAATAATTAGCGAATCGCGCGCATAGCGTTATCGCGGCGCGGTATCGGCGCGCTGTCGCGCGCGCATTCTAATTTTTGCGATATTTTCAAGCGGCGCTAGAATAACAGCGCCATCACGCGGCAAGGAGCTTTTGCGGTGATGGCGTTATTGTGTAAAGCGCTAAAATTTCAGACGCATATTTCCTCCGCTGAAAGCGAAAAGGAGAATTTAAAAGGGTATGTTCAATGCACGTATTACAACAAAAATCATTCTCGCGCTGAGCGCGCTGCTCATCATTACCGCCGCTTGTGGCCAAACCGCGCCGCCGCCGCCGACTAATGCGCCGGGCGGCGGAACGATCGCGCGAACGCCCACGCCCGTGCCTGCTTCCGATGAAGAAGCCATTCGCCAACTGATTAACGCCGAATGCGAAGCCGTCGTCCAGCAAGATGTAGACCGTTTGCAATCCATGTGGGCGGACAATGGCGTGGTTACGGACGCCAATCATACGCAAGGCAACACCGGCGACGATGTGACGTGGAAAGGGTGGGACGCGTTGCGCGATCGCTATGTCAATCTCATCTTTCCGTCGAATCCGACCTTTTGCGAACATCCCGATATTCAAGTGACCATCAACGGCAGCAACGCCACCGCGACCAGCAGCGTCAAAATTGGCAGGACAAATTGCCAGAACTGCAATGAATGGGCTTTTACCAAAAACGCTGACAGCTGGCGCATTACGGCGCTGACCTATAATCTGAATCCGCAGTAAAAATTGACCTCAAAGAATCATGCTCTTTGAGGTTTTTTCTTTTTTCCTATTGCCCGCGTGCGGCGCGTGATGATATAATCTCCCTTGAGAATACATGGAAAAAGTTGGCAATCGCCTGCGCGAAAAAATTCTTGTCGTGGATGATTCGCGGCTGCACCGCACGCTCGCCGCCGATATTCTGGCAAAAAGCGGTTATGCCACCGCTCAAGCCGAAAACGGTTTGCGCGCGTTAGAAATGGTCAATAGTGAAAGCCCGGATTTGGTCGTATTGGATTCGCTCATGCCGGATATGGACGGCATAGATGTTATACGCCGCCTCAAAGATGATCCTTTTACGCATCACATTCCGGTTTTGATTATGAGCGGCCAAGAAGAAAAACCGGCTTCGATTCAATCGCTGCGTCAAGGCGCGGATGGCTATTTGGGAAAACCCTTTCAGTCGGAAGAATTGGTTGGACATGTCGAGGCGCTCTTGCGGCGCAGCTATCAATTCAATTCGCTGACAAAATTGCCCGCGGCGCCGTATCTACATCGCCAAATTAACGCGCGCCTCGCGCAAAATCAACCCACCGCCATCGTCTATGCCGATTTGGACCATTTTCGCCCGTACAATCAACTATATGGACATGCCGCGGGCGACCGGGTGTTACTAGCGCTCGCGCGCCTATTGGTGGATACGCTGCCCGCGCAGGGTGGTTTTGTGGCGCATCTCGGCGGCGATGATTTCATTGCCGTGCTTGCGCCTGAAACAGCGGAAACCTTTGCGCAAACCGTCGTGGATCATTTCCGCGAGGCGCGCGCTCAATTTTATTCCGACGAAGATTTGGCGCGTCAACATATCTTGGTCGAAGGCCGGCGCGGCGAACAGCGTCCGATGCCGTTGATGACCCTCTCCGTCGCGATGGTGAGCAACGCCCGCCGCGCGCTCATCAATTACATTCAGGTCAGCGACCTGCTCGCCGAAGTGATGCGTTATCTCAAAACGCAGGGGGGGGGGAATTGGGCGCGTGATCGGCGCACGCGTTAAGCGCCGCAAAGCGAGCATTGCGCGTGCGCTGTATTACACAATGCTCGGCGCTTGCGCTTTGTTGTATGTCTATTGACCTTGAAAAATATCGCGCGCTCTATTTTGCCGAAGCGCAAGAACAACTTGCCGCGCTCAATCGGCATTTGGATAATCTCGCTGAAAAGCCCCAAGACCGCAACGAATTAAATCACGCGTTTCGCGTCGCGCATACGCTCAAAGCCATGTCCGCCACGATGGGCTATGGCGAATTGACGCGTGCCGCGCACGCGCTCGAAGATTTGCTCGCGCGCACGCGCAGTCATAACGAGACGCCGAGCGAAATCACGCTCCGCCTGCTCAAGAACGCGGCAGAAGACATTAACGTGCGTTTGCGGCGCGCGGAAACGGGCGCGCTGCTCCAAAACGCGGACCAAACCGCGCCGACAGAAACTTTTACCTCCACGCTCAATTATCTTGCCGCCGATGTGCGTGTGCGGCAGCAAGATTTGAATCTGCTGCTCGAAGTTGTCGCGGAATTGGCGGTGAGCAGCAATCTGTTGGAACATGCCGCGCTGCAAAATAAAGGCATTCATACTGATGCGGCGGTGCGCAATCAACGCGAATTAGTGAGTCAGGTACGGCGTTTGACGTGGCAGCTCAATATGTCGTCCATCGGGCCAGTGTTTGATCGCTATGCGCGCGTTTTGCAAGAATTGGCGCGGCAGCAAAATAAAATGGTGCGCGTCGTGACGCAGGGCGTGGATGTGGAATTGTGTCACGCGATGCTCGATGAATTGAACGAGCCGCTATTGCATTTATTGCGCAATGCGATTACGCATGGCGTCGAACTGCCGGCGGAGCGCACTTGGACGGAAAAAGACGCGACGGCGACGGTGACGCTGCGCGCGCAGCGTCAGGGCGACCGCGTGTTGATTCAAGTGGGCGATGATGGGCGCGGCATGGACGCGGGCGCGATTTTGCAAGCCGCGTATTCGCGCGGCTTGATTACGCGCGAACAGCGGCGCTCTATGAATGCCCAAGCCGCGCTGCGCCTGATTCTGCTGCCCAATTTTTCCATGTCGCATACCGTCACGCAAAACGCGGGGCGCGGCATCGGCATGAGCGTGGTGCAGGAGCGCCTCAAAACGATTGGCGGCACGCTCGAGATTCGCACGGAATTGGGCCGCGGCAGTATCTTTACGCTCGATGTGCCGCGCCTCGTCGGTTTAATCGAAGTCGAATTAGTGCGCCAAGACACGAATGTATATGCGATTCCTACCGCGAGCGTCCAAGACACGGGCGTCTGGCTTGCCGCCGATATTGAAAAACGACTCAAGCGCGGCAGTTTGAATCAAGCTTCGATCTTTGACACGCAAACGCTCGAACCGATTTCCTTGGCGCGCTTGACTAATTCCGCCGGCGTTTCGTTGGTGGAATTATCCGAGCCGGAAGGCGTTGCGTTCTGCGTGGACGAATTGCTGGGCAAAGCGCTGCTCAATTATCCCTTTGCCGTGCGCGCGGCATCCATCCCCATTTTGGAACCCGCTGAAATTTTTTCTTGACGCATTTTTTTACGCGCGGTTACTTTATGCTTTGTCCGCCTTGTGGTATTGTGAGTCGCGCGGCGCGCGCCTTGAAACGCGCGCGCCGCGCCAGACAGCGCTTCGTTTCGCGCGTATTCATCATATTGCCAGAGAAAACGCGCGGGCGTCAAACAATAACACAGCTGTCGCGCGTC
>JAJTXZ010000098.1 GCA_021463195.1 Anaerolineae bacterium
CCATTCCGAACCCGGCCGTCAAGCCCGCCAGCGCCGATGGTACTCGAGGGGCAACCCTCCGGGAGAGTAGGTCATCGCCAGCCGGAATCTCTTTTTTTTTGCACGTGAAATTTCGCGCAAGGACGCGGCAAGCATGTCAGTGATTGTTGGTCCTTTTCGACTAAGTCCCGAATTTTTTACGCCAACGCGTTTGAAATATCAATGCGCGGTTCTCGGTTGCGACGGCGATTGTTGCAGCGGCGGCGTCACCGCGACCTTGTACGAAGTCGCGCGCATCAAAGCGCATGCGGACGAATTGCAAGCGTATCTGGTCGAACCGTATGATTTTGATACGTGGGATATCGCGCATCCATCCGATATTGGCACACCGGTCTTGTACGAAGAAAAACCAACTCAACAATGTTGGTTTCAGCGCGCCAATCGCCTCTGCGCGCTGCATTCGTTGGCATTGGACCAAGCGATGCCCGTTCCAGCCATCAAACCCTTTTTTTGTCTATTCTTTCCCTTGACCTTGATTGATCTCGATATTAACGTGACTGAAATCGCGGTGGACGGCAAAGCGTACGAAACGTGTCTCGTGCCGTCAGACACCGAAACGTATCTGTTCAAAGAATTTGAACAAGAATTGCGGCGCGTTATCGGCGACGCGAATTATGATGAATTATTGCGTCGCTATCCCGATTGATTTTTGAATTTCGCGCGGCTTGTGCTAGAATTATTTTGACATTGGGGTATGGTGCAATGGTAGCACACCGGCCTTTGGAGCCGTGGATTGAGGTTCGAATCCTTGTACCCCAGCTCGGAATTTTTGATTTTCGACAAGTTATGACTGAACGTCCAGCGCATTCAAATAGCTGAATCGCTTACCAAGCGCGACTTTACGCGCTTGGTATTTTTTTTATACAGATCAAAAAATTATGCCAAAGCAAACACAGCCGCCCAACGCCCCTAAACGGGCGCGCGTATCCGCCGTCATTCTCGCCGCGGGTCAAGGCACGCGTATGCAATCCAAACTCGCCAAAGCGCTGCATCCCGTCGCGGGCAAACCGATGGTGTTGTACGGTGTGGAAACCGCTGTCGCGTTGGGCGTGGATGATACCGTCTTGGTGATTGGACATCAGGGCGACCAAGTGCGCGCCGCGTTAGGCGAACGCGTCTTGTACGCCACGCAGCCGAAACCGCGCGGCACCGGCGATGCCGTAAAATGCGCGCGCGCTCTTTTGCAAGACAATGCCGCGCATGTCTTGGTGTTTTACGCGGATATGCCATTATTGAAAACAGAGACTCTGCGCGCGTTAATCGCCAAGCATTTGACGACGCGCGCGACGCTGACGATGCTCACGCTCATCGCGGACGACCCAATGGGATTTGGACGTATCGTGCGCGATCAAAACGGCAAACTCGCGCGGATTGTCGAAGAGGTTGAAGCGACGCCGCAAGAAGCCGCGTTGCGCGAACTGAACCCCGGCGTATATTGTTTCAACGCGCAATGGCTGTGGCAAAATCTTGACGCGCTCACGCCGTCGTCGAAAAAAGGCGAATATTATTTGACCGATTTGCTTGCAATGGCGGCGACGCAAAATGTTTTAGTTGAAACCGAAACGATTCACGACGTAACGCAAGGATTGGGCATCAATACGCGCGCGCAGTTGGCGCAGGCGGAACATATCATGCGCGAACGAATTCGTGAACATATTATGGCGCAGGGCGCGACGCTGTTGGACCCCGCGTCAATTTATATTGACGCCGATGTAGAAATTGGGCAGGATACGGTGATTTTGCCCAATACGCATTTGCAAGGCAAGACGCGCATTGGCGCCGATTGCCGCATCGGACCTAACGCGATTGTGCGTGATTCAAGCATCGGCGATGTGTGCGTCGTCGGCCCGTCGGTGCTTGAGGAAGCTACGCTGGAAGACCATGTGGATGTGGGACCATTTTGTCATTTGCGCCCGAAAGCGTATCTGTCCCAATATACGCATTTGGGTAATTACGCCGAAGTGAAAAATTCGCGTTTAGGCAAAGGAGTTCACATGGGACACTTTTCATATATGGGCGATGCGGAAGTGGGCGCGCACACCAATATCGCGGCAGGCACAATCACCTGCAATTATGACGGCAAAAATAAACATCGCACGATTATTGGCGAAAATGTTTTTATCGGCAGCGACTCGATGTTAGTTGCGCCGCTGACGATTGGCGACCGCGCGCGCACGGGCGCGGGCTCTGTCGTCACCAAAGATATTCCAGCCGACGCGTTGGCGGTTGGCATTCCCGCGCGCGTGATTCGTAAATTCGCGCCCGAGTCTGATTGAAGCGTGTCGGCGGTCCTGACAAGATGAATTATTCATTGTTCGCGCTGGCGTTGGCGTTGCTGGTGGCATGGTTTTGCTCGGGCGTGCGTTCCGCTATTATGACGGTTGAACGGACGCGCGTGGACGATGCCGCCGCGCAAGGCGACGCGCGCGCGCGCGCGTTGTTGACTTTGTTGGATAATCCATACCGTTCGCTGGCGCCGCTTCAATTTTTGTTTAGCGCGAGTCTCATCGCCGCCGCGCTCGCATTGACGTGGCATGCTTTTGAAACGTACCAAGAACTTGTGCCGCGTGTTTCGGAAATTATCGCCGCGCTCGCGGTTTTGTTTGTCGGAAAAATGATTGTAGATTTTGCCGCCACCGCGCGCTCTTTTGCGTTCGCGTTGGCGCTAGCCAAGCCATTGGCTTGGTTGAATCGGTTGGTCGCGCCCTTATTGGATTTTGGAAATTGGCTGACGCGGCGCGCCAAAGGTCCACGCACGCGCAATCGTACGACGGACCGTGTTTCGGCGGATGATATTCAAATCATCATGGCGGAAGGCGAAGAGCCGCGCAAAATCGAATTAATTGATCCCGACGAACGCGAAATGATCGCGGGCATCATCGCGATGGGGCAGCGTTACGCAAGTGAAATTATGATTCCGCGTCCCGATGTGGTGGCGTTGGATGTCAACGCCGCGATTGATGACGCGCTCGCGGTGGCAATCAAACACGGACATTCGCGTTTGCCAGTGATGCAAGAGGATATTGACCATATTGTCGGAATCTTGCATGTCAAAGATTTGCTGCCTGCGCTGCGTCAACCGCAACAAACCGCGCTGCTGCGCGAATTTTTGCGTCCGGTGCATTACGTTCCCGATACCGCGCGCGCGGACGATATTTTACGCGATCTGTTGCGCAATCGCGTGCATATGGCGGTGGTGGTGGATGAATATGGCGGCACGTCGGGTGTTTTGACGATTGAAGATGTGATTGAAGAAATTGTTGGCGAGATTCGCGATGAATATGACGCGGCGGAAGTTGAATCGTTTACGCGCGTCAGCGCGAACGAGGCCACCGCGACTGGCAGCATTGCGATTAACGAATTCAATCAAGAATTTCAAACCGAACTGTCCACAACGGAGAGCGATACGTTGGGCGGATTGATTTATACGCAGTTGGGACGCTTGCCGCGCGTCGGCGACCGCGTGCAAATTCAAAATGTGGCATTGACGGTGACAAGTTTGAGCGGACGGCGCATTAAACAGGTGCGCGCGCAAAAATCTGTCACGTCAAGCGGAGCCGTCGAGAGCGATGCGAATCAAAACACAACCGACTAGGGATTTGGCGCGCGGCTTGGTGGAGCTGGCGGCGCAAGCGCGCGCGTTAGCGTATGCGCCATATTCGCAATATCCCGTCGGCGCGGCGGTGGTCGCCAAATCAGGAAAAATTTATACGGGCAGCAATATTGAAAATGCATCTTATGGCTTGACCGTTTGCGCGGAGCGCAACGCCATCTTCAAGGGCGTTACCGAGGGCGAACGCGAATTTGTGGCGCTCGCGGTGGTCACTACGAACGGCGGCAGTCCGTGCGGCGCGTGTCGGCAGGTGGCGTTTGAATTTATGCGTCCCGACGCGATGGTGTATTTGGCGGATGAAACATCGCGCGTGACGCGCGCGTTTACGCTGGGCGCTTTATTGCCGGACGGCTTTACCCCTGCCAAATTGCGGCAGGGGCAAAAACGAGCCCGCGACGACCGAAATCAAACCAAAAAGTAACATCGTTCCACGCTTGTTTCGCTATAATGAATCCGCCGCCGCGCATCGGCGCGCGGATTTTTTTTTCCGAACGTCGTCGAAATTTTGTTTAGCGTTGTCTGACGCAATTTGGGACATCGCGCGCCTTGAGTATAATTATTTTTTGGCGATACATCATGCGCGAACGTCAATATCAAGTCAAGGCGATTGTGTTGAAACGGAGCGATATCGGCGAAGCCGACCGTTTGCTCACGCTGCTTACTTTGCAGCGCGGCAAATTGCGCGCGGTCGCAAAAGGGGCGCGGAAACCCGCCGCGCGCAAAACAGGGCACGTCGAACTTTTTAACTGCGTCGAGTTGCAAATCGCCGTCGCGCGCGAAATTGACATTGTGACGCAAGCGCAAATGCTTGAACCTTTTTTGCGACTGCGTGATGATTTGGACCGTTTGAGTTACGCGTACTATTTCGCGGAGCTCGCCGACCGTTTCATCGAAGAAGAAATCGAGCAGAGTCAAGTATACGAGTTGATGCTGGACGCGCTCCATTGGCTCGAACGCACAAACCATTTGTCGCGCACTGCGCGCTATTTTGAAATGCAGTTGCTCGACGCGCTCGGCTATCGTCCACAGTTGCACATTTGCATTCATTCGAAAGAGGAATTGCTGCCCGAAGAAAATTTCTTTTCGCCCGAAGCGGGCGGCATGTTGAAACCGCAATATCGAGATTTGTACCGCGATTCGATTTCCGTTCCCGTGAACGCGTTAAAAGTTTTACGCTATTTGCAAATGCGGAACTACTCTGACATCGAACAACTCAAGCTTTCGCCGCAAGTCGAGTCCGAAGTCGAAGCCATTTTGCATTATTACATCACGCATCTGCTCGAACGTAATTTGAAATCGGTTGACTTTTTGAACACGCTGAAACACGTGGAAAAGATAAAAGTTCAAAGCTAAAAGTCAAAAGTAAAAAATCGCAAATCGCAAATCGCTACTATCGCACTATCGCACTATCGCACTATCACACGATTACGCTATCGCACTAACCCGCAAATCGAAATTCTAAAATCACCTAATCACCTAATCACCAATCTCTATGGCCAAACTAAACATGGAAACCATCGTGTCGCTCTGCAAGCGGCGCGGGTTTATTTTTCAAGGCAGTGACATTTACGGCGGCATCGGCGGCTTTTGGGATTACGGTCCGCTCGGCGTCGAACTCAAGAACAATATCAAACGCGCGTGGTGGCGCGCGATGGTGCAAGAACGCGATGATATTGTCGGGATTGACGCCGCCATCATCATGAATCCGTTGGTGTGGAAAGCGAGCGGACACGTTGACACATTTTCTGACCCGCTCACCGACTGCAAAAATTGTCGCCACCGTTTTCGCGCGGACAATCTCAAGGGCTGGGAAAATCCCGAAAAAATCGCGTGTCCGAACTGCGGAATGCGTGGCACCTTGACGCCGCCGCGCGATTTCAATCTCTTGTTCAAAACGACGGTGGGTCCGGTTGCCGACGAAGGTTCGATTGCGTATTTGCGTCCCGAAACCGCGCAAGCGATGTTTGTGCAATATCGCAACGTGCAGGAGACGGCGCGCAAAAAATTGCCGTTCGGCATCGCGCAGCAGGGACGTTCGTTCCGCAACGAAATCGTGCATGGCGATTTTATTTTCCGCGACCGCGAATTTGAACAGATGGAAATGGAATTTTTCTGTAAGCCGGGCACCGAAGACGAATGGCACGATTATTGGAAAGAGGCGCGTTTGAATTGGTGGAAGCAAACGTTAAATGTTTCGGACGAACACATTCGTATCAAAGTGATTCGTCCCGACCGCACGTACATCGAGGGACCCGACCCCGACGATGTAAAAGAAGAAAAGCCGCCGCACTATTCCAAAGGCAATTACGATTTGGAATATCTTTTTCCAATGGGCTGGAGCGAAATCGAAGGGATTGCGAGCCGCACGAATTTTGATTTGTCGGCGCACGCGAATTTGAGCGGCAAGGATTTGTCGTACTTTGACGACGAGACCAAAGAAAAATATATTCCATATGTGGTCGAACCCGCGATGGGCGTCGAACGCTGCTTTCTTGTCGCGCTAATTGAACATTATCGCGAGGAGCAGGTCAAGAATGAAAAACGCGTCGTTCTCAAATTTCCGTACGCGCTCGCGCCGTACAAAGCGGCTGTGTTTCCGTTGTTACGCAATCGCCCCGAACTCGTGGAAATGGCGCGCAACCTGACGCGCGATTTGAAAACGGAAATGATGGCAACCTACGACGACACGGGCGCTATCGGCAAACTGTATCGCCGTCAAGACGAAATCGGCACGCCGTTCTGCATCACCGTTGACGTGCAATCGCTCGACGACCATCAAGTCACCATCCGCGACCGCGATTCGATGGAGCAGGTGCGCGTGGATGTTTCGCAGGTGAAGGGGTGGCTGGGGGAACGGGTGAGATAAAAAAGAGGTAATGATGAGCAATCTTGTGATTGAACGTGATACGTTGATTCAAATGATGGAAGATTGGTTGAATCAACTACGCGTCGCGCCAACCGACCGTCTGCAAGTGATGGTTTCCGAAGATTCAATGGTGATTCGTCCACAGTCCGCCGAACACGCAGAGTTGGACGAATGGCTCGACCAAGTGACGCGTCAGTACGATAGCGTGTTTCGTCGGCTTGCCGTTTCATAAATGAAGTATCTTGAACTCGACGAGGTGGTACGAATTCATGAGCGCATAATTGTTCAATATGGCGGCTCATTCGGGATTCTCAATCAAGGCGCGCTAGAATCCGCGCTCGCGACTCTGCAGCAAACGATGTTCGGAGAAGACCTCTATCCCGATGTTGCATCAAAAGCCGCGATTCTGTTTTACTTGCTTGTGAAAAATCATGCGTTCATGGATGGTAATAAGCGAACTGCGTTTGCATGTTTGATGCGTTTCTTGAATGAGAATGGTCACGCGTTAAATGCAACGGATGACGAGCTGTTTCAATTCACGGTTGATGTGGCTACTTCGGTGGTGGACAAAGAGCAAGTAACGGAATGGATTCGACAGCGCCTTCGAAGCCTAAATGATTCATTTCATGAAAGAGATTGACATGTTCGATGATCTCAAAAGAGTGAATGAAGCGAAGTAGCAGGAAATGGAAGATGCTCGTAAGGCTGCCGAGGCGAGATGCATCCAATTAGTTCAGGAGCGCGCGGACACAATCAAGAATCTTGACAAAATGGTCGTGGAGATACTTGAAGAACTTGGGTAAGCCCTTTACCCCCACAGGTATTTAAAGGAATAGGCGATTGGCGATTCCATCGCACGTTCGAAATGAAGTCTGGCGACGCGATGAAGGCCGCTGCGTTCGCTGCGGCAGTCGTGAAAATTTGGAATTCGACCACATTATTCCAGTTTCAAAAGGCGGTAGTAACACCGCGCGAAACATCGAACTGCTCTGCGAGCCTTGCAATCGAAAAAAGAGTAACAAAATTGGTTAATTAACTGAAAGTGACGCGATGCTCTATGTCTGGTGTTATTGATTCGATAAATTCTTACCGCGACTCTCTTGACGCGGTCTTTCAAGCACATGGCGTTATCCTCGCATACCTCTACGGCTCGCAAGCGCGCGGTGATGCGGGACCATTGAGCGATGTGGATATTGCAGTGTTATTCGCGCGTGAGATGAATGAGGCCGAACGATTTCATCATTTGCTTGAATTGCATGTTGACTTGGCACGCGTTTTCGAGCGCGATGATGTTTTTATTTTTGATTTGGAAAAAGGAACACCGTTATTAAACAACAATGTGCGCGTAGATGGAGTAATTCTCTATTGTGCGGACGAAGAAGCACGTATTGATTTTGAAGTCCGTGCGTTTCAGCAATACGTTGATACCATTCCATTACGCCGTGAATTCAATTTTTACCTTGGGCAACGAATACGTGGCGGTATCTTTGGGCGAGCCGTGCCAATTGCGGCTGCTGTCGAGGTGTCGTAATGGTCAAGGTCAAGGAAATCCAAGCGCGTCTTGCCAAATTGGAAGAGTACGTTCAAGCGTTAGAAAGATATTCCAAACTCACACGCGAGAGGATTCAGCAAGACCTCGATACAGAGTGGGCAATTGAACGCGTCCTCCAAAACTGCATTCAAGTTGTGATTGATATTGCGACGCACCTATTAGCATCGGCGAGTAACAAACGCGCAGATGATTATACTCAAGCTATTGTTAGACTTGGAGAGTTTGGAGTGCTACCACGCGATTTTGCAAACAGCCTCAAAGGTATGGCGGGATTTCGCAATATCCTCGTGCATGGTTATTTGGAAGTGGATGAAGACAAAGTATATGACAACATCCAACGCGGGTTAGAAGATTTTCCGCAATTTGCAACGTATGTGCATGAATGGATGCAAAAGCAAGGTCTCCTAAAAGACAACGAATAGAAATCATTTTTCATCGGAGGAATTAACAATGCCAGTCAAAACAAAACAACTCAAATCCAGCAAAGCCGCTGTCAAAGGAAAGAAAATTGCAATCAGCCGAAACGGCAAATCAAAAATCACAAATCCAAAATCAAAAATCCACAAATGGGTCTGGCTCTCGAAAGAGGGCAACCGCGACATGCGCGACCTGCTCGGCGGCAAAGGCGCGGGACTTGCCGAAATGACCAACGCGGGCTTGCCCGTGCCACCCAGTTTCACCATCACCACCGAAGCGTGCAACTGGTACAGCGCGCACGGCGACCAATTTCCGAAAGGAATGTGGGAACAGGTTCTCGACGCCATCAAGAAAACGGAAAAAGCGGCGGGCAAAAAATTCGGCGACGTGAAAAATCCGCTGCTCGTCTCGGTGCGTTCGGGCGCGAAATTTTCCATGCCCGGCATGATGGACACGGTTCTCAATCTCGGGCTCAACGATGTCACGATGCAAGCCATTATCGCGCAAGCGGGCGAACGTTTTGCGTATGACGCGTATCGCCGTTTGATTCAAATGTTCGGGCGCATCGTCATGGGCATCGAAGCGAAAAAATGGGACGCGATTTTGGATGCGGCGAAAGAAGCCAAGCACACCAAGAACGACACCGACCTTGACGCGAACGATTTGAAAGAGGTGGTCGCCAAATACAAAGAATTGTATCGCGACGAATTGGGCGAAGAATTTCCCCAAGACCCGTACAAGCAACTCGAACTCGCCATCAAAGCCGTGTTCGGTTCGTGGATGGGCAAACGCGCGATTGATTATCGCCGCTTGAATAAAATTCCCGACAATCTCGGCACCGCCGTCAATGTCTGCACGATGGTTTTCGGCAACATGGGCGACGATTCGGGAACGGGCGTCGCGTTCACGCGCAATCCGTCAACGGGCGAAGACGTGTTGTACGGCGAATTTCTCATCAACGCGCAAGGCGAAGATGTCGTCGCGGGCATTCGCACGCCGATGCACATTGACGAAATGCAAGAGCGCATGCCCGAAATGTACGACCAATTCCGCAAAATCGCGCGGAATATGGAAAAGCATTATCGCGAAATGCAAGACCTCGAGTTCACCGTCGAGCGCGGAAAATTGTACATGTTGCAAACGCGCACGGGCAAACGCACCGCCGCGTCGGCGGTGAAAATCGCGGTGGACATGGTGGCGCAGAAACTCATCACGAAAAAAGAAGCGGTGCAGCGCATTGACCCGATGCACGTCGTTCAACTGCTCGCGCCGCGTTTTGATGAAAAGGACAAAGCGGCGGCGCACGCGCGCGGCGATTATTTGGCGAGCGGCATCAACGCGTCGCCGGGCGCGGCAACTGGCATCGCGGTGTTCGACCCCGATACCGCCGCCGAATGGGCGAAAGAAGGCAAAGCGGTCATTCTCGTACGCTATGAAACCGCGCCCGACGATGTGCATGGCATGTACGCGTCGAAAGGGATTCTCACCCAACACGGCGGCGCGACTTCGCACGCGGCAGTGGTCGCGCGCGGCGCGGGTCTCCCCTGCGTCGCGGGCTGCGAAGAAATTCACGTCAACGAAGGCGCGAAAAAATTCAGCGTGAACGGGCGCGAAATTTCGCAAGGCGATTTCGTTTCGATTGACGGCACGACAGGGCAAGTGTTCGCGGGCAAAATCAAAACCATCGAAGCCGATTATTCGCAAGAAAAAGATTTGCAAACGATTCTCGGTTGGGCGGATGAATTCCGCCGCCTGCAAGTGTGGGCGAACGGCGATTATCCGCGCGATGCGGCGCGCGCCCGCGCGTTCGGCGCGCAAGGCATTGGGCTATGCCGCACCGAGCATATGTTTTTTGAAACGGAACGCCTGCCCATCGTGCGCGAAATGATTTTGGCGAAAAACGCGGCGGAACGCCAACCCTTCCTCGACCAACTCTTGCCGATTCAGCGCGGCGACTTTTACGGCATCCTCAAAGCGATGGATGGTTTGCCAACCGTGATTCGTTTGATTGATCCGCCGCTGCACGAATTTTTGCCGCCGTTTGAAGAACTGTTGACCGATGTGACAAAACTGAAACAAGAAATTCGTTACATGGAACGCGAGAGCGTAGATTCATCGTATCAACAAAAGGAACTCGCGGAAAAAGAAAAAATGTTGCACGCGGTCGAATCGCTGCGCGAAGCGAATCCGATGCTCGGTTTGCGTGGCTGCCGCCTCGGCATCACGATGCCCGAAATTACGAAAATGCAAGTGCGCGCGATTTTTGAAGCGGCGTGTCAACTGAAAAAAGAGGGCAATGACCCGCGCGCCGAAATCATGATTCCGCTCGTCGGCAACGTGAACGAATTGAAAAATCAAAAAGACATTCTCGAACCCGAAGCGCACGCGGTGATGCAAGAGCAGGGCGTCGAGGTGCATTACAAATTCGGCACCATGATTGAAATTCCGCGCGGCGCGTTGACCGCAGGCAAAATCGCAGAGTACGCCGAATTTTTCTCATTCGGCACGAACGACCTTACGCAGACCACGCTCGGTGTTTCGCGCGATGACGCGGAACGTTCGTTCCTGCAAAAATACGTGGACATGAAAATTCTCGCCGCGAATCCATTCCAAGAATTGGACCGCGAAGGCGTGGGGCAACTCATGGACATGGCGGTGAAAGCCGGACGCAAGACGCGCAAAGATTTGGAAATCGGCATCTGCGGCGAACACGGCGGCGACCCGAGTTCAATTGAATTTTGCGACATGATCGGACTCAATTACGTTTCGTGTTCACCCTTCCGCGTGCCGGTCGCAAGATTAGCGGCAGCGCAAGCGGCGTTGGGACATGTGACCAAAGATAAATAATCCGTGTTGGGCATGTCAATCTCAAGCGTTTTGAGCATAACGCAGTAAATTCGGCGCAGAAACTCGATTGAAAAACCGAGATTCTGCGCCGAACTCTATACGCGCAAAAACGGCCCAGGAAGACAATTCTGTATAACGCGCGCGGACAATGTAACCTTTTTGGGATGACTGCATCTATTTACGTAAATTTGTATTTTAGGGAGGAATGTTGAATTTTCTGGACGTATTATTTGGCGGAGGCGCGCCAGCCGTAGATGTGGCGACGGCGCAGGCGAAATTGCAAGCCAAGCCCGCGCCGTTGATTTTGGATGTGCGGCAAGCGCACGAATATAACGCGGGGCATATCGCGGGCGCGACATGGATTCCATTGGGTGAACTCAAAGCGCGCGTGTCCAAGCTGCCCAAAGAGCGAGAAATTATTTGCGTATGCGCCTCGGGCAATCGCAGCGGTTCTGCCGCCCGCTATTTAATTGACGCGGGCTATCAAGCCGTTAATTTACGCGGCGGCATAAAAGGTTGGCAGCGCGCGGGATTGCCGCTTAGGCGCGGAAAGGGTTAGACGTATGCCGATATTGAGTATGGATGTTCAGCTGGCGATGGATTTTGATAGCGCGGTCGCGCGCGTAACCGCCGCGCTCAAGCAAGAAGGTTTCGGCGTGTTGACCGAAATTGACGTGCGCGCGACGATGCAGCAGAAATTGAACGCGGATTTTCGCCCGTACAAAATTCTCGGCGCGTGCAATCCGCCACTCGCGTATCGCTCCTTGACCGCGGCGCCTGAAGTGGGTTTGTTGCTGCCGTGCAATGTCACCGTCGCGGCAAACGACGCGGGCGGCGCCGATGTGTCAATCGTTGATCCGCTCGCGATGCTCGGGATTCTTCAGAATGACGCGCTGACGCCCATTGCCGCCGAAGCGAGCGTGAAATTACAGCGTGTCGCGGCGGCGCTTCAGGCGGAAAATGCAAGTGAAAAATTAAAGGGCCAAGAGTAAAAATCGCGTATCGCAAATCGCGAATCAATCGAGGTGGTTATGCCGTTGTATGAATTTGTCTGTCAAGAATGTAAACAATCGTTTGAACAACTGGTCCGCAGTTTGACGCTCGCGCCGATTGCGACTTGTCCGCATTGCGGCAGTTCTGATACGCAAAAGAAATTGTCCGTGTTTGCGACCAAGGCGAGTAATTCGGGCGGCGGAATAGATTACGCGGCGAATGCGTGCGCGCCGGGCGGAACTTGAGGCATCCGTCGGTGACCACGAGCCGTGCGCTCGTGTAATAATGATATAATCAAGGCATGCTGCATGAAATTTCGTCGAGCGTGCCGGATGAATCGGAACGAAAATTTATTGAACGATTGCGCGTCGGCGACGCGGCGGCGTGCGCGCAGTGTGTGGAAATGCATTCGGACGGCTTGTATCGTCTCGCGCTGCGAATGATGCGCGACCCGCACGAAGCCGAAGATGTTTTGCAAGAAACTTTTTTGAATGCTTTCAAAGGTCTCGCGCGTTTTGATGGTCGTTCGAGTTTAAAGACCTGGCTGCATCGTATCGCCTACAATACCGCGCTGATGAAATTGCGGCGCGCCAAGCTTGGACGCGTTTCGGTCGAAGAAACGTTGGAAGCCGAAGACCAAGGCGAACGCTTGCCCGAAGCGCTGCATGATTGGTGCTGCCTGCCCGAACGCGATTTTGAAACAAATGACGCGCGCGCGCAGTTGGACAACGCGATTCGCGATTTGCCAGAAAATCTGCGCGTGGTATTTGTGCTTCGCGAATTGGAAGGATTGTCCACCGGCGAGACCGCGCGCGCGTTGACGCTTTCAGAGCAAGCGGTCAAAGTGCGCTTGCATCGCGCGCGGCTGGCGCTGCGTGAACGCTTGGCGGATTATTTCAGTGAATTGACTCTCGAACGCCAAGCGGCAAAACGTGACGTAGCATAGACAAAATACGCGGACACCTGTCCGCGTATTTTAGCAAGAGGATAGCGCCGTCGCGGCGGTTAGAGGCGCGCTGACCGACTGCGCGTTTGTACACTGTGATCGAATTCGCAGAGCAGCGCGACCAAAGAATCGTACTCGGTTCGGCCGTCCAAGTTGCGGAGCGCGGCGATGCCAACTTGACTTTCAGCGGGCAACTGATTTGCCTCTATCGCTTGATACGCGCGCGGCAAAAAGACGCGCGCAAGCCAATGCTCGAAAGGCATTTCCGCCATGCCAAACGCGGAATGAACAATTTCGGGCGCTTGGATTGGCCCAACGAGCAAACCGAGCTGACGCAGCTCGGACTCGATGCTGTTCAAAAGTTCTTTTGGGTCGTGATTGCTCATATTCTTTTCAGCGCGCGATTGTGTTCAATCTAAATACCGGATACTGTGACGCGATTTTTTCAAATTCCGCGAGTGGGGCGTCTTTGCTTATCGGTATATGCGGTCGCGCTCCGGGCGCAATCTGTAAATACGCTTTCAAGATTGGCGCTCTCTGCGCAATCTCCACCTCTTCCAATATGACCTGTTCGCTTTTACCATGGCGCAGCCGCGCTTGACCATGCGCCGCTTTAATATTTCGCACCCAGTTCGCGTCTTGGCCCAACATGGATACGAGATATCTTTCGCCGTTTAGCGTCGTCATAACCAGCGGAAAGCTGATCATATTTCCTGATTGCCTTCCCGCGACTTGGAGCGTGACGTAACGATTTGGAAAAATCCCCAGAGTATGAAGGAATGCCCAACCCGCATTGATTATTTTGGTTAATTGATTGGGGCGTCCGTCGCGATACATCCATCGTTTTACAGTCATTTTTCTCCTACGTCATGTCGCATGCCAGAATATATAAATGATATATCCGTCTTGCGTCTTTTCCGCTCCGATCGCCATGAATCGCGCGTTTGGCAGAGCCACTTGGCCGCCGAACAAATTTTTTCCTTTAACGTCCCACCACTCTACCTCTTTCAATGTCGTGAGGTTGGCATTTTCCGTAAATCGGGTTGGGTCAACGACCGTTGTATCAAATACCTGCGCCAGATCGGTTGCGTCGGTCTGAAATTTGAACCAAATCGCATCGTCAATGCCGGACCCTGCCAACTTGTATCCCAGGGCGGTGATATTCGCCGTATTTTTTAGATACATTTCCGCGCGAGCGCGGTTCACTTGGCTTGGCGTAGGCATTGTAGTTTCTTCATCCACGCCAAATCCAAAGTCCCAACATCCGATGACGCCAATCAATAGCGCGGTTATCAATAGCGCAACGCTGCGCAGTTGTTTCATCAAAAAGTCCTCTGGCGTTGATTATATTTCCGCGTCACAGATTGATGCATTCGATTCTCCACGCGGCTTTCAAATAAAAAGCATGTTCCCGCCGCAGAGTCGTTTCTTGCGCGCGTCATTTCAAGAAACGATTGATATGCCGATGCTGTCGAGTTCTCTACAATGTCGCCAGTTGTCCTCTTTTGTTACGGGATAGGCGTATAAAGATGAAAAGAAGCTATAACGGATGAATATAATTTTTCCAACTCCGAATACCATGCAGCGTTTGGCTCCCAGGGTTCAAAGAAAAGAGTGTACAGGCGTTCATTACCAACAATGAAAACTACGCGCCACGAATCCTGCGCCGGCAGACCATCCACTACGATCGCTTGTTTTCCAGCTATAAGAATTTCACTGCGCGTGATGTCAAAACCTTCGCCCGCCTCGGCGATTTTTGCGTCTGCGGCTTGAGCGGCAGTGCGCCCTAAAGCTGCCTCCGTGTTGACTAGTACCAAAGCGTCACCTGGAAGGAAATCTCCCCCCGAACTGCCATTTGGATTAATGACCACCATGGCAGGCGGAAGGGGGGTATCTTGCATGGGGTAGAGGAAACAGTAGCCGTCTGCGGTATTTGTAAAAAGTTTCAAATCTACTGTTTCAGGAGGACATGCGTTAGGTGAGGTCGAAATTACAGGTGTTTCCGTAACTTGAGCTATCATTGTGGGATGCAAAGTTTCTGTAACTCTAGCTGTTATTATGGGTTGCAAAGTTTCTGTAACTCTGGCTGCCAACGTGGGCTGGAGTGTTTCGGCTGGCAATGATATTTCGGGAGCGTTTGAACACGCCACAAGCAATATGAAAAGCAGAATTGTTCCGGTGAATTTTCGCATTCTCTTGGATGACCTCTACTGTGCGGTTTTTCGATTTTGCCAAACCAACTAGCTTTGCTTGTACAGCAAAAATATGCGCTATGCGGAACTCGAATTTTTCCGCCAAATGGTCGAGCTGGAGCGCCAGTATAAGCGATTCTTTTGCGCTGTCAATCCCTTTTGGCGACATGCATAGGGCTGGCACAAAGTCGCGCAAACTGTCATTTCGAGCGGAGGCGAGAAATCTCGACCTTGCGCGTCAAACGAGATTTCTCATTGCATTCGAAATGA
>JAJTXZ010000099.1 GCA_021463195.1 Anaerolineae bacterium
TCGAGCGGAGGCGAGAAATCTCGACCTTGCGCGTCAAACGAGATTTCTCATTGCATTCGAAATGACAATGGCTGCTCCCTGACTTTGTGCCAGCCCTAGGCTGCGCTGAATTCACTTGGGCAGTATCAAATTTAGATTATAATAGCGACGTTTGCGCGACGCTTGCGAATTCCCAACGCTTGGGCGGCGCAACGGCTGGACGGATTTTGAATTTCAAGGAGCAGCGACTATCAAGTGGCAAATTTTGCGGCATAACGGAGTGGCATTTCCGCCCGATTATGAACCGCGTGGACTGAAAACAAAGATAAACGGGCGCATCGTTCAACTGGAACCGTTGCAAGAAGAAATGTTGATGGCGTGGGCGAAAAAAATCGGCACGCCGTACGTGGACGATCCGGTTTTTCAAGAAAACTTTTTGCTTTCCTTGCGCGAACAATGGGCTGATCTTTTTGCCGATGTAACAATTGGCGACATTGATTTTTCGGAAATGTTTGAAATCGCGCAGCGCGAAAAATTGGCGAATCTGCCCGAAGCGGAACGCAAAGAACTCTCCGCCCAACGAAAAATTCAACGCGAAGAACTAAAAGCGAAATTCGGACATGCGCGCGTAGATGATAATGAGGTCGAAATTGGCGCATATCTCATCGAGCCGCCGGGAATTTTCATGGGGCGCGGCGCGCATCCGCTGCGCGGACGTTGGAAACCGCGCGTTTATTCCAATGAAGTCACGTTGAATTTGGATGAGGACGCGGAGATTCCGTACGCGCCGCACGGCGAATGGGCGGGCATCGTCAGCGAACACGATTCGTTGTGGGTGGCACGCTGGCTGGAAACTCTAACCGACAAGGTGAAATATGTTTGGCTCGCGGAAACGTCGCCGCTGCGCCAAGAACGCGAGCGCGAAAAATATGACAAGGCGTGGACGCTTGAGAAAAATTTGCACGCGGTGCGCCGCGCGATTCGCAAAGGAATGCGCGACAAGAACGAAAAAAAGAAACAAGTCGCTACTGTCGCGTACATGATTGACCGCTTGGCGATGCGCGTCGGCGATGAAAAAGATGAAGACGAAGCGGATACGGTCGGCGCGTCCACGCTGCGCGTCGAACACGTCAACGTCGGCGAAGCGAAAATTGATTTTGATTTTCTCGGCAAAGACAGCGTGCGGTGGGAAAAAACGTTACTGCTTCAAGATGACAACGACCACGCGCTCGCCGAAAACCTTAAAGAATTTGAACGCGGTAAAAAACCGAGCGACCAATTGTTTCCCGACATTACTTCGACGCGCGTGAACGATTTTCTCAAAAGCGTAATGCCCGGACTTTCCGCCAAAGTCTTTCGCACCTATCACGCGACGACGACGGTGGAGAATTATTTGCAGTCGAACGGCAAATTGAAAAAGGACGCGACAGAGGCGCAAAAAGAATACGCGGCAAAAAGAGCGAACCTGCAAGCCGCCATCAAGTGCAATCACAAGCGCACGCCGCCGAAAACGTGGGCAGAGAGTTTGGCAAAACGCGAACAAAGCGTTCAAAAATTGCGCGCGGCGAAACCCGATTTGAAAAAATTGGACGCGCAAATTCAAGCGCGTCAAGCCGCGCTGGATAAATTGGTCGCGGACCAAAAAACATTCGAGGAAAAAGCGCCGGACCTTTTGAAAAAGAAACAGGACGCGCTCGCCGCGCTCCAAGTCCAAGATGCGCCAGCCGATGCCAAGAAACTTGAAGCGTTCAACCAAAAACGCCAAGCCGCGCAAAGAGCGGTTTCCAAAACAGAAAAAAGCGTCAAGCAAAAAACGAAACGCTACAAAGAACGCGTTGCCGCCGCGCAAAACGCGCTTGACGCCGCGCGAAACGCGCGCGCGCGCGCCGAAACAAATTACCGCGAACGCATGCAAAAAGCGGAACTCGGTCTCGAACTCGCGCGCGAGACGAAAGATTACGCGCTCAACACTTCGCTGAAAAATTATATTGATCCGCGCGTCTACAAAACGTGGGGCAAACGCGTCGGCTACGATTGGAAAAAGTTGTATACCGGTTCGCTGCAAAAGAAATTCACTTGGGCGATGCAGGATAAGGTGGACGACAGCGCGAACGCAGAACTGGAATAGAGCGCGGCGCGCGTGGCGCGCTTGCGAATTTTTTATATGAAAGCGAGAAAGCGAGCTGCGGATGAAACAAAAATCTGAAGTGGTCCCCGAAAATACGCGCGCGTCGTATGACTCGATCGCGGCGGTTATGGATGAGGTGTGCGCGAAATATTTGAACGACGAATACAAAACGCTGGCGCGTCAACTTGCCGCCGCGTTGGCGCGCAAACGTCCTTCGCCCCTTGCGCGCGGTAAACCGCAAGTGTGGGCGTGCGGCATTCTGTACGCGTTGGGCACGGTGAATTTTTTGTGGGACAAATCGCAAACGCCGCATCTGCGCGCGGATGAATTATGCAAAGCGTGCGGCGTCAGTTCCGCCACCGGCAGCGCGCAGGGCAAGAAAATTCGGGAAATGTTCAAGATGCGCCAACTCGACCCGGAATGGTGTTTGCCCTCGCGCCTAGATTCCAATCCGATGGCGTGGATGTTTAGCGTGAATGGTTTGCTGATGGACATTCGCGACGCGCCGGTGGGCGCGCAGTTGGAAGCGTACTGGCAGGGCTTGATTCCGTATATTCCCGCGTTTGGACCCGAGCAAACCAAGGAACTGGAGACGCAGCTCGCGGCATTGCAAGCGACCCAAGCCGCTGCGCCGCCAAATAAATCGCGCGCGCGCGCGTCAACGCGCGCGAAAGCTGGCGCGGGCGCCGACGCCGCGTCGCGCCGCTGCGGCTTGTGCGGCGCGACGACCAAACCATTGACGCGCACCGCGTGCTGCGGCAATTGGATTTGCGATGATGAAGCCGATTACGTGATGTTTTCGTACGCGCACAATTCGTGTCATCGCAACCATGACCGCTACACATTGTGCAGTTATCATTATCATGAAGAGCATGCCGGCAAATGGCAAGACTGCGCGAAATGCCGCGAGAATTTCGAGACTGAAATCTATGTCTATTATGGCACGAACGAATATAATTTTGAAAAATTAGAGAATCCGCCCGCGTTTGAGCCGACGCATTGCGCGCAATGCGGCAAGGTTATCGATCTCGGTTACGATGGTTACACGCAAGCGGGTGACAAATATTATTGCGATAGATGCGGCGCCAAACGGATACGCGAAATTATGCGGAACGATTAGCGCGCGACGCGCGTCATAATCCAATATTCCGTACGCGTGATTTTTTCCGCGTGTTGCGCGACGACGCGAAAACCGACGCGTTCGTAAAAAGCAAGCGTGCGCGGGTTGAATGTTTCCAAAAAACAAGAAACGCGCTGCGCGTCCGCTTGGGCAAGCGTTGGCGCGAGGAGTTGCGCGCCCAAGCCGCGTTTTTGCAGCGGTGGCGCGATGCCGAGAATTGAAAGATACCATGCGTCGCGCGGCGCGGCGCGCTCGGCGTGCGGACGCATGGCTTGGATGATGGCGCGATAATTTTCAAAACCGCGCGGCGCGAGAATTTTTTCCAACGCCGCGTTTTTTGTTGCTTGCATGTTGGCATTGATAGCTGGCGTTTGCGGCAACAGCCAAAGCGCCGCGCCCGCGCGCGTGGGCGCGAGATATTCAACCTGACCGTACGTGGCGGCTTCCGCCAACGCGACTGCAAAATACGCGCGCAGCGGCGCGCGCCACGCGTTGGGTTGCGCGTGCGCTTCGGGCGTGAGCGCGGCATAAAAGGGGTCGGGATGCAGCGCGTCGGCAAGCGCGTCGAGCGTCGCGTCCAGAGCAAACGGTTTGCGAAAATCCACATGCAATAGGGTATAAAATATTTTTGCGCGCGTCAAACCCGCGCGCGTTCGTTATGACTATGCGTATTGAAACCGCGCGCGGGTGATGATACAATGCGCGTTAGATAGGTACGCGGCGCTAGAACAGGTGTGCCGAATTTCCCGAGAGATTAAAGCAAATGCCCAAAGACGATATCCTTAAACCTTCTGGCGGAACGTTGTCCGCCAGCGGCGCGGCGAGTGTGGGCGGCGCTGACCCGATGGAGCCGTTCAAGGCGCGTCGCGCCGCGTTGAAAACTAAAATAGATGAATTGCCCGCGCTCGCGCGTTTGAGCGCGGTGCGCGACGCGGCGGAAAATGTAGAGACCAGCGCGAATCGCGTCGCCGATTTGGCGAACAAGGCGCGCGAGTCGGGATATGCGTGGGAAAAAGATTTAGAGCCGCGCTGTTTGGATTATCGGCGCCGCTGGCAAGAGTTGAAACCGCAGACGCTGGCGGCGCTGGAACAAGAAAGCGCCGCGCTGACCAATCGCGTGACGCAGGTGACGTATCAAGGCAATTACGCGCTCGCGCACGCGACGACGCCCGCGAACGCCGACAAGGAATTAGGCGATGGCGAAAAAGCGGTTGACGCTTTAACGAATCAAGCGCAAGCCGCGGCAAAAACAATTCGCGGCATGTTTGACAAATTTCAAACGGATTTGGACGCGCTGGAAGCGCATCTCAATGCGATTCAGAAAATGTTGGAACGCGCGCAGCAATCCAAAATCGCATGGTTGCCCGGCGAGGCGTTGGTAAAACTGGTGCCTGCCAAGTGGGATCGCAGCGGCAATGACGACCCGCGCGGTATTTTGTATCTCACCGATTTGCGGCTCGTGTTTGAACGCGACGAAGAAATCGCGACTAAAAAAGTTTTGTTTATCGCGACCGAAAAACAGCGCGTGCAGCAGGTGATGCTCGAAGCGAAAATGAGCGAGATTGAAAACGCGCAGGCGAGCAAGCGCGGCATGTTCGGCAATGAGGACCATCTCGATTTTACGTTCAGCGGCGCAGTCAATACGCCGAGCGCGCATTTTCACATTGACGGACAGGACGCGAACGAGTGGCAGGGTATGACGCAGCGCGTCAAAAGCGGCGGGATGGAAAGCACGCGCGTCGTCGCGTTAAGCGACGCGGAAAAACAACGCTTGAAAAACGCGCCGACCAAATGTCCGAGCTGCGGCAGTCCACTCACTGCGCCGATCTTGCGCGGGCAGACTGAAATCAAGTGTCCCGCGTGCGGCACGGTCACGCGCTTTTAAAATGGCGCGAACAAATTTGGCGGCGTCAACGCATGCGCCGCAACACCCGGAATGGACGCGCGCGCTTGTACAGGTCGCGCGGGAATGGTTAGCCGCGCAGCCCGACGCAGCCGCATTGGCAGCGCATACGCCGGCGTTGGAATTGTTGTTTGTCGCGCAGCAGTCAAGTCCTGACGCGACATCAAGAGAGTTGCTTGGAATGGCGTTGGCGCGGCTAAATCGAGATTTGGATTTACCAACGCTCGCGCTGACAACTTTGGCTGCGTTGATAGATTTGAATCTGCGCGCGCGGCATTTGACGCAAACGATAACGTATCTTGACGCGGCGCGCCGACTGACCGCGTATGCGCTGACGCGATTCGACGCGGAATTTTCAATGTTTCATGCGGACGCGGCGGATGCTCCGCAGCGGTTTCAGGTGGATGTCAATGCGCGGATGGCGGATACGTTATATCGCGCGGGACGCGCTTTGGAGGATGCGACCCCGAGCGCGATTGCCGGCGCGTTATTGGTCAATGTGAGCGACGCGTTTGTCGCGGGCGAGGGGTTGTATCAATTTGTCGTATTGCCGAACGGCGCGCGCGGCGATGCGCAAAACGCCGCCGCGTATGCCAACGCCATTCAGATGTTTTTGACCGCAGGCGAAAGCGCTGGACGCGGCACGTATTCGATTCGCGCGCGCGTTCTCGCCGATTTCATTTTGACGCAAACGTGGGCAGATGCGCGCGCTCTGACGCTGACGCAGCGCGCGCTTTTAGCCGACGCGCTGACGCGCTTGTATGTCAGCGCGCGTGTGGAGGCGTATCAAAACGCGGCGCGCGGTTGGTTGAGCGACGCGCGCGGCGCGTCGCTTGAGCTCGCGGACGCGCCGTTTGCCTTGGCGCTTGAACGATATCGCGCGGCGAGTTGATGGAGAAAGGGCGAGGCGTTTTGCGCGCTTTTGATTCAAAGGGGATTTTCAAGGAGGAATAGACATGAAGTTGCGTACAGTTCGCGCCGCCGTTGCGGCGGTATTACTTGTTGTAGTGGCTGCGTTCGGCGCGTTGGTTTTGCCGCAAACGGTCGCGGCGTCCGCGCGCGGGCAGGACGCGCCGACGAGTGTGAACGCGCAAGCGGGTTATTGCGTAGTGACTGTGCAGCGCGGCGAAGCGTTGTATATGATTGCGGCGCGTTATCGCACGACCACCGCGTATCTCGCGCAAATCAATAATTTGTGGAATCCGAATTATATTTACGCGGGGATGGTCTTGAAAGTGCCGTGCGCGCCTCAACCGCAGCCGTGGCCGCCGCCCCAACCGCAGCCGCAACCAACGCCGATCTGCACGTACTATACCGTGCAGCGCGGCGATTGGCTCAAAACGATTGCGGCGCGCTTTGGCGTGTCGTGGCAGGCGCTCGCGCAAGTGAACGGTTTGCAAAATCCAAATCATATCTATGTCGGGCAGAGATTGGCGATTCCATGCGCGCAGCCGTTACCGCCCGTGCCGCCGCCAGTTTGTCCGGGCTGTCCACCGGTTTATCCGACGCCAACGCCTGTGCCACCGCCGCCCGCGCCTGTGACAAATCGCGTGGATATTCGTGATCGCGCTTTTGCGCCGCCGGTGATTACCGTGCGGCAAGGTCAATTCGTGATGTGGACGAATCGCGGAAATCAGTTGCACGGTGTGGCGCAAGGACTTTGTCCGAATGGGCAATGCACGCCGACACCGGGCGGTTTCAACTCGGGGCCATTGGCGCCGGGCGCGACGTTTATTTGTCAATTCACTCAACTTGGCACGTTCGCGTATTTTGACCCTGCGACCGGAGTCGCAGGCACTGTCGCCGTCGTGCCGTAGGGTAGAGACTCGATCTAGTACAGCATAAATGTAAGCGCGCGGCGCGCCCGCGGGCGCGCCGCGAAAATCGCGTAATCGTTTGGCGTGGGCGAACAGTTTGCCGCGCCAAACGATAATATACTGTATCGGGTTTCCAAATTTGTCATGAGCGCACCCATTTCCAAAAAAAGTCGTTTGCCCTGGAGCAAAACGTCTATTGTGATTTTCGCTTTTTTGGCAATCACGATTTTGCCCGCGTTTATCGCGTTTGCCATGACGCCGCAAGACGCGCGCGTGGTTACAACCGTGCAAGGGTGGAATGGGTGCGTGCATACGGTGCGGCGCGGCGAAAATCTATATCGCATTGGCGCGCGTTTTGGCGCGTCGTATCAATACCTTGCGCAAGTCAACGACCTCTCTAATCCAAATTATATTTGGGCGGGCCAAACGTTGGTCGTGCCATGCGAGCCGATGCCATTGAATTATTCCAATGCGCGTTCTGCCAAACTGAGCGACCCTGCCGATTGGCCCTGTCCTTGGTCGGGCGCAAGCACGTGGTCGTGGTGTCAGCCTGCCGAAATTCCGACGGATTGTCCGAATCCAGTTCAGCATACCGTGTTGGCGGGCGAAAATCTCTTTCGGATTGCGGTAAACAATGGTTCGACCATTCCATGGATTCGCACGCAAAATAATTTGTGGGGACAGGTGTTGCGTCCCAATATGCAGCTTCAGGTGCCTTGTCCGGGTCGCGTCACATACGGTCCAAATGTAATCACGCCAACGCCGGGCAGCGGCGGCATTGTCACGGCAACGCCGCCGGTGACGATTGCGCCGCCCACCGTGCCGCCCAGTCGTGTGCGGATGAATGGCGGACAGTTCCGTCCGCCAACGTTGACGGTCCGCTCCGGGACGACGGTGACATGGATAAATAACGAAGCGGCGGACGGGCCGGCATATAGTGTCACAAGCGGCGTCGCGGGTAATCCGACCGGCTTGTTTGACTCGGGCTTGATTCAACCCGGCGGCACTTTTGTCTTTACCTTTACGACGCCGGGCAATTACGCTTACTATTCCACAACCAATCCGACCGGCATGAATGGTCAGATTACAGTGACGCAATAAAACGCGAGGCGGGCAAATCCCGCCTCGTTCTTTTGACGCGCACGCGGTTCTTTTTTATTCTCGTTAGAATGTATTGAAACGTATAACGTTATGACCCAGACCATCGCCATTCTCGATTTTGGTTCACAATACACAATGCTCATCGCGCGCCGCGTGCGCGAGCAAAATGTATATTGCGAAATTTTTTCGCCGCGCGTCACGCGCGAAGAACTCGCGCGCTTGAAGCTCGCGGGAATTATTTTTTCCGGTGGACCGTCTAGTGTGTACGACGACGGCGCGCCGCGCGCCCCTGAATTTATTTATGAATTGAATGTCCCGATTTTAGGAATCTGTTACGGGATGCAATTACTCGCGTATCAACTCGGCGGCCGCGTCGAGCGTTCACCGCACCGCGAATTCGGACCCGCGCAAATTCGCGTCACCAACTCCAAATCTCTAGTCTCCAATCTCCCTCTTTCCCAACCCGTCTGGATGAGTCACGGCGACAATGTTTTGGAACTGCCGCCCGGTTTTGAAAAACTCGCGGAATCGGACAACTGCGCGTTTGCCGCTGCCATGAATCCCGCGCGCAAAATGTACGCGCTGCAATTTCACCCCGAAGTCGCGCACACGCCGCACGGGAAAAATATCTTGCGCTATTTTTTGTTTGACATTTGTAACTGCGCTGGTGATTGGACGCCGCGTTCATTCATCGAAAGCAGCATCGAACAAATTCGCGCGCGCGTCGGAAACGAACGCGTGTTGTGCGCGTTGAGCGGCGGCGTAGATTCGATGGTCGCGGCGACGTTGATTGAACGCGCGATTGGGCATCAGTTGACGTGCGTTTTTATTGACCATGGCCTCTTGCGCCAAAATGAAACCGCCGAAGTCGCGTCGCTCGCCGCACAAATCGGCATCGAACTCGTCGCGGTGGATGTGCGCGAATATTTTTTGGAAAAACTGCGCGGCGTCATTGACCCCGAACAAAAACGCAAAATCATCGGCGCGGCGTTTGTTGAAAAATTCGACGAGACCGCGAAAAATCTCGGCGAACATAAATTTCTCGCGCAAGGCACGTTGTATCCCGATGTGATTGAATCGGCTGCGCCGCTGGATGCGAATCAGGGACGCTCGCACAATACGGCGGTGACAATCAAAACGCATCACAACGTCGGCGGCTTGCCCACGACACTGCCGTTTCAACTGCTCGAACCGCTGCGCCATTTGTTCAAAGACGAAGTGCGCGCAGTGGGAACTGAATTGGATTTGCCGAAAAATGTCGTATGGCGGCAGCCGTTCCCCGGACCCGGACTCGCCGTCCGCATCATCGGCGACATTACGCGCGAACGTTTGGACACATTGCGCGCGGCGGACGCAATTGTGCGCGAGGAGATTGAGAACTGGGGAATGGAGCATCGCCCCTGGCAATATTTTGCGGTATTGACGCCGATTCAAACCGTCGGCGTGATGGGCGATGAGCGCACCTACGAAAATGTGTTGGCGATTCGCGCGGTGACGAGTGAAGATGGCATGACTGCCGACTGGGCGCGTCTGCCGCATGACCTTTTAGCGAAAATGAGTTCGCGCATTGTGAATCAAGTGCGCGGGGTGAATCGCGTGGTGTACGATATTACGAGCAAGCCGCCGGGGACGATAGAGTGGGAGTGAGGGGAAAAACGACAGGCGTGTCGTAGAGACGCAAAATTTTGCGTCTTTACGGTTTACGCCTGATGGAACGACAAGATGGAAAAATTCAAGGGCAAATATCGCATTCCCAGCGCGCGGTGGACATCATGGGATTATTCCCAAAATGCCGCGTACTTTATCACCATTTGCGCCGCGCACCGCGAACATTATTTTGGTGAGGTGGTCAATGGCGCAATGACAGTAACGCCGTTGGGACAGGCGGCATCTGATTGTTGGCAAGAAATCCCCGCGCATTTTCCATTCGTAGTATTGGATGAATTCGTCGTCATGCCCAATCACGTTCACGGAATTATCGTAATTGATAAATCGCCAACCGCTGTAATGGCCGTAGAGACGCAAGATTTTGCGTCTCTACAACCATCGCGCGGGCGTTTTGGGCCGCAATCGCAAAATCTGGCGTCCATTGTGCGCGGATACAAAATCGGCGTAACAAAATTTGCGCGTCAAAACGAAATACCATTTGGGTGGCAGGAACGATACCACGACCATGTTATCCGCAATGATGGCGAATACAATCGCATTCGCCAATATATTCAACAGAATCCGTCGAAATGGAATGAGGACACGTATTACGCTCCCGGGTAGAGACACAATATTTTGCGTCTCTACGAATGCCATATGCCCCAACGTTACGGTCTCGATTTCGGCACGTCCAACTCTGCCATCGCGCTCGCGCAAAACGGCGCGGTGAAAATTTTTCCGATTGATGCGCGCGCGGCGAATCCGACGATTGCGAGTTCCGTGTTGTTTATTGACCGCGCGGGGGATTCGTTTATCGGCGCGGAGGCGATTGAGGTTTTTGTCGCACGCAACACGGGGCGCGAAATTCAACGCAAACGCGTTTCGACGGGACAGTTGATTGAAACGGTGTTTGGCGAAGAGTACGTGACGTTCGACGCGGATGTGGATGTGCCGGGACGTTTCTTTCAAGCCATCAAAAGTTTTCTCGCCGATGAAGCGTTTGAAGGCACGAACGTTTTTGGAAAATTTTATACGATAGAGGAACTCGCCGCTGAATTGATTCGCGCATTGAAAAAACGCGCCGACGAGATAAACGGGCAAAGCGTAGACGCCGTAGTGCTCGGGCGTCCTGTTTTTTTCTCGACGGATTCCAAAAAAGACGCGCTGGCGCAAACGCGCTTGGAACGCGCCGCGCGGCTCGCAGGTTTCAACGAGATTGAATTTTTGTTTGAACCGATTGGCGCGGCGTTGGCGTACGAGGCGGAAATTGAACGCGAACAAATCGCGTTCGTCTTTGATTTTGGCGGCGGCACGCTGGATTTTACAGTGATCCGGCTCGACCCGACGCGCGTTCACAACACAAATCGCCGCGACGATATTCTCGCGGTGGGCGGTGTGGTGGTCGGCGGCAACACCTTTGACGAAGACTTGATGGAAAAGCGTTTGATGAAATACTTTGGCAAAAATTATGTGGGACGCACCTTGACGGGCGCGGAAATTCGTTTGCCGCGTTGGATTCAGATGCAGTTGCGCTCGTGGTACACGATTCCGTTTTTGAACGAACGTAAAACGATTGATGACATTAAAGATTTGATTGTGCTGGCGGAAAAGGGACACGCGGATTTGCTCGCGCTACTTGCGTTGATTCAAAAAAATTATGGCTGGAATTTATTTCAAGCCATCGAACACGCAAAGATCGAATTGTCGCGCAAACGCAATTCGGTAATTTCGTTCCATCGCGACAACATTCAATTCGATGAGCCGTTGACGCGGCGCGAATTTGAATTCGTGATTGGCAATCGGCTGCGCGCGATTGAAAAGGAGATGGACAAGGCGCTCAAAGCGGCGGGTTTGCAAGCGCAAGACATTGACGTAGTGATTCGCACGGGCGGTTCGTCGCTGATTCCCGTCGTGCAAAAAATGTTGGAGAGAAAATTTGGCGCGGAAAAAGTGAACAAGCAAGAGGTGTTCACAAGCGTCGTGCAAGGACTGGCGCGCGCGGGCGCTTTTTCGCGCTAGAGTTATTTTCTCGCAAGGCGCTGAAATTCCGCTGAAGGGTCTCTTAATGTTTTTTTTGTGATGATATTGTCGCGCGCGGATTTTCTGCAAATGTCCGTATGGTGTATGACATCACAAACAAACCGCCGGGGACGATAGAATGGGAGTGAGCGAAAGACTTGAGACGCGCGCTTGAAATCCAAAAGGCGTGCGGCTATAATCGTCCCACGACAAGAAACGCGCTTGTGCGCCAGACCAGCCAGCTATGGCGTCGCCAACTGTCGGCGCGTTTTTTATTTTTTAGAGACGTGATTTTGATGCAACTCACAGATTATCATTCTAAATTTTTTGCCTACGAACTGACGAAGCGCTACTCCTCGGACAATCAAGAAAAACTCGCGGGCGCTGTCGCCAGCGCGCAAGTGGACTTGAATCCGCATCAGGTAGACGCGGCGCTCTTTGCTTTTCATTCGCCGCTTTCCAAAGGCGCGCTGCTTGCGGATGAAGTTGGTCTTGGCAAAACTATCGAAGCGGGGCTTGTCATTTCCCAAATGTGGGCGGAACGCAAGCGCCGCATCCTCGTCATTACCCCCTCGAATCTCCGCAAGCAGTGGCATCAAGAACTGTCGGAAAAATTCTTTTTGCCCTGCGCCATTCTCGAAACTCGTTCGTACAACCAAGCCATCAAAGTCGACAACTTTCGTCCATTCGAAATGCGCGACACGGTAGTCATTTGCTCGTACCAGTTTGCGCGCAACAAAGCGACGGATGTTCACGCGCTGCCGTGGGATTTGGTGGTGATTGATGAAGCGCACCGCTTGCGGAATGTGTACAAACCGTCGAATGTCATCGCCAACACGCTCAAGCACGCGCTCGCGCAAAATCGTAAACTCTTGCTTACCGCGACGCCGCTGCAAAACTCGCTGCTCGAATTGTTCGGGCTCGTCAGTTTCATTGACGAACATACCTTTGGCGACCTGAAAAGTTTCCGCGAACAGTTTGCGAATTTGAATCAGCAGCAGGTATTTCAAACGCTCAAGGAACGATTGAAACCAATCTCACATCGCACATTGCGCCGCCAAGTCACCGCGTACATTCCGTTCACCAAGCGGCTGCCGCTCGTCCAAGAATTTACGCCCGAAGAAAGCGAAGACCGCTTGTACGACCTCGTGTCGGAATATCTCCGCCGCGAAAATTTGCGCGCGCTGCCGTCAGGTCAACGTTCGCTTATGACGCTTGTCTTGCGAAAATTACTCGCGTCGTCCACCTTCGCCATCGCGGGCGCGCTCGAATCCATTTCGAATCGTTTGAAAGCCAACGTGACAGGTTTCCAAAAACCTGTCACGTTTGGAGCGGAGGAAGATTACGAAGCGTTCGACGAGACTGCCGAAGAATGGGATGCTGACGCGGAGACGCCGCCATTATCGGATGCCGACCGCGCGGCGCTTGTGTCCGAGATTGCCGACCTCGATGAATTTGCGCGGCTTGCCACCTCGATTCAACACAATGCCAAGGGCAAAGCGTTGGTGCAAGCGTTGACAATTGCGTTTGAGCAAGCGCGCGAACTGGGCGCGGAACAAAAAGCCATCATCTTTACAGAATCGCGCCGCACGCAAAATTATTTGTTGCGCGTCCTCGCGGACAGCCCCTTTTCTGAAGGGATTGTTTTATTCAACGGCACAAACACCGATGACCGTTCCAAAGAAATTTATGCGGGATGGCACGCGCGCCATCAAGGCACTGACCGCGTGACGGGTTCGCGCAGCGCGGACATGCGTTCCGCGTTGGTGGATTATTTCCGCGAGCAGGGGCGCATCATGATTGCGACCGAAGCGGGCGCGGAAGGCATCAACTTGCAATTCTGTTCGCTTGTGGTGAATTATGATTTGCCGTGGAATCCGCAGCGCATCGAGCAGCGCATCGGACGCTGTCACCGCTACGGACAAAAGCACGATGTCGTCGTCGTGAATTTTCTGAATCGCAAGAATCAAGCCGACCAACGCGTGTTTGAATTGCTCTCGGAAAAATTTCAACTCTTTGAAGGCGTCTTTGGCGCGAGCGATGAAGTGTTGGGCGCTATCGAATCGGGCGTGGATTTTGAAAAGCGCATTTTGGAAATTTATCAACGCGCGCGTTTGCCGCACGAGATTCAAGCCGCGTTCGACCAACTGCAAGCGGAACTCTCCACCGAAATTAACGCGACGATGACGCGCACACGCCAGCAACTCTTGGAAAATTTTGACGACGAAGTGCGCGAAAAATTGCGCGTGCGCGACGCCGCATCGAAAGCGTATCTGAATCGTTACGAACAAATGTTGATGCAGTTGACGCGCCACGAATTGGGCGACGCCGCGCGGTTTGCCGATGATTCGCGTTTTTTCCTCGAACGCAATCCGTTTCCCCAGCTCGACGGTAAAATTCCGTTGGGTTGGTACGAACTGCCGCGCCGTTCGGGCGAAGCGCATTTGTATCGTTTGAATCATCCGCTCGCCGAAGCAGTTTTGGCGCAGGCAAAGCAGCGTGAATTGCCCTCTGCAGAAGTAACTCTCCAGTATAGCGAGCATGAAGGCAAGGTGACGATTTTGCAAACGCTTGTCGGGCAGGCGGGATGGTTGAGCTTGTCCGCATTTTCCGTACACTCGCTCGACCAGAGTGAAGACTATTTACTGTTCGCGGGCGCAACAGACGCGGGGCAGGCGCTGGACACGGAAACCGCGCAGCGGCTTTTGACATTGCCGGGTCATGCTCAAGACGTGACAGGTTTTCAAAACCTGTCACGTCTTGGAAACCTGTCACGTCTCGTGAACGAAATCCAACAATCCATCCGCGAACGCAACGCGCGCTTTTTCGAGCAAGAAGCGGCGAAACTTGACAGTTGGGCAGATGACCTCAAGTTGGGGCTGGAACGCGACATCAAAGAACTCGACCGCCAAATCAAAGAGGCGCGGCGCGCGGCGACGACTGCCCTGACGTTGGAAGACAAGTTGGAAGGACAAAAGCAAATTCGCGCATTGGAAACCTTACGTAATCAAAAACGCCGCGCGCTCTTTGACGCGCAAGATGAAGTGGACAAATTGCGCGAGCGCTTGATCGCGCAAATCGAAGGCAAGCTAAAACAAACCAGTGAACTGAAACCGTTGTTCACGATTCGTTGGCGCGTGATCTAGACGTGACAAGACGTGACAGGTTTCCGAAAACCTGTCACGTCTGTCACGTCTGTCACGTCTTGGAGGATGACATGAAAACCCCATCCGAAGAATTGGCTCGAAAAATTCTAGAGCGTCTCGTCGCGGAAAAACTGGTCCTCGCCGAAGACGTGAAACATTTGTTGCCCAAATTGGCAGACGGCAAAATGAAAGGGGCGGATTGGCGCCTGGCGTTGGAAAAAGGAGACGTGACAGGTTTCCAAAAACCTGTCACGTCTGTCACGTCTATGGA